>JAZBPT010000056.1:0-6405 GCA_036351755.1 Wenzhouxiangella sp. | reverse complement strand
CTGAGGTCGAGCAGCGCTGTCGGCAGCGTGGTCTGCGTCTGACGCCGACGCGCAGGCGGGTCCTCGAGCTCGTATTGTCGGCCGACGGCCCGGTCAAGGCCTACGACCTGCTCGACCAGCTCAAGGCCGAGCAGCCCAACGCGGCGCCGCCCACCGTCTACCGGGCGCTTGAGTTCCTGCTCGAGAACCACTTCATCCATCGGCTCGAGTCGCTCAACGCCTTCGTCAGCTGTTTTCACCCGGCCGAGTCGCACCAGGGCCAGTTCCTGATCTGCGACGAGTGCCAGTCGGTGATCGAGATCCACGAGCCGGGTCTGACCCGCAATCTCCGCGAGGCCGCCGAGCGCGAAGGTTTCCATCCCGACCGACAGGTGCTGGAAATCTACGGTCTCTGCAGCGCCTGCTACGAGGCACGGCGCTCTTGAGCCGGCGCGAACGTCTCTATCACCTGCACGACATCCTGCGCCAGCGGCGCACGCCGATCGCGCGTCAGGAATTGATGGACGAGCTTGGCTGTTCGCAGGCCACGCTTTACCGTTTGATCAACGAGTTGCGCGATCACCTCGGGGCGCCCCTCGAACAGGATCCGGACGGTCGCGGCTTCTACTACGACCGCAGCCTGGCGGGCAGTTTCGAGCTGCCGGGGCTGTGGATCAGTCCCGACGAGCTGCAGGCGCTACTGACCGCGCGTCACGTCCTGGGCAACGTCCAGCCCGGATTGCTCGAGGACGAGCTCGAGGGCGTCCAGCAGCGCATCAACCAGTTACTCGATGCCCAGGGGCTGGACTTTTCGGCCCAGCCCGGGCGCATCAACATCCGCCATGACGCCGGGCGGCCGGTGCCGGCCGAACTGTTCGAGGACGTGATGCAGGCCCTGTTTCGGCGCGAACGCCTGGTCATCACCTATCACGGTCGCCGCCGCGACGACGTCAGCGAGCGGGAAGTCTCGCCGCAGCGCCTGACCAGCTATCGCGACCGCTGGTACCTGGATGCCTGGTGCCACCGCTCGGAGGGCCTGCGGAGCTTCGCGCTGGAGCGGATTCGCGAGATTCGGCGCCTGGACGAAGAGAGCCTCGAGCTACCCGAAGAGGAAATCGCCCGGCATTTCGACCAGGCTTTCGGCATCTTTTCCGGTCCGGTGGAACACGAGGCCGTGCTCCGATTCAGCCCCGAGGCCGCCCGCTGGGCCGCCGACGAGGTCTGGCACCCCGAGCAGCGTTCGTCCTGGCGACCGGACGGCCGCTTCGAATTGTCCGTGCCCTTCGGGCGCAGCCGCGAGCTGGTCATGGAAATCCTGCGCTACGGTGCCGATATCGAGGTCATCGCGCCGGATTTCCTCCGCGAGGCAGTTTCGACGCAGCTCGAGACCGCGCTGGGCCATTACCGCTAGGGGCGGCTGGAAAACACGGCTCGATCGGAGTAAAAAGGCAACTGTAGAGAGCCTGTCACCCTCATGT
Organism: Wenzhouxiangella sp.; assembly: GCA_036351755.1. Lineage (GTDB taxonomy): Bacteria > Pseudomonadota > Gammaproteobacteria > Xanthomonadales > Wenzhouxiangellaceae > Wenzhouxiangella. Next base: position 4,948 of record JAZBPT010000056.1, on the reverse strand, counting down.
CATGGGACTGTCACATGACGCTGCTGCAATGATGCCAGGTTGACTGCAAGGCTTGCCATGAATACCCAGACCATCCTGGTAGTGGAAGACGACGAGGCGATTCGCGACATGATCGTCTTCAATCTGGAGCGCTCGGGGTTCCGCGTTGTCGAGGCGGGAGATTGCCAGACCGCCCGTGTGCGCATCGCCGACGACCTGCCGGACCTGCTCCTGCTCGACTGGATGTTGCCCGACACCAGCGGCGTCGAGCTGGCGCGCAGTCTTCGTCGCGACGAAATGACCCGCGACCTGCCCATCATCATGCTGACCGCGCGTACCATGGAAGACGACAAGGTGCGCGGTCTCGACAGCGGGGCGGACGACTACGTCACCAAGCCTTTCGGCGCCCGCGAGCTGATCGCGCGAATCAATGCGCTGCTGCGGCGAACCGCGCCGGGCGGTGCCGGCGAGGAAATCGAGGTCGACGGCCTCGTGCTCAACACCGCAAGTCACCGGGTGACGGGCAACGGCAAGCCGATCGACCTGGGACCAACGGAGTTTCGCATGCTGCGCTTCTTCATGACCCACCAGGATCGCGTCTACTCGCGCACCCAACTGCTCGATTATGTCTGGGGCGGCGGCGTCTACATCGAGGAGCGCACCGTCGACGTCCACGTTCTGCGCCTGAGGAAGGCGCTGGCGCCGCTGGGCTTCGACAGCTATATCCAGACGGTACGCGGCGCGGGCTACCGATTCTCGGCGGTGCAAGCGGCCTGATGTCGAGGGCGTGGGTCAGCGAGCTGCTTTTCCTTGCCGCCCTGCTGGCCGGAGCCCTCGTGCTGGCGTTCTTTTTCGGGGGGCTTCCCTGGTTCCTGCTCCTGGCCCTGGCAATCCTTTTCGGTCGCTGGTGCCACCAGCTCTACCGCCTCGACAGTTGGTTGCGCAGCCGGCGGCGCAATCCGCCGTCTTCCTGGGGTGTCTGGGGACAGCTGTTCGACGACTACTACCGACTCCGTCGCCGCCACCACCTGAGCAAGCGGCGGCTGGCGGCCGTGATCCGTGAGTTCAGGGAGGCGACGGCGGCCATGCCCGACGGCACGCTGGTGCTGGACCGGGAATTCCGGATCCTCTGGTACAACCAGGCCGCGTGCACGCTCGCGGGGCTGACCAGCCGGAGTGATTTCGGCCAGCCGATTTCCAACCTCATCCGCAGTCCGCGAATGGTGGCCTACATCGATGCGGGCGACTTCGAGCGCTCGCTCGAGATTCCCTCTCCGGTCGACCCGAGGCGGCGGCTCATGCTCCGCATCGTGCCCTACGGCGACGAGCAGTACCTCATGCTGATTCGCGACGTGACGCGCCTGCACCGGCTCCAGGCCATGCGGCGGGACTTCGTTGCCAACGCCTCGCACGAATTGCGCTCGCCCTTGACGGTCCTGGGCGGATATCTGGACTCGATGGTCGAGGATCGGGAGCTGGATCCGGCCTGGCGCGGGCCGGTAAAACAGATGCGCGCGCAATGCCAGCGCATGAACAACCTCGTCAACGACCTGCTCGAACTGTCGCGCCTGGAAACCGAGGAAAGCGACGCAGCGATGGACAGCCCGGTCGACATGCCCGCGCTGATCCGCCGTCTGGGTCGCGATGCCGTGCTCGCCGACGCCGAGGCGCACCCGCTCGATATCGACATCGAGACCGAGCGCTGTCTCCACGGCGTGGAAAACGAGCTATACAGCGCCCTTTCGAATCTGGTCATCAACGCCTTTCGCTACAGCGAGGCGGGGCGCCCGGTGACGGTGCGCTGGCATGAGGCGGACGACGGCGGCCTCGTTTTCGAGGTCCAGGACCAGGGCGTGGGCATCGATCGCCGGCATTTGCCGTTCATTACCCAGCGTTTCTACCGGGTCGACAGTTCGCACAGCCGTGCCCAGGGCGGTACGGGGCTCGGGCTGGCAATCGTCAAGCACGTGCTCAAGCGCCACGGCGCGGAACTGGACGTCGAATCCGAGCCGGGCGTGGGGAGCATCTTCCGCTGCGTGTTCCCTTCAGAGCGGGCCTGTGCGACACGCCAGCGCCGCAGCAGCGCCGTGTAATCGAACTGTCATTTTTCAGTCATAGAATGCGCAAGCAGATTTCCCAAGGAGTCCGATCGAGATGATCAAGCACCTGTTCAAGTATTCCGCCGTTGCCGCCGTCCTGGCCAGCGGCCAGGCCTTTTCCCAGGCCGAAGTCGATCCGGCGCTGCCGGACTACGAGCCGGTTTCCGGTATTTCGGGCAACCTGTCGTCCATCGGTTCGGACACGCTCAACAACCTGATGACGCTGTGGGCCGAGGAGTTCCAGGATTACTATCCCAACGTCAATATCCAGATCCAGGGCGCCGGCTCCTCGACCGCGCCGCCGGCCCTGACCGAAGGCACGGCCAACTTCGGCCCGATGAGCCGCCCGATGCGCTCGTCCGAAATCCAGGCCTTCGAGGAAAAGCACGGCTATCCGCCGACCCAGGTCGGCACCGCGATCGACGTGCTGGCGGTCTACGTCAACAAGGACAATCCCATCGAGTGCATGAAGATGGAGCAGGTCGACGCGGTGTTTTCCGTGGGCCGACGCTGCGGCGCGCCCGACGATGTCACGCGCTGGGGCCAGCTGGGGCTCGAAGGCGACTGGGCCAACCGCGACTTCACGCTCTACAGCCGCAACGCCGTGTCCGGAACCTACGGATTCTTCAAGGACAACGCCCTGTGCGGGGGCGACTTCAAGCCCTCGATCAACGAGCAGCCCGGTTCGGCCTCGGTCGTGCAGGGCGTGACCGAGTCGCTCAACGGCATCGGTTACTCGGGCATCGGCTACAACACCTCGGGCGTGAAGGCGATCGAACTGACCGAAGTCGGCGGCGACCAGTGCTTCGGGCCTACCGCCGAGAACGGTGCCAACGGCCGCTACCCGCTTTCGCGCCTTTTGCTGGTCTACGTCAACAAGCAGCCCAATCGCGAACTGCCGCCGCTCGAGCGGGAGTTCTTCCGCCTGGTACTCTCACGCCAGGGACAGGAAGTCGTCCTGCGTGACGGCTACATCCCGTTGCCGGAGTCGGCCGCGGCGCGAATCCGCGCGCAGCTGGGCATCGAGTAAGTCTCCCGGGCTGCATGCAGAGCCATCGGCCCCGGTTTTCGCCGGGGCCATTTGATTCGGCGCCAAGCCGGCATGAATGCCCCGAAACAGCCGAACCATTGAAAAGGGTTTCGTGATGAACAGCAACGCCAATACAGCTGGCGAGCGGACGAGCTTCCTGCCGAGCGCCGACGCGATGGCGCGGCGTCGACGTCGCAGATACCTTGCCGACGGCGCCGCCCGCTGGATGGTGCGAGCCGGCGGCGGCGGCGTGGTCGTGGCCCTGGCGCTGATTTTCGTCTACCTGTTCAGCGAGGTCTTTCCGCTGCTCAAGGGGGCGTCCGTGGATGCCGAATCCAGCTACGTCGTGGAAGGAACGCAGGGCTCCGAGCCGGTGTACCTGGCGCTCGAGCGCTACGGCGAAATCGGCATGCGCTACAGCCGCGACGGCCGACTGGTCTATTTCCACCTGGGTGACGGCGAGGTCATTCGCCGGGTGGACCTGGCCGTGCCCGAAGGCGTCGAGGTGACCAGCGTCGGCAACGGGGAGCCGCGTGCACGCCTGGTCACATTCGGTTTGAGCGACGGCACGGCCATCATCGTCCGGCACGGCTTTGAACTGCAGTTTCCCGAGGCCGGCGTGCGCCAGGTGGTCCCGGCGCCCGAGTTTCCCGTCGGTGCCGACCCCGTGGTCGTGGATGACGACGGCGCAGCGCTTGAAACCATCGCCGTGCAGCATTCCCGCGACGACATCGGCGTCGCGGCCCGGACCGTCGACGGTCGGATGACGTTCGTGCGTTTCCGTGTCAGTACCGGCTTTCTGACCGGTGAGCGCGAGGTGCGCCGGCAGGCCTTCGAGCTGCCTGCCGCGCCCGAACCGGTCACGCATCTACAGCTCAGCGCCAACCTCTGGAACCTGATCGGCGCCGATGTCGACGGTCACTTGGTCTACTGGGATATCGCCAACCCCTCGCAAGCGGTCGTTCGCGACCGCCGGCACGTAACCTCCGGCGATGAGGAGATCACGACCCTCCAGTACCTGAACGGCACGTTCTCGATCATCGCCGGAACCTCGGAGGGTCGGCTGTCGCAGTGGTTTCTGGTCCGCGACGAGACCGAGGACGCCGGCGACAACATCTTCTACCTGGCCCGCGCTCGCGACTTCGAGCAGCAGCCGGGTGCGATTACCGACATCCAGGCCGAGTATGCCCGCAAGGGATTCGTGGCCGTGGATGATAAGGGACACCTCGGGATTCATTACGGCACCTCGGCACGCACACTGCTGCTCGAGCGCGTGTCCGAGCGCCCGCTGGTGCATGTCGGTGTTTCGCCGGTCAACAACCGCATCATCGTCGAAGACGAGGCTGGTGAGCTGACACAACTCGAATTGTGGAACGAGCACCCCGAGACGTCGTTGCAAGCGCTCTGGGGCAAGGTCTGGTACGAAGGCCGCTCCGATCCGGAGTACGTCTGGCAGGCTTCGTCGGGCAGCGACAGCTTCGAGCCCAAGTACTCGATGGTGCCGTTGACCGTCGGCACGCTCAAGGCGGCGTTTTTCGCCATGCTGTTCGCCATGCCTCTGGCAATCGCCGGCGCCGTCTATACCGCGTACTTCATGTCGCCGAAGCTGCGCGGCATGGTCAAACCCACCATCGAGGTGATGGAAGCCCTGCCGACCGTGATTCTGGGCTTCCTGGCCGGCCTGTGGCTGGCCCCGTTCCTCGAGAACCACATCCCGGTCGTCTTCACGGTGCTGGTCGGGCTGCCCCTGGCCTTCCTCCTGTTCGCCTGGGCCTGGGCCCAGCTGCCCAGAAGCGTGCGGAACCGGATTCCGGGCGGTTGGGAGGCGGTGATCCTGATG
>JAZBPT010000055.1:0-40085 GCA_036351755.1 Wenzhouxiangella sp. | reverse complement strand
CCGATGACCATGCCGGCTTCCTCCTTGGGGCCGGTGGCGCAGCCCGGGAGCATGAGAATGGGGGTAAGCAAAAGAACGACGAGAAGGCGTTTCATGGCTGTTTGCTCCGTAGGTGAGCCAGGATCCAGATACTAGACCTCGGCGATCAACGGCGCGATGACGCAGGTCAATCCGATCATGATCAGACGCATCCAGGGAGGCTCCCCGTACTCGAGCGGCGTCATTTGCCCGAACGCGTCTGGGCGGCAAGAATGTCGCGTACTTGCTCGTCGCTGGTCTGGTCGAAGCGGCGATAGAACTGTCCGACGGCCATGAAATTCTGCGGTCTTTCGACCGCGATGAATTCGTCCGCGGCCGAAAGCAGGCTGGAGGAGACATGGCTCGGCGCCACCGGCACGGCCACGATGATCGCGCGTGGCTCGTGCTGCCTGAGCGCCCGGACGGCTGCTTCCATTGTCGAGCCCGTGGCGAGGCCGTCGTCGATGACGAGCAGGGTCTTGCCCTCGAGATCCGGAAAGGGCCGGTCGCCCCGATACTGCCTTTCCCGACGGTCCAGTTCCTTGAGCTGTTTTTCGATTTCCGTGGCCAGCCTGGATGCGCTGACGTGGAGTTGCTCGATCAGCTCGCGTGAGAGCACCTGCACGCCGCCGCTGGCGATCGCGCCGATTGCCAGTTCGGGCTGGCCGGGCGCACCCAGTTTGCGCACGACGAGAACGTCGAGCGGCGCCCCGAGCGCACTGGCCACTTCCTTGGCAACAGGAACGCCGCCGCGCGGCAACCCAAGGACCAGGAGGTCGCTGCGGTCTTTCAAGTGCTCGAGGTGCGCTGCCAGAACACGGCCGGCTTCAACTCGATCGGAAAACTGCCTGTCCATGAGGAATTGTGCCCGGAATCCCCGGCGCGTGGGGTTGATGCAGGTCAAGCGACCGGTCGAACCATTCACCGCCTGACTGCGGTTTTCGGCAATCCGGAGCCGCCAGACTTGATGTGCGGGGCGCCGATTGTGCGTTTGCGCACCGAACTGTTGGTTGCGGCAAGCCTAGCATCGTCCACAGAGCCGGTGGTTCCAGCCGTTTGGCATGGGGCCGGTCCGGCGCCTTGGCCATACCCGCAGGAGTTCTCCGATGCCGGATCCAGGACCTTTCTCCCTCGCCCACAATTCGCGGTCGAGCAGGAGCGATGAATCAAGTGCCTTCGTCCCCCTGGGAGACAGTTCGGAGTTCCAGGTCACGGCAGAATTCGATGGTGGCACCGGTTTGTCCGAAGAATGCGCCGATACGATTCGGGAATGCCTGGATCGCAGCGGGTTCGTGATCGTCGATGGGCTGTTGACGCGCCGGGAGGCGGACGCCGGCCAGGGCCTGATCGATCAGACCGTCAACGATCCGAAGCGGCACATGAGTCAGTTCGCCAGTGAAACCGACAACCGCTACAGGCGCCGCAATTTCTGTTCGCTGCCCTCGACGCCGGAATCGCTGCGCTTCGTATCCACGCTGTGCCGGCGGCTCGAACCGGTGATCTCCGAGTACTGCGGGCGTTCGCGTCCACTGCTGGAGATCACGACGCTTACCAGCCACCAGGGATCTTCCCATCAATACATCCACCGGGATCCCGACTGCGTGCTTTCGATGCTCGTCGCCGTCGACGACATCGCGCCGGAGCAGGGCGGTACGCTGTTTGTGCCGGGAACCCACAAGTACGGCGGCGCGAATATCCGCATGGACGGGCGGGCCTTCGAGTTCATGGAGCTTTATCGGATCGCCTGCAATTTCCGCATTCTTGCCTACAATCTCAAGGCCCTGCTTCGAATGCGGCGTTGCGGCCATCCGAACCTGGAGCCCGGTGAGTTCCGAGACCGGGTCTTCTCGCGACAACAGGACGATCACCAGCCGAACCTGTTGCGCTTCGTGACGGGCAAGACCTACCAGTTCCGTGTCGGAATGCTGGGGCCGAGGAATCTGTGGAAGCTCTTTCGCTACCGCAAGCTGTTGTCCGAATCCTTTCGCATGGTCCGAACTGCACCCAGGAAGGGCAGCGTGATCCTGTTTCGAAGCGACCTGATGCATGCCGGTGGCGACAACCGGTCCGAACGCCCCAGGAACCTGCTGAGCCTGAGCATCGGGCGTGATGTGGTCAATCCGGACCAGTGGGATCTCAGCTATTCCCCGGATCCCACGCTGCGCGCCAATCCGCAGACCTACGGTGACCTGCTGAAGGAGATGGACAGTCCTGTTCCTGTCGGTTCGGCGAGGGAAGCGAACCGATAGTCAGCGCTTCCTTCATGCTTGAGTCGCCGACTCTTGCGGGGAGAGCTCATGGGGATGACTTTCCAGAATTCTCATGCGCCAGGAGTGGATGTTGGTCGGATCAGGGAGATCGAGTTCGATCTCGAAGCTATCTCCGATTTCCAGCCTTCTTGCAGGCACTCTGAACAGGCGAGATCGCCAGTGAGTCACCGCGCTCAGCGGTGAGGTGTCGAAACTCAGGTCTTGGTCGAAAACGACCCGGAAGTACAGTGCCAGACCATCCATCCTTCCGGGGCGCGAAGCGGTCTTGCGTGCCCGGAAGTGGTTACCCAACTGCCTCGGACTGTCCATCCGGTTGAGGTCGAAAGTCAGCAGGGGTCGCGGCTTGCAGAGCAGCATTTCAAACGCCGAAGGTTCCAACAGGTAGCAGTCGTAGTCGGGCGGCTTGAATCGCTCTGCATCGCGATCATTGCGGAGAATACCGAAATCGAGGCCGTGCACGGGCTCTTCCCACAGGTACGGAATCCTCCGTCCGGAGCGAAGCTGGACCGGCTCGAGAAAGAGCTCGAACACGGCCGGCAGAATGCGCCCCTCCGGCTTGAGGCATCGTTTCTTGAGGTCGAGCAGGTTGTCGAGCATGTTCTCGGTCAGCAGCTCGTCCCCGATCTGCTCATGAATCACGAGATCCACGCGTTGCGGTGGCGTGAACTCGCGGCTGTTGATCTTCACGAATTCGATGCCGTCGAGACCGTTGTGACGGGCCGCGCGGCGTGCGACGCCCAGAAAGTCGGAATGATCGAGCGCGTAGACCCTGGCACGGGACTGTCTGGCCGCGAACATCGCGAGAATCCCCGTACCCGTGCCCAGGTCGATGACGGTCTGTCCCGGATGGACATGACGGCGGATCGCCTCGTGATAGGCGTCGACGCGGACGCGATCGGCGAGCATGCGCTCGTGGCTCAACAGGCTCGTGAATTCATGGCGGTTGTTCAAGTCGTAGAGCAGACTGCGGCCCGCGCGCGTGGCGCGAAGCATGGACTTGCCCCGCTGAAGTGCCGAGCGAATCGCCCGATTGACCAATGGATGCATTGCCTGCCCCCGTCGAAGCTGGACGGCCCGATCCCAATCGAACCTGCTGATCCAGTCGCTGCGTCAGATGGGTCGACTCTGAACCCGCAACGGAAAGTCCATCTGTGCGTTGCCGTACACGGCGCGACCTGCGCTAGCACTCCGGATTGCCATGACGCGGGTGAATGTTCGATTGCGCACAGATTCTCCTGCCCGGCACAGCGTAGATTCGCAACTGCAGTCGAACGGTTGCTGCGGGCGACCCGATACGGGTTGGCGACACTGGTCGGGCGGGAGTAACAGCCAATGATTATGTTCAAGATTCGCGAAGCACTGCTTGTCATGGCGACGCTGTCGGCGTTGTTGATGGCCGGTTGCGCAAGCGGGCCGAGTGCCGGCCCCGTTCCGCCTTCCTCGCTCATGAGCATGGCGGTTGAGGACTATCGAATCGGCGTCGATGATGTCGTACAGGTCAGCGTCTGGCGAAGAGAGGATCTGGGCGTGACCGTGCCGGTTCGATCCGACGGGAAGATCACGGTTCCGTTGATCGGGGACATCCAGGCGGGCGGTCTTCGTCCCGAGGAGGTTGCGGACAACGCGCGGGGCTTGCTGGCTGACTACATTCGCGAACCGAACGTCACGGTAATCGTCACGGAACTGCGCAGTCATGAATACCTGTCGCGGGTGAGGGTGACCGGAGCCGTTCGATCGCCGGTGTCGCTGCCGCACCGACAGGGAATGACCGTGCTCGATGCGGTGCTGGCGGCCGGCGGTCCGAACGAGTACGCGGCGGCCGACAGAAGTGCGCTTCATCGCCACCTCGACAAGGGCGGGTTCGAGAGCTATGCGCTACCCCTGAGGCGGATTCTGGAGCAGGGCGATCTCAGCGCCAACCATGTCCTCATGCCCGGTGACGTGATCACCGTTCCCCAGCGCAACTTCTAGGAACGAACCGGATGAACCAGCTTCCCAATGTGGCCGAGCCCCTTCCCCTGACGGAGTACATCCCGGCCAGTCTGCGCGAGGGCCAACGGCATTTCCTGCTGCTGGCGCTGGCATTCGCGGTCATCGGCCTGCTCGCGCTGGTCGTGGCGATCAGCTGGCCCAAGCAGTACCGCTCCTCGACCAGCATCCTGGTTTCGGAGGACAACATCATCCGCCAGCTCATGGACGGACGTGCCGTGCCCACCAGCGTGTACGACCGTGCGGCCATCGCGCAGGAAGTCATGTTCAGCCAGAAGGTGATGGAGGAGATACTCGCCGTCGGTGGCTGGCTGGACGCCTCGCCCGGACAGGCAGAACGCGAGAGACTGGTCCAGGAGATCAAGGACCGAACGGCAGTCGGCGCTCCCAGGGAGAATCTCATCCGGATCGAGTACTGGGACCGGAACCCCGCGCGAGCGAAGCTTGTCACCGAACGCTTCGCGGCGCTGTTCATGGCCGAAAGCGCTGCGGCCAAGAAACGGGAAAGCGCCGATGCCTACGAGTTCATCGCCCGTCAGGTGAGCCAGTACCACGGCATGCTGGTGGATGCCGAAGAGCGGCTCAAGGCGTTCCGGGAAATCAGCGATGACGCCCGTCCGGGCTCGGGAGACGCGGTGGACGATCGCATCGCGGGGCTGCGTGCCGACATCCAGCAGTTCCGCATCGAGCGCGGGGAAATGCGATCCAGGGAGGCCTCCCTGGAAAGGCAGCTTGCCGGACTGGATCCGGAATCCGGCATCCAGACCTACCAGGCGCAACTGCGTCAGCGAATCTCGATCGTGCAGGAAGAGCTCGACACGTTGCTGCTGGATCTGCAGCCGCGACATCCGGACGTGGTCCGGGCGCGTCATCAGATCGAGGACCTCAAGGCAGAGCTGGCTTCATCGGGCAGCCGAGTGGCGGCCCCCGTCGACGGCTCCGGGTATCGCCAGAGCGCGATGCAGCAGGAGCTCAATATCGGTCTTTCCGAGCTGCGCAGTGCGATGGCCGGACTGGATGCAAGGATCGATGCGACCGAGCGTCTGCTCCAGCAGGAAATCGCCCGCGGGCGCCGGGTGGCCCAATCCGACCTGCAGCATGCCGAATTGATGCGCGATCACGTGGTCAACCGGACCATCTACGAGGACCTGCTCAATCGACTCGAGAACGCGCGTCTGTCGATGCGGCTCGACGAGCTCGGGCAGGGTCTGACCTTCAGCATCCACGAGCCGGCCATGGAGCCGGCGCGCGCCTCGGGGCCCCGCTTCATGCACCTGGCGGCAGGCGGCCTGATGGCTGCCGTGGCCACACCGCTCGGCCTGCTGTTGCTGCTCGTACGGCTCGACCCCAGGGTGCGCTCGCCGGAAGCCATCGAGCGTGTGACGCAGCTTCCACTGCTGGGCACCATTCCGCGCTACTGGACGCCGCGTGAGCGAAAGCGCTTGAAAGCTCGCATTGCAGTTGCCGTAGCGATCGCGGTCGTCACGCTTGCGGCCTACGGGATCGCCGGCTGGATAAGGATCATGGTGAACGCATGAAGACCCACAACCAGCTGGACGGATCAGTGACCACTCCTGAAGAAGGACCTTCCGAGGTGCTTGGCGACGCGCGGCGCGCAGGTCGATCGATAGCCAGGATGACCGAAGGAGAGCTTCTTGCTCCGACCGCCCTGGAGCGGCGTCGCTTGATTCACGCCTCGATGCGCAATTCCCGCCAGATGGACCTGGTCAGGGAGCTGCGCACCAACGTCCTGACGCGAAGCGCAGTGAGCAACCCGATACTCATGGTCACCGGTGTGGGCAGCGGATGCGGCGCGAGCTACCTGGCGCGCAACCTGGCGGCATCGATCGCGCTCGACGAGGAAAGGACTGCCCTCCTGGTGGAGTGCGACCATCGCAAGCCCAGGCTCGCCGAAGACTTCGGTCTGGCCGACGAGGCACCGGGACTGCTCGATCTCTTCAGCGGCGGCGTCGGCGACCTGTCTTCGGTCATCCATCCCAGCGGCGTGGAACGCCTCAGGATCATTCCGGTCGGTCGGGGCGGGCGGCGCGGCCCGGAACACTTCGCCTCCGTCCGGATGCGCGCGCTGGTCAACGAGATCCGCAATCGCTACGACGACCGTTATGTCGTGATCGATGCCCCCCCGGTGCTCGGAGCGCCGGATGCCAGGATACTGTCGGTCTATGCGGACCTGATCATCCTGGTGGTCGGCGAGGGCCGCCATCGGCCGGAGGTGATCCGGCGGGCTGCCGACATGCTGCCGCAGGACCGGTTCGCGGGCGTGGCGTTCAACCAGCTGCCATGAATGCGACCAAACCGGTATTGGGCTGCTGTCTGCTCATCTTCTCGCTGTCGGCCTTCGAGGTTCGCGCCCAGTCGATCCAGGAGCCGGAAGATCCGGCGCCTGCCTTCGTTCTGGATCTGGAGCTGGGCGTGGAATACAGCGACAACCGGGGGCGATTCGACCCGCCCGGACCGGACGATACGCTGCTCATTCCGAGGTTGGTGCTCGATCTGTCCAGAACCGGCCGGCGCTGGCAGGCAAGGGCCCAGGGCTTTGCCGAGTACCGGCACTCGCTCGAGAACGAATTCGACGACGAGTTCCGCGCCAACCTGGCCACGCTGATCGACTGGATCCTGGTGCCCGAGTCGCTGATCTGGACTTTTCAGGACGTTGCCAGCGTCGAGCCGATCAACCTGTTCGCCGTGGACGCGCCCGACAATCTCCAGCAGACCAACGTGCTGGTAACCGGTCCGGCCTGGCGGATTCGTGCGGGTACTGCTTGGGAGGCCCTTCTGGATGCGCGCTTCATCCACAGCTATGCCGAAGAGATCGACGGCTTCAACAGCGAGCGAATGAGTGCCGCGGCTCGCCTCATGAGGCGCATGACGCCCACCCGGAATGCCTCGCTGGGCGTGGAGTTCACCGACGTGAGCTACCGGGAGTCGCCCTCCGATCTCAACGACTACGAGCGATTCGATACCTTTGCGCGACTGACTTCGACCCAGGCGCGCACGGAGCTGGACGTTGCCGCGGGCTATACATGGATCGAACCGGATCATCTCGGATCGACGTCCTCGCCGCTGCTGCGCGTCGCGATCGACTGGAGGCTCCTCGAACGCGGCGGACTGCGCCTGTCGGCACGGCACGAGTTGTCCGACAGCGTCAGGCAGCTGACGACGGCCATCGATGCCATCGACCTGCCGGTCTCGCATACCACGCGGCTGCCGGTGGGCGCTGAACTGTACGAACTGGACGAAGCCGAACTCGGCTGGTATCAGGCCACGGAACGATTCGAATGGTCACTCGCCCCTGCCTGGCGCGATTACGAGTTCGCAACCGACGCCGACCTGGACTACCGGGAATTCGGCGGCACGTTCCTCGGCAGTTGGCGGATTACCCCCCTGATGATCCTCCGGGCGCGTGTCGAGGTCGAACGGCGCCGATTCGATATCGATCAGCGCCGCGACACCGACTACCACGGCTCCCTGTTCCTGTCCCGCAGTTTCACGCCCCGATGGTCGGGCCGCGTCGGTGCAATTCGTCACGAGCGTGACAGCACGGCACCGGGGGAGGACAGCCGCGAGAACATTGTCGCCGTCTTCGTGACCTATCACGCCGGGCGATGAGCTGACCATGGGTCTCTTTCCCCAACCGGCCGCCTCGCGGGACATCGCCGAAGCCGCTGCCGAAGTGCCGGCGAGTTCCGGACGCGGGCCGATCAGATTACTTTTGATCACCGATACGGACCTGGCCCAGAGAGGCGGCAGCGAGCGCTTTCTGACGCACCTGCTCGAGGGGCTGGATCCCACGCAGTTCGAGATCGATCTCATCCAGCTCGACCGTTCTCCGTCTTCGCATGATCACGGCGGGCTGCTGCGTTCCGGAAGCGGCAACTGGCGCATGGAATACCGCCCTGTCGGTGCGATCTACACGCCGCGCGCCTGGAGAGTCTGGCGAGAGGTGCGCGCGCGGGTTCGCCGGGGACGCTATGACATCATCCAGTCCCAGCACGAGAAGGCGGACCTGCTCAGCGCCCTGTTGCCCGACGGCCCGAATCGCCCGCTGAGAATCAGCAACCGGCGCGATACGGGGTTTCAGAAGAGCTGGGCGCTGCGCTTGCTGTTCCTTCTCCTCAATCATCGCTATGACCTCGTCGTGGCGCCTTCACAGGCGATCCTGGATCAGTTGGTCAAGCGCGAGGGTGTTGATCGAAGGCGAACCCGATGGTTGCCCAACGGGGTCGATTGCGATCGCTTCCAACCGATCCAGCGAGAGGATCGCCCCGAGGGCAGGGCGCAAGCCGGACTTCCTGTAGATGCCTATCTCATCGGTTGCGTCGCACGCCTGGTTCCCGTCAAGCGGCACGAAGACCTGGTCGCCGGCTTCGCCATGATGGCGGCTTCGCACCCTCGAGCCCGGCTCGTGCTTGTCGGCGGCGGCCCGCTCGAGGAGACCATCCGCCGGCAAGTGAACCAGCTCGGGCTGGGCGAGCGAGTGCAGTTCATGGGCGAGGGCCGCAACATGGAGCGACTGCTGCCCCTGTTTGACGCCTTCGTGCTGGCTTCCAGTACCGAGGGCATGTCCAACGCGATACTCGAAGCCATGGCCTGCGCTCTGCCGGTCATCGCGACTCACGTCGGCGGTAACCCCGAGCTGGTCCAGCCGGGCCTGACGGGCTATCTCGTACCGCCGCTCCAGCCGGGCCAACTGGCCAGGGCCATGTCCGATCTCGTCGAACGGCCGGATCAGGGCGAGCGAATGGGGCGGGCCGCGCGGCAGCGGGCCAGGATGGCCTTCTCGCTGCCGACCATGATCGCCTTGTTCAGCAGCTTTTACCGAGGCGGACGGGAAACGGTCCGGGCATGAGTATCGCGATCAACCATCTTCGGTCCAGCACGGGACTCTACGGGGCCGAACAGGTCGTTCTTGAACTTTGCCGGCACCAGCGCGCGACGCATGAGAGCACGCGCCTGCTCGTGTTCTCACCGGTGGGAAAGCCGCCCCCGGCGCTGGTCGAGGAAGCGTGGCGCCGTGGACTCCGAGCCGAACGCCTGCTTTGCCAGGGCCCCCTCGATCCCCACTGCGTTGCTGATCTGCGCCGTCGACTGAAGCAGAGTTGCAGATCGGGACCGGCCATCCTGCACTGCCACGACTACAAGTCGGTGGTCTACGGGGGACTGGCTTCGGTGGGCCTGCCCGTCGCCCGCGTCGCCACACTGCACGGCTGGCTCGAAGGGGGTGGGCGCTTGCGTCTGTACCACTGGCTCGAGGCCAGGATGCTCAAGAGCTTCAAGCGCGTCTGCGCGGTCTCCCCAATGATCGTCGACCAGTTGCTGGAGCAGGGACTGGATGCCGACCATATTCGGCGGGTCGACAACGGTATCGACACGAGCCGCTATCGGCCCCGGGCCGGAGCCAGCAATGCAAACCGGGCCAGCTATCTGCAGATCGGCACGGCCGCCCGCCTGTCGCCCGAGAAGAACCTGGGGCTGCTGGTCAGGGCGGTTGGGGAATGCCGCGACCGCGGGCTGGAGATCCGGCTCGACATCGTCGGGGACGGACCGCAGCGCGCCGAGCTGGACGCCCTGGTCGCGAAACTGGGGCTGGCCCGAGAGATTCGCTTTGCCGGCTGCCTGGACAGTCTCGAAGATTGGTATCCCGGCCTGGACGCCTTTGTCCTTCCATCGCTGCGCGAGGGCATGCCGATTTCCATTCTCGAGGCCCTGGCCTGCGGTTGCCCGGTGATCGCGAGCGATGTCGGCGCGGTCCACGAACTGCTCGACGGCATCGCGGGCTGCCGCGTCGTACCGAGCAACGATCTCCCGGCCCTGGTGGACGCCATGCTGTCGCTGCGCGAAAACCCGCCCCCGCTCCTGGAGGCGAGCGACCGTGTCAATTGCCACTACTCGAGCATGGTCATGGCATCACGCTACGCGGGCATCTACCGCGAGGCCGTGTCGTGATGAGCCAGGCAGCCACCGTGCCTCTGGCCCGGCCGTTCGAACACGCATCCCGGCAGAGCCAGAATTGGGCGCTGTATCTCTTCGTGATCCTGATCCCGCTGCAGAACATCTACCTGCAGTACATCCCGAATCCCGGCAAGGGGTTCAATTTCCTCAACGTGATGTTTGCCGCGTCGCTGCTGATGGCGCTGCGTTGTCGCGGCGGTCTCGTGCGGGGCAGTGGCGTCAACGGCTGGATGATGGCCTATGTCGCGCTGAGCATTCTGGCCCTGTTCAAGGGGTTCGGATTCGTCGCCGAGCCGGAAGGGCACGGCCAGTACCTCAAGGATCACCTGATCGCCGTCTCCTTCCTTTTCCTCGCGCAGATGAGCGTTCTGGACTGGGCCGGCTGGCGGCGGCTCTACCTTGCATCGCTGGTTCCACTGCCGTACATGCTCTTCGTGGTCATGGACCAGAACGCCGCTGTCGGCGCCTGGCACTATTCCGATCAGCTTCGGATCAACGGCACCTTCATGGAGCTGGGCGCCAACGAAATGGGCGCATTCTTCGTGACCGCCTCACTCGTCGCGCTGGGGTTCGTCGTCGGCTTGCGCAGCGTTCCGCGCTGGCGGCTGCTGTGCCTGGCTGCAGCCGGCCTTGCGGTTACCGGAGTGGTGCTGAGCTACTCGCGAACAGCCTACGTCGCCCTTCTCGCGGCGGCCGTCCTGCTGCTGGTCATGCCACGATTCCGCCTGCGGCTCCTGATGCCGGTCTTCGTGGCCGTGCTGGTCCTGCCGATGATGCTGCCCCATTCGGCCATCGAGCGCTTTGAGAGCATTTCGATCGAAAAAGGGCAGCGCGACGAAAGCACCGAAAACCGTTTCCACTTCTGGGAAGTCGCCGAGGAACAGTTCGTCAAGCGCCCCCTGCTCGGAACCGGCTTCCACACCTTTCACCACGGCGAAATCAACCCGCTGGAGATGGATACGCACAACTTCTTCCTGCGTGAACTGGTCGAGAAGGGCATCGTCGGCGCGCTGGTTCTCGCCGCGCTGCTGCTGAGCGTGCTGCGCTTGTGCTGGCGCGGATTCAGGGCAGCAACGCCCGGGAGCCACTATTACGGGTTCATGATCGGTCTGACGGCGGCGTTCGTCGCCCTGATGATCGGCAACGTCTTCGGCGACCGTTTCACGCACTACCCGATGATCGCCCACTTCTGGCTCTACGTGGGCCTGGCCCTGCGGGGACTGCAGCTTCATTTCGCCGCGCCAGCGCGAGGAGCCGGGCCATGAGCGCAGCACCTGAAACCATGCCGGCGCCCGGGCGGGTGCTGGTTCTCATGTACCACGGCATCCATGCCGGCCGCGCCAGCCGCGGGCACTTCGACCCGCGCTACAGCGTCCATCCGGACCGCTTTCGCGAGCAGGTCGAGTACCTGCACGAGTACAACCGGGTCGGCTGGCTCCCCGTGGCGGGCGAAGCGCTGTTGGCTCCACCGTCTGCGCGTGACCACAACATGGTGCTGATCACCTTCGACGACGGTGACGCCAGTCTGGTCGACGCCGCCTTGCCGGTCCTGGCCGAGGCCGGGCTGGGAGCAGTGTTCTTCGTGACGCGCAATTTCGTCGGGCAGCGCGGAATGATCAATGTCGGTGAGCTTCGGCAGCTGTCGGCGGCGGGCATGGTGATCGGCTCGCACGGCGTCAGTCACCGCTTTCTCAACACGCTGTCGGCGGCGGCACTCGAATTCGAGCTCGAACACAGCCGGGCCTTCCTCGAGCAGTCGATCGGGCGGGAAGTCTCTCTGCTTTCCCTGCCGGGCGGGCGCGGCGGAAAACGCGAGATCGAGGCGGCGGCCCGGGCGGGCTACCGCAGCGTCTTCGGCTCGGTCCCCGGAGACAACCGGAACACGGCGCCCGGTCAAGTCATCGAGCGGGTGGCCGTCACGCACGATGTCACGCTCGAACGGTTTCGCCAGATCGTGCACTGGAAAGGGTCCGCGGCCTGGCGGATTCAAGCGCGCCATCTGGCGCTTCGATGGCCCAAGCGATTGATCGGCGATCGGGGCTATGACTGGCTCCGCAATGCCTGGGTGCGCGGGACATGATCGCCGTCTTCATTATCTCGGTCTTGCTGGTGGCCTGGACCTTCGCGGGCTATCCCGGTCTCGCCGTCGCCTTGGCAAGAGGGCGGTCGGAACCGGCCGCCGACGGATCATGCCGCGATGCAGTGACGGTAGTGATCGCAGCGCGCAACGAGGCGGCCAGGATCCGGCATCGCATCGACAATCTCCTGGCCAGCGACTATCCCGCCGATCGCCTGCGTGTGCTGGTCGTCGACGACGGAAGCACCGACGGGACCGGCCGGGTCGTCGCCGGCTTCGGGGACGAACGGGTCCGGCTGTTGTCCCTGGACGAACCGGTCGGCAAGGCGGCCGCCCTCAATTGCGCGATGGCACGGGTCGATACCCCGCTGACGGTGTTCGCCGATTCGCGGCAGACCTTCCACGCCCTGGCGATCCGGCGGCTGGTGAATGCGTTTGCTGATCCATCGGTGGGGCTGGCGGCCGGCCGGCTGGAACTGGGCGACGGCGAGACGACCGGCCTGTACTGGCGCATCGAGACCGCCCTGCGTCGGGCGGAGTCGGTGCTGGGCTGGGCGCACGGCGCCAGCGGGGCGATCTACGCCATTCGCAGTTCCCTGTTCGTACCCCTGCCCAGGGACCTGCTGCTCGACGACGTATGGACGCCGCTGCACGTCGCCTCGACGGGCTATCGCCTGGTCTTCGTCGACGACGCGGTCGCCAGCGAACCGGCGGTGATGGGTCCGCGAGCGGAATTCAGGCGAAAGATCCGCACGCTCAGCGGCAACTGGCAGTTGCTCGCGCGGGCGCCCTGGCTGCTGCTTCCCTGGCGAAATCGTCTCTTTCCGGCCTGGTTCTCGCACAAGTTTCTGCGCCTGCTCGCCCCCTGGGCGCTGGCGTCGGCCTTCATTGCCTCGGGGCTTGCCGTCGTCTCCGACGGCGCCACCTTGCTGCAAGCCCTGTTCTGGCTGCAATCCGGGGCCTACGCGATCGCGGTGACCTCTCTGGCGGCTCCGGCGTTCGCCCGCCAGGTGCCGCTGGCCACCGCGGCCGGGAGCTTTCTGCTGCTCAATCTCGCGGCGATGATGTCGCTGCCGGCCTGGCTCGGAAGTCGTCGTCCCAACCGGTTCTGGAGGGGATGATGGCCCGCCTGCTCTTCGTCACCTCGCGCCTGCCGTTTCCGCCGAAGGAAGGGCACCAGCTGCGCTCCTGGCATCTCCTGCGCGCTGCTGCCCGCGTTCACGACGTTACCCTTTTGTCCCTGCGCCGCCCCGACGACGCCGAGACCCTGCCGTCCGGGGTCAGGCGCGTTCTGGGCGGAGTGGAAACAGTCGATCTCTCTCCGCTCAGCAGTCCCCTCGAAGTTCCGAGAATGACGGCCTGGTGGCTCAGCAGCCGCCGTCCCCTGCTCGACATCCGCTATGTTGCAGGGCCGCTCAAGCGGGCCTTCTCCAGACTGCTCCGCGACTGCGACCTGGTCCACCTGGACATGCTGGCGCTTGCCGGTCTCCTTGCCGAGGTGCCGAAAGGGATGCCGAGCGTGCTCAACGAACACAACGTCGAATCGGCGCTGCTGAACTCGCGAATCGCCGGCGAGGCAAGACCCTGGCGGCGCGCGCTCCTGCACGCGAAAATGGCCGGCCTGGAGCGATTCGAAAGCGAAGCCTGTCTCGACGCACAGCGCGTTCTCGCCTGCTCCGACGTGGATGCCGTCACCCTTTGCTCGCTCGCACCGGGTGCGAAGGTGGCCGTCATTCCCAATGGCGTGGACACGACGGCATTCCGCCCGGATCTCGACCGCCCGGCCGATTCGGAATCGCTGCTGTTCGTCGGACACCTGGGGTGGTTCCCCAACCGCGACGGTATCGAGTACTTCAGGCGCGAGATTCTTCCACGCTTGCGGCACCGTCCCGACTTGCAGGTGGACGTGATCGGTCGCAAGGACGGCCACGATCCGGGCAGCGATGACGCAGCCGGTATCCGCTTCCATGGCTTCGTCGACGATCTGGAAGAGCGCCTGCAGCGGGCCGCCGTGTTCATCGTGCCCCTGCGCCTCGGCAGCGGGACGCGCCTGAAGGTGCTCGAGGCCATGGCCATGGGCAAGGCCATCGTCAGCACGTCCAAGGGCGTCGAAGGCCTCGGCCTGGTCGACGGCGAGCACGCGCTGATCGCCGACACGCCGGGGGCGTTCGCAGCGGCCGTGGAGCGCGTACTGGACGACCGGGAACTGCAGCGGGCCCTTGGCATCGCAGCCAGGCGCATGGCCGTCCTTCACTATGACTGGCAGAGCGTCGGAGACCGACTGCTGTCGGTGTACGCGGAACTGCTCGGCGAACAGCTCCCCGGACCGGAGTTTGCGAAGGCCGCGCACTTCCCTGCCGAAGCGAGATCAGGGGGGCAGCGTCATGGTGCCGTCTGAAACCCTGCGCCTGTCGAGTCCGCGGCCGGTCCTGGTTACCGGGACGGCCGGGTTCATCGGCTCGCACGTCGCGCAGCGATTGCTCGACCTGGGCTGGCGGGTCGTCGGTCTCGACAACCTCAACGACTACTACGACGTCAACCTCAAGAAGGCCCGGCTGGAGCGGCTGACGTGCCGCGAAGGCTATGAACACGTTCATGCCGACCTGGTCGATCGCGATGCGATCCAGGGCCTGTTCGAGCGCAGCCGGCCGGGCCATGTGGTCCACCTGGCCGCCCAGGCGGGCGTTCGCTATGCCGCCACCAATCCGCATGTCTACGTGGCCAGCAACGTGGTCGGATTCCTGCACGTGCTGGAAGGCTGCCGGCAGCATCCCGTCGAGCACCTCGTCTTCGCATCGACCAGTTCGGTCTACGGTGCCAACACGAGCATGCCGTTTTCGGAGACGCAGTCCGCCGAGCATCCGCTCACGCTCTATGCGGCCACCAAGAAGGCCGACGAAATGATGGCGCACAGCTATGCCCATCTCTACGGCATTCCCTCGACGGGCCTGCGCTTCTTCACGGTCTACGGACCCTGGGGCCGGCCCGACATGGCGCTGTTCCTGTTCACGCGCGCGATGCTGGCCGGCGAGCCGATACCGGTCTTCAATCACGGCCGGCACAAGCGGAGCTTCACCTACATCGACGACATCGTCGAGGGCGTGGTTCGGATCATGACCCTTCCGCCGGGGAGCGATCCGTCGTGGCGGGGGGACCGACCGGACCCAGCAAGCAGCAGCGCGCCGTATCGCCTGTTCAACATCGGCAACGAGCAGCCGGTCGAACTGCTCGACTACATCCGCGTGCTCGAGACCTGCCTGGGACGCCAGGCGCAGATGGAGATGCTGCCCCTGCAGCCCGGTGATGTTCCGGATACCGAGGCCGATGTCAGCGCGCTCGAGGATGCGATCGGCTGCAAGCCGGTCGTGCCGGTCGAAGCAGGGGTCAAACGTTTCGTGGAATGGTACCGGGAGTACTATCGATGTTGACGAGTCCGGAGAATCTTCTGGAGCGCCTGGAATCCGGTCGTTCGAGCCTGGCGGTCATCGGGCTGGGATACGTCGGATTGCCCCTGGCCGTTCATTTTTCACGGCACTTCCCGACGGTGGGCTTCGACGTCAACCCGGCCCGGGTCGAGCAGCTTCGGCAGGGCAGGGATCACACGCGTGAAGTGTCCGCCGAGGAGCTCGCTTCGGCCCGGTTGCTGCGAGTGACCGCCGAGGAATCGGAACTCTCCGATTGCGATGTGTTCATCGTGACCGTGCCCACGCCCATCGACCAGGCGCGGCGGCCCGACCTCGGACCCCTGCTTTCGGCTTCACGGCTCGTGGGCCGTCATCTCAGGCCGGGGTCGATCGTGATCTACGAATCCACCGTCTATCCCGGCGCCACCGAGGAGGACTGCGTTCCGGTACTCGAGGCGGCCTCCGGTCTTCGCTACCAGGCGGACGGGGATCCCGATCCCGAGGACGAAGCCCAGGTCTTCTATTGCGGCTACAGTCCCGAACGCATCAACCCGGGTGATACCAGCCATCGTCTTCCCGACATCATGAAGATCACCTCGGGCTCGACACCGGCCGCGGCCGGCTTCGTCGATCGCCTCTACAAAACGATCGTGCGCGCCGGCACTTACCCGGCCGAGAGCATACGCGTGGCCGAGGCGGCCAAGGTGATCGAGAACATTCAGCGCGATCTCAACATCGCGCTGGTCAATGAGCTGGCCATCCTGTTCGCCCGCATGGGGCTGGACACGGCAAGGGTTCTGGCGGCCGCCGGGACCAAATGGAACTTCCTTCCGTTCAAGCCGGGACTGGTGGGCGGCCACTGCATCGGCGTGGATCCCTACTACCTGACCCACAAGGCCCAGTCCATCGGCTACCACCCGCAGGTGATACTGGCCGGCCGCCGGGTCAACGACAGCATGGGTTTCTTCGTCGCCGGACAGGTCGTGAGACTGATGGCCCGATCGCGTGTCTACGGCCCGTCGGCACGGGTGCTCGTGCTGGGTCTGAGCTTCAAGGAAAACTGCCCGGACCTGCGCAACACGCGCGCCATCGACGTCGTGCATGAATTGCAGAAGTACAGCCTGGACGTCGACGTGCACGATCCCTGGGTGGACGCGGATGCCGCCCGGGACGAGTACGGACTCGATCTGGTCGAACAGCCGGCCAACGGCCACTATGCCGCCGTGATCGTGGCCGTCGCCCATCAGGTCTTCGTCGATCGTCAGCACAGCCTGCGCGACCACCTGGTGCCCGACGGCGTGCTCTACGACGCACGCTCGACACTGGCGCCGGAACTCGTGGACGGGCGGCTCTAGCGCTACTCCTGCCAGAGCGTGAGGCGGTAGTAGAGCTGGCCCAGCAGTTCGTAGAGGGCCCGTTCCGACTTGTCCAGCGCCGTCGACTGCGGCAGGAGCCCGGTCACGCTTCGAACCGGCACGTATCGGCTGTTCAGCGGCCAGGGGCAGACCTCGAAGCCCGCCTTGCGGAAGGTCCAGCTCGCGCGCGGCAGATGCAGTGCGCTGGTCGCAAGGACGATGCGCGGTGCCTCCGGCAGCAACAATTCCGCGACTTCCGCGGCGCCGGTGCGCGTGCTCGTCGAGCTCGACTCCACCAGCATCCGGGCCGGCTCGATGTCCAGGCTGCGCATCAGGGCGGCGATGATCGCGGCTTCGGGGACCCGGAACGGGCCGCCACCGGAGATCACCAGGGTCCAGTCCGCCGGCAGGCTGTCCGCCTGCAGGGTCAGGACGCGATCGATGGTCTCGGCGGTCAATGCCCCGAAGTCGCCGGTATCGGCGGCAGGTCGGCGCACACCGCCCGAGAGGAACACGAGGGTTCGCGAATCCGGGCAGGCTTCCTGCATTTCCGTCGTTCCATGGGGAGGCGTCGCCTCGACCATTCGTACCAGCAGATTGGCGCCCAGCGGCGTGGTCAGCCCCAGGAACAGCAGCATGAACCCGAGGGCTGTCGCAAACAGCAGGCGCCGCGAAAAGCGTGCGGCGAGCATGGCCAGCGTGGCCGCCACGAGGGCCAGAAAAAGCGGCGAATGCAGCACGTTCACGACGACCCCGAACGCGCGGCCACGATGCGCCGGATACCCGTGCGCAGCCCGCTGTCCATCGACGCCCACAGCAGCGCCGGAATGGCGATCGTCAGCGAACCGGCGACCAGGCGGGCAAGCGCGCTTTCGGCTCCGAAATAATCGGCCGAGAGCAGGAAGGCATACATGGCCGGGGCAAAGAGCGCGGCTGCCGCCAGCCGGCGCCAGGGCGGCAGGTATCGCAACTCGGCCGGACATTGCCACAACTGGAACATGGCCAGATAGACGTAGCTGGTCACGGTGGCGGCAACGGCGCCCGTCACGCCCCACAGGAGAATCATCGGCACGTTCAGGGCGATGTTGAAGAGCGCTGCCGACAGGGTCACCAGGAAGAACCGCAGCGCGCGGCGCTGGAGCAGCAGCCCGTACTGCGCGATGGAGAACAGCGAATACCACGCCAGCGCCATGGCGATGGCGACGAACACCGGCGCCGATGCGGCCTTGTCGGGGCCGGCCAGGATGATCAGGAACTCCTGGCCGACGCACAGCAACAGGGCCGTGACGATGCCGACCGCCAGCACCCACACGTCGAGCATGTCGCGCTTGAGAGAGACGACCGCCGCCGGCCCGCTGGTGCCGTAGAGCCTGATGGCCGTCGGCGTGAACGCTTCATTGAGGGTCTGGCCCATGACGGCCGTGACCGCCATGGCCAGTCCGAAACCGATCGTGTAGATGCCCACCTCGGCAAAGCTTCCGGCCAGGCTTCGCAGGAGGATGCGGTCGGCAAAGCCGAACAGCACCGAGGTGAGTTCGGTGAGCATCATCGGCAGCCCGAAAGCCAGCCCGGCCATGATGGGCGCGCGCGACGGCATCACGAAGCGGCCCCGGAACCAGCGCCTGAACCACCAGGTCAGCCACGCGGCGATCACGACCACGACCAGCAGGCGGGCACTGAACACACCCAGGGCACTGCGCTCGATGAAACCCAGCGTGACCAGCACCAGGGCCAGTTCGCTCCAGCGCCACAGCGTCTTGAGCCAGACCGAGATGTCGGATCGTTCCAGCGCGTAGATGACGGCCTCGACGAAGCTGCACCAGATCAGCAGCGGCACCGTCACCACCAGCACCCACAGGATGGGCTGCTCCTCGCTCGGAAAGCGCCCGATCAGCAGCGCCACGCTCGCCGCACAGACCAGCCACAGCAGCAGGGACAGGCCGAGCGGAACCAGAAGGTGATTGGTCCTGAATCGGCGTAGCGAACTGCGCCCCTTCGCATGCGGATAGAAACGCAGGATGGCGTGCTGCGTGCCGAGCTTGAGTATTCCGGTCACGAGGAGCAGCCAGGCTTCGTAGTAACCCAGCACGCCGAACTGGTGGTTGTCCAGCAGGCGGGTCATGAACGGGAAGGACACGAACCCGGCAGCGATGATCATCACGTTGCCGCCCAGGTAGCGCAGGTAATGAACCAGGACGCTCGTCTGGCCGCGTTGGGTCAGCGTCATGCCGCCCCCCGTTGCCGGCCAAGCCCGATCCGGATCAGCGTTCGAATGCGTACTGTCCGGTGCCGCACAGAAGCCGGGCCAGGACCAATGCCAAGCTGCTCCAGGAACATCATCACAGAGCCGATCGAAGCCACATGAACCCGTCCAGCAGCGAGCGCGGGGCACTGCGCGCGGACTTCAAGCGCTACCTCGATACCATGACCGGCATTCACGGGTCCTGGCGGGCACGGCTTGCGGCGGCCACCGAGTTCGGTTTCCTCGCCATTGCCGTCTATCGTTTCGGGCGCCTGGCCCGCAGGATTCGCCCCCGCTTGCTCGGCTGGCCCCTGAAGATCGTCTACCGGGTACTCAATTTCTTCGTCGAGATCCTGTTCGGCATCAGCCTTTCGACCAACTCGCGAATCGGGCGCGGCTTCTACATCGGTCATTTCGGGGGCATTGTCGTTCACGGCAATCTCGGCGAGGGCTGCTCGATCGGCCAGGGCGTGACCGTGGGATCCCGGGGCGCTGGACGGTCCGACGGGTATCCGGAGATCGGGGATCGGGTCTACCTGGGGGCGGGTGCCATGGTGATCGGTCGGGTACATGTCGGTGACGATGTCGTGGTCGGCGCCAATACCGTGGTGGTTTCCGACATTCCGGCGGGCTGTCGTGTGGTCAGCGCCCCGGCGCGCATCCTGCCACCGCGCTCCGGCGCCAGCGCGCCGGCTTCCGATCCAAGAGAATGCCCGGAGCGGACCCTTGGCTCTGTACGGTAGCGAACTTTCGGGAACCTTCCCGCGATCCCGGGGGGCTCTGTGCCTGCCGCGTTACGGACTTGAGTCAGCCTCCCGATCCGGGACGCGTGCCACCGGCAGCGTTCGTTCCCGGCCCGGAGTGGCCGGGTTGTCGCTTCAGTTCGGCGCGCAGTGCCTCGAGCGCCTGGGAGCGCCCAAGCGGGCCGATCGCCCCGATCGCGTGCGGTCCTTCGGCCGGCCGGGGTATGCCCCAGAAGTCCCGATGGAGCCAGTCGCCGGCGCTTCCACCCCCCAGCATCGGGCTGCCTTTGAGCGGCGTGGGGTCGAAGTCGTCGATTTGGGTGCGTCGTACCCCCGCGTGCCGAACGCAGGAGGAGGCAGGATTGCAGATGCCCCGGTGCACGCCGACGACGAGGTTGTTGCGCCAGATGACTTCCGCGCGGGGCTGGTCGCTGTAGAACTGGCAACTCGCGCGACCGCGAGCGTGTGCCAGCTGACCGAGCAGGAGATTGCTGGCAAAGAGAATCCGGCCTCCGGCATCGCCGGCACTGCTGACCAGGCAATTGCCTTCCCCCGTGATGCTGTTGCCGACCAGCCTGGACTCGACGGCCGGGCCGAGCCCGAGAAAAACGGCGTCGCCACCCGCCCGGCAGTGATCCCCGGCGGAGAAATTGGCTTGTCCCGCGAAGTGGGCGCAGTTGCCGATAATGACGGAGTTGGTGATGGCCGCGCTTGCGGCGATCTTGATCTGGTTGCCGGCGTTGCCCTCGAACAGCGATGCGTCGATCGCCACCCGGGATGCTGCGTCCAGGTAGGCCAGGTCCAGTCCATCGGAAGTGTTGTGATGAATACGGACGCGCTGGAAAATCCAATCGCCGCCCGTTTCTGCGGTGCCCAGTCCGTCTCCGTAGCCGCCGGCAGTCTGCGCCCAGCATCCCCCGATTTCCAGTTCGGGCCAGCTTTCCGCGCAGCCGTTGTAGCCGATCTCCACCTCGCGGAAGAGAATCGTCCCGGCATTGGCGCTGTCCGGGCCGATATCGCCGTCCCAACCAGCCCACCCATTGGCCAGAATCCGAACGCGCTCGAGCCGCCAGTTGCTGATTCCTCCAGCCTGGATTCCCCGGCCTGCAAGCCCGTGAACATGGACATCGGAAAGCTCGATCTCGCTGGCATCCGATGCGAAGATTCCCGTGGATGCCCAGGGGCCGAAGGGGGGCTGATCCCGTTGGCAGGCGTGGACCTTGCCGCCGCAATCGCCGCCGTGGCAGTGAAATTCGATGCAGCCCGACTGGTCCGTGATCTCCAGGCAGGCGACCTCGGCGTTCGCCGTGCCGGAAAGATTGAGGATCATGGCGGCTCGCTCGGTGCCCCAGAGAATCGGCGCGGCAGGGCAGCCGGCATCGAACCCGGAACCGAGAAGACGTGTGGGGTGCTCGGCATCCGGGCCGCTGGGCAAGGCGGGCATATGGCAATCCCAGCTGTAGCCGCGATCGCAGTTGTCGCCACCCGGTGCGCCGAGGCCCATCCGGTAGTCACCGGAACCGATGACGAGCGTGTCCCCGCCGGAGATTCTTGGCGCTCCGCCCGGCGGCAGGGCAATGAAGGGATGCTTCCAGGCGCATGCCTGTCCATTCCCGTGCCCCGGATACGGGCGATCGAAAAGGCCGTTGCATTGCCGCTCGTCGCCGCCGTCCGTTCTGACGTGATACGTCACCGACCAGGCCGGCACGTGGCCGAATGCAAGGCAGGTGAGCAGCAGTGCGAACCGGGCGATTCGGCGGCTTTTCGGTCCCGTGCCAACAGGAAGTCCAGGATTCCCGGCGGTCATGTTCGTTCTCCACTTCGGTGGGCGAGAAAGCATTCCACATCGGTCAGGTCGATGCCGTGCGCCAAACCACAAAGCGAGCGTTGCCGACTTCTCGGCGCTACTTGCCACCCGTTGGGGGAAGCGCAGCGAGCAGTCGGCCACGGCCGGGAGAACGGCAAATGACGGGCCGTGAGATTCCCGACCGTACGCTTGGGATCGAGCATGTTCGTACACTCGGCGGACTGCTCGAACTCGAAGGCGAGTGGTGCCGGCTTTTCATTGCCAGCGGGCTGGACATTTTCAATGCGTGGGAATGGTTGGTGCCCTGGTGGCGCCACCTGGCGCCGGACCGCGCGCTGTGGGTCCTGGTCGCCAGGGACGAGGCCGGCTGCGCAAGGGGAATCGTTCCCCTGGGCCTGCACGAGACAAGGATCGGCCTGGTCGAGTTGCGGCGCCTCGCGTTCCTGGGCGACGAGCGAGTCGGAAGCGACTACCTCGACGTCATCGCCGAGCCTGGGTGGCGGCCGGCGGTTCTTCGAGCAGTCGCAGCGTATCTCCGAATGCACGGCCGGGAATGGGACCTGCTCGAGTGGCGGGACATGGATGCTCGATCCGACAGTCCCTGCCGCCTGGGCGAATGCCTCGGACCGAATTACGCCGTGGAGAACAGGCCCGAAATCACCTGCCCGGTCCAGGCACTGCCGGCCGGAGACAGCTTCGACGAATTCCTGTCCCGCACCCGTCGCGCCAGCAACTACCGACGCCGCCGGCGCTGGCTGGAGCGTCAGCCGGGTTTCCGGATCGAGATCTGCGAAGACGCTCGGGCAGTGGAAGAAGCCAGGGAGACCTTCTTCCGCCTGCACGAGATGCGCTGGGCGGAGGAAGGCGGCTCTGCCGGAATTCCCGACCAACGGGTTCGCGACTTTCATGTCGAGGTGACACGACGCCTCGCCGAGCGCGGACAAGTCCTCTTCTATACGCTGTGGGTCGGTAATGAACCGCTTGCAAGCGTCTACGCGCTGATCTGCGGCGATACTTTCTATTACTACCAGGCCGGCATGAATCCGGCCTGGCGCTCGAAGAGCGTCGGGCTCGTGCTCATCGGCGAGACCTTCGCGGATGCCATTCGAAGGAATCTGCGTCGATATGATTTCCTTCGCGGCGAGGAGTCATACAAGTTCGACTGGGTCAGTGAAAGCCGCCAACTCGTTCGCTGGCGGCTGTACTCCAGGGCGGGGCGGGGCCGGCGTGCATGCCGCATCGATAGCGGCATACAGGCCGGCAAGAGGCAGATCAGGTCGTTGATCGGGAAAACGGCTAGTTGAAGTCGTCACCGAATATCCGATCGTTCGGATCACCGACGGGAACAAACTCGATCGCACCGATTTCCGGTCCATCCGCTCCGCCACGTGCGACGCCGAAATAGTCGATCGAAGGGGCCAGGCCCCAGTCGGCAGTACCGATGAGATCACTGCTTTCACGAGGTCGGCCGTCGAAACTGTCGATGGAGGCGTCGACGATGCCGGGCGAGCCCTCGCACAGGCTGTCTCCCGGACAGGCATCATGGCGGGGCTCGTGAATGTAGTTTCTTTCCCACACCACCTGCTCCGAGGCGCCCGAGTAGTAGAGGCAACTCTGCTGCGACGGGTCGTGCCAGTAGGGCGTGGCGATGACGAGATTGTTGATGAAGCGAATCCGGGAGCTGCTCGTGCCGCCGCCGCCACTGATCACGCAGTTGCCCTGACCGATGATGGTGTTGTTGATCAGCTCCGTCTGGTCATTGTCGCTCAGCCCCACCGAGACGGTATCGCCCAGGGCCCGGCAGTGGTCGCTTTCGAGCATGTTGCCTTCACCCTGGAAGAAGCCGCAGTTGCCCACGATGACCGAATTCTCGATCAGCGCGCCGCGAGACACCTTCACCTGGTTGCTGGCGTTGCTGTCCATGAGCGTACGCTTGACCGTCACGCGGCCGTCCTGTCGCAGATAGAGCAGGTCGATCCCGTCGGAGGTGTTGTGATGGACCTTGCTGCGCTCGAAGATCCAGTGGCCGGCCGTTTCGGCCGTACCCAGCCCGTCCCCATAACCACCGCCGCCCTGTGCCCAGCATCCGAACTTCTGCTCGCCGGGCCAGCGTTCGCCGCATCCGTTCCAGGAAATCTCCGAATCGACAAAGCGGATGGTGCCGGAGTTGGAGCTGCCGCCGCCGATATCCCCGTCCCAGCCGGCCCAGCCGTTGGCGACGATCCGCACGCGTTCCATGGTCCAGTCGGCGAGTCCACCCGCATGAATGCCGCGGTTGGCCATGCCGTGGACGTTGATGTCGCGCAGGACCACGTTGCTCGAGTTGCTGGCCACGATGCCCGTACCCGCCCAGTCCCCGAAAGGCGGTGAGCCGCGATTGCAGGCATCCACTTCGCCGTTGCACTGCCCGTTGTGGCAGTGGAACTCGATGCAGCTTTCGTGATCGGTCAGCTCGAGGCAGGCCAGCTCCACGTTGGAGCTTCCGCCCAGGTCGAGGATGGACTTGGCACGTTCGGTGCCCCAAAGCTCCGGGGGATTGGCACAGCCGCTGTCGTGACCGGCACCGAGAATCCGCGTCTTCTGGCTGGAAGAGGGCCCGGAGGGAATCGCCGGCATCACGCAATCCCAGGACCAGCTCTGACCACAAGCGCCGGCGCCCGGTGCGCCATATCCGATGGCGTAGCTGCCGCTGCCGATGAGCAGCGTGTCGCCGCCAGTGATGCGTGGCGAACCACCCGGCGGCAGGGCGATGAATGGATGTTCCCAGGCGCAGTCCCGGTTGCTTCCGCTGCCGGGGTAGGGCGCATCGGTCAGCCCGCTGCACTGGCTGGCGTCACCGCCGTCGATACGAACATGGTAGGTCGTCGCCCAGGCAGCCGCGATGGGAAGAGAAAGCGACAGGAAGACAAGCAGATTGACAACCCTCCGGTTCATTCCTTGTCCAGTTCCTTGTCCAGTTTTCATGTGTGGTGATCTCTCGGTCGGGAATCGTCTTGAGCGATTTCTGGTCCGCCCTGGAATGCAGCGGCCGCTAAAGTATTCCAGCGAAGTCGTTGATATTTCATGGCTTGTGCGTTTGTTTTTCGTTCATCGACCGCGCCGTGCGTCGCGCTGCGCTCGCTGTTATGTGAGGCAGCGCACAATGGTCCCGGGCGTACAATCCGCTTTTGCCGTAATCGGCCGTAATCGGCCGTAATCGAGGGTGCGCCCGCGCCGATTCGGCGCGGGCGGCGGGGGGGCTAGAACCGGACCGTGACGTCGGCGGAGCAGGTTGAACTGCCGTGCTCACAAACCCGGTAGGTCACCTCGTCGGGCGAGTCGTTGTCCAGGCGATCGGCATAAAGCTCGAAGCTGAACGTGCTGGCGACGAGTGCACCGTTGCGGTAGATGTCGGTTGCATCCGTGCTGATGCGGCTCCAGCGCAGGCGAACGAAACGCAGGCCGCTGCGTCTTTCGACCGCTCGGGCGTTCAGCCGGATGTCCGGTGACTCGACCGGCGGGGCGGACACCGTCAGGGTTTCCATCGTGGCGCTCGACAGTCCGGTTTCGTTGTCCGTGACCCGAAGTTCGACGGTGTATTCGCCGGCAGCGCCATAGGTGTGCTGGGCCTCGATCGAGCTGGCCGAAGCGCCGTCGCCGAACGACCAGGCATAGGACAGATCGGCACCTTCAACTCCGGTAGCACTGAACCGGCATGCCAGGTCGCTGCACTGGAAGGTGAACTCGGCGAGCGGCGGCGCCGGCGCCGGCGTGGGATCCTGGGCCTGCGAGCCGTACTCGATCGCGCCGATGTCGGGCCCGCCGCCATTGCCGCGCGGTTGCTCGTAGAAATCGTGTTCGGGAGCCAGGCCGGCATCGGCGGCCGCGATGAGCGGGCTGTCGCTGGTCGGCTCGGCGTTGAATGACTGCAGCGAACTGTTCTCCAGGCCCGGATCGGTGTCGCAGATGCTGTCTCCGGGGCATGTGCCGTGGCGAACGTCCTTGATGAGGTTGCTTTCCCAGGCGATCTGTTCGTCCGAGCCGGAGTAGTACAGGCAGCTCTGCTGATCCGGATAGTGCCAGTAGGGATTGCCGATGATGACGTTATTGGCGATTCTCAGCATGGACTGGCTGTCGCCGCCGCCGCCACTGATCACGCAGTTGCCTTGTCCGATGATGGTGTTATTGATCAGGTCGGTCTGCGAACCGTTGCTGAAGCCCACGTAGACGGCATCGCCCAGGGCCCGGCAGACGTCGCCGTCGTGCATGTTCGCGTGGTCCGCAAAATAGGAGCAGTTGCCCACCACAATGGAGTTTTCGATGATCGCACTCCGGGATACCTTGACCTGGTTGCCCGCATTGCTGTCGATCATCGAGCGACGCACCGTCGCCTGGCCGCCGTCCCGCAGATAGAGCAGGTCGATGCCGTCGGAAGTGTTGTGGTGAACCTTGGCCCCTTCGAAGATCCAGTGTCCTGCGGATTCACCGACACCGAGCCCGTCGCCGTAACCGCCGCCCCCCTGGCCCCAGCAGCCGAACTTCTCGCCGCTTTGCCAGTCTTCGACGCATCCGTTCCACGCGATCTCGGAATCCACGAACAGCATGGTGCCGGTATTGCCGCTGTCCGAACCGATGTCGCCGTCCCATCCGGCCCAGCCGTTGGCATTGATCTGCACGCGCTCCATGGTCCAGTCCGAAAGCCGGCCGGCGTAGACGCCCTGGTTGGCCATGCCGTGGATGTTGACGTCGCGGATCACGACATTGCTTGAGTCTCTTGCCGAGATGCCCGTAGAGGCCCAGTCACCCCAGGGGGCACCCGAGCGATCGCAGCTTGCAACTTCACCGTCGCATTGTCCGTTGTGACAGTGGAAATCGATACAGCTGGCGCGGTCGGTCACTTCCAGGCAGGCCAGTTCCACGTTGGAGCTGCCCTCGAGGTTGAGCACCGTGCTGGCGCGTTCCGTGCCCCACAGCTCGGGCGCGGCGGAACAGCCCTGATCGTGCCCGCTTCCCAGGATGCGCGTCGGCTTGTCGGGGGAGGGGCCGCTGGGGATCGGGGGCATGAAGCAGTCCCAGGACCAGCTCAGTGCGCAGCTCTCCGCGGCGGGTGCGCCATACCCCATGCGGTAGCTTCCCTCACCGATCAGGAGGGTGTCGCCTCCGGCGATTCGCGGTGAGCCACCGGGCGGAAGCGCCACGAAGGGATGGCTCCAGGCGCATTCCCGGTTGGTGCCGCTTCCCGGATAGGGATTATCCGACAAGCCCGTGCACTGTTCGGCGTTTCCCCCGTCCGAACGTACATAGTAGGTATTGGCTAGAACGGCCGGACTCGCCAGAGCGAGGAATAGAGCGATTACCGGCCAACGACCCCCCAACGGTCCTGTAAGGGTTCTGGTCATGATGTCCTCTTGCGTGAAGGTTCAGGGTGAATCCGGGGCCCCTCTCGGGCACCGGCCCATTGCCGATGCAACGGTTACGCAAAAGTATTTCAACGGCGGCGTTGAAAAGCCATGGCCAGGAAGTTAATAAAATGAAGAACTTGGGAGAGTGTTTTCACGCGAGCTGAGGGAAAGCGTGAGTGCTGGCTCAGTGTGGTGCACCGCACAATGCAGGAAGGCGCCGGAGCCGGGAATCGCAGCCCGGTTTGCGCGCATCGGTCAGGAGCCGGGAGCCAACCCGGTTCGGGGAGGGGCCCGAACTGGTGTACCTGCTCCCGGCACCTGGCCGATGCGCGCAGACCGGGTCAGCGGGGATTCACTTTCTCCGGATGGTGATACTCATGCAGCAAGCGGACTGAAAGGCCGCCGGACGACACACTCCAGGCCGCTGAGTTTCCACCGGAAGCGCGTCATGGTGTCGTCGTGACCGATCGCGATTCTCGGCAGGGTGAACAGACGTCTCGCATGGAAGGCGTGCAGGTGGCCCAGGCGCGTGGTGGTTGCCGATTCGAATCCCAGTTCCTCCGCCGCATGGAACTCCCGACTGCCCGCCTGCTGCCTGCCGCCGAACGGATAGGCCAGGTGAGTGACCGGCGTGCCGGTCCATTCCTCGAGAAGCCGCCGCGAGCCCTGCAGCTCCACCCGAAGCTGTCCTGGCGGCAGGCTGCTGAGCACGGGGTGGCGATGCGTATGGGCACCGATCGTGATCAGTGGCTCCTTGGCCAGGTGCCTGACCTGCCCCCTGTCGAGCACTTCCCAGCCACCTTGCAGGCGTCTTCCCGCATCGTTGCTCAGGCGCTCCAGAAGGCGGCGCTGATCGGCCGGGTTCATGCTCTTCATCATCCGGTTGATCCGCTCATAGCAGTCGCGCTTTCGGCGGGAATCGATGATCTTCTCGCTGCGCGGCCTGCCGTTCCACTCGAACTCGAGGTGGTCCTGTCTTCGAATGATCTGCTCGAGTTCGTACCACCAGGGCGTCGTCGTGTTCTCGACCATGCCCGTCGTGATGTAGATGGTCGCCGGAACGCCGTGCGCCTTGAGGATGGGCAGGGCGAGCGTCAGGTTGTCGAGATAGCCGTCGTCGAAGGTCACGATGACCGAGCGTTTCGGAAGCCGCCCGCTTCGCAACAGACGAACGGCATCCGGCAGTGACAGGCAGTTGTGGTTGCGCGCCAGGTAGGCCATCTGGCGGTCGAACTCGCCCTCGCGCACGACCAGTTCCCGATTGGGCCAGAAGCGTCCCTCGGGAATGAAATCGTCGGTACACAAGCGGTGATACATCAGGCAGGTGCCCAGCCCGGCCCAGACGCGGCGGAGCGGAGCGGTCAGAGACGACTCGGACAGCAGGCGGCGCAATGCATCACGGCGCGGCTCCCGTGCGAAGGGCTTGCCCGAGGGGGCCGGGTCGACAAGCCCGGTGCCGCCGTTTCCGGCAACCGTGCTCACTGG
This sequence comes from Wenzhouxiangella sp., assembly GCA_036351755.1. GTDB lineage: Bacteria > Pseudomonadota > Gammaproteobacteria > Xanthomonadales > Wenzhouxiangellaceae > Wenzhouxiangella. The sequence goes on along the minus strand of JAZBPT010000055.1, from coordinate 11,341 downwards.
TTCGGTCGTGCTACGCATTGCATTCCTTCGAGAGTCCGTCTCGCTGTCATGTTGCGTTCCCAGTTCAGGGCCGAGTTCACGATCAGGTCGATGTCGTCCCTCGTCGGCTTCCAGCCCAGGCGCGCTCGAATCCGCGAGTTGTCGGCCACCACAACGGCCATATCGCCGGGGCGACGCTCGCTCTCGCGAATGTCGAGCCGCTGTCCGCTGATTCGCCGCACCGTCTCGAGCACCTCACGCACGCTGAAGCCGTGGCCGTAGCCGCAGTTGGCGATCAGCGACTCGTTGTTCCCGCGCAGGTAGGCGAGCGCCTGCAGGTGGGCGTCGGCGAGATCCTCCACGTGGATGTAATCCCGGATGCAGGTGCCATCCTGCGTGGCGTAATCCGTTCCGTAGATGCTCAGATGGGGGCGCTGGCCGGTGGCATGCTGGCAGGCGACCTTGACCAGGTGGGTGGCGCCCGGCGTGTCCTGGCCGATCCGTCCGGCGCCGTCGCAGCCGGCGACATTGAAGTAGCGCAGGATCACATACCGCATCGCCGAGGCATTGCACGCATCCTGCAGCATCCACTCGGTCATCAGTTTCGACCGGCCGTAGGGATTGAGCGGGGCAGGGCTGGTGTGCTCGCTGGCCGTTCCGCCCGGCGGCTCGCCGTAGACCGCGGCGGTCGAGGAGAAGATGAAGTACTTCACGCCGTGCTCGACGCAGGCCGACATCAGGGTCCGGGCCCGGGCAGTGTTGCAGTCGTAGTATTCCAGAGGTCGGGCCACGGACTCGGGCACGACCGTCCGAGCCGCGAAATGCAGCACCGCTTCGAACTCGTATTCGCGAAACAGGGCGGCCAGGAGTTTCCTGTTGCCGATATCTCCCACCACCAGGCGTCCGAAGAGCACCGCCTTCGAATGCCCGGTACTCAGGTTGTCGAGCACGACGATGCGCTCACCCTGTTCGCCGAGCTGGGCGACGACGTGCGAACCGATGTACCCGGCGCCGCCCGTGACGAGAATGGACGGTATCCGTCTCATCGGGCACCTCGCATGCTGAGCGACGCACGGCCCGCGGACAGTCCGTGCAGGCAGCTCGTGAAAAGCACCCGCGCCAAGCGCTTCCAGAGCAGTCGTGCTGTCGGGTCGAGCCGAATGGCGAGCCACTGCTGGCGAATGGCGTCCCGGTGTTTCCGGCGCATGAGGTACTCGAGACCGAGGTCGCTTTCGATCATCGCCTCCATGCCGGCGACCAGATCTCGCCCCCGTTCCGATCGCCCCAGCTTCTCGATCAACAGCCTTCTTGCCTGGTGCATTCGGGCGAGATCCGCGCTCAGGCTGGTGGGGTGAACCCGGTAGCGGGTTGCCACATGATCCAGATAGCGAATCCGGAAGCGGTCGGCAATGCGCAGCCACAGATCGCGATCCTCGCAACCAAGCCCATTGAAGCGTTCGTCGAACTTGCCGACGACCTCGATGGCTTCGCGCGCCACCACGGCCGTGGAGCAGGCCACGTGTTCGTGCCTCAGGGCAATCGCCTCGAACGGATCGCTGACTTCCTGCCAGTGCCTCACGGGCACATCCAGCGACCGCCCGCGGGTGTCGATCCGCTCGATATTGGCATGCACCAGGCCCAGATCGGGATCGTGCTCGAAGGCTGCAACGGCACGCTCGAGATGATCGGGAAGCCAGGCGTCGTCGGAGTCAAGAAAAGCGAAGTACAGGCCCCGTGCTTCGCTCAGCCCGGTATTGCGCGCCGTGGCGACGCCGCTGTTGCCGATCGCGATCACCCGGATTCGACCGCGCGACTTCCGGCTGCGATCGAGGGCGATTTCCCGGCTGCGATCGGTCGATCCGTCGTCGACGATGATGACTTCGTAGTCTTCGTAAGTCTGGGCGGCAATACTGTCCAGCGCCTCGCCCAGCCAGGCATCCCGGTTGAAAACCGGCACGATGACCGAAACCCGCGGCCGCTCCATTACCGGCTTCCCCTTCTGAACAGCACGACTTCTACAGTCTGCAGCAGTATCTGCAGGTCGAACAGCAGGCACTGCTCCTTGATGTAGTACAGGTCGTAGCGGAGCTTCTCCGCCGCGTCCTCGACCGAGGCACCGTAGGGGTAGCGCAGCTGCGCCCAGCCTGTGAGCCCGGGCGCCACGCTGTGCCGCAGGCCGTAATAGGGGATCAGGCCCTTGAGTCGCTCGACGATCTCCGGTCGCTCGGGCCGCGGCCCGACCATGCTCATGTCGCCGCGAAACACGTTGTAGAGCTGCGGCAACTCGTCGAGGCGAAGCTTGCGGATAATGCGACCGACCCGGGTGACGCGATCGTCGTCGGCACTCGCCCATCGCGCCACGCCATCGCTCTCGGCGTCGGAGCGCATGCTGCGGAACTTGTAGAGCGTGAAGACCGAATCGCCTTCACCGACGCGCTCCTGGCGATAGAGCACGCCTTCGCGACCGCCCGATTCCATCCAGATCGCCAGCGCGACCAGCAGCATGAACGGCCAGGCCGCCGCCACGACCAGGCTTGCGGCGATCAGGTCGAAGGCTCGCTTGCTGATACCGCGCATGACGGAGCGATCGAAGTGATTCGTGAAAACGAACCAGGAGGGCAGTAGCCCCTCCAGCATGACTCGACCCATCTCGCGTTCGTAGAAAGAGTCGAGCCGCAGCACGCTGATGCCCGCCAACCGGCAGCTCATCAGTTCGTCCATGCAAAGGGAGTTGCGCAGATCGTCGCTGGCGACCACGATGTCGTCGACCCGATGGTCGAAAGCCAGGTCCAGCAGTGATTCGGTCTGTCCGAGATGAAGCGCGTCATCGCCGGCGCGAGAAGGCCCCTTGCCGGACAGATCAGGCCCCACGAATCCGATGACGTTGATTCGATCGAAATTGTCGCGCGTGAGCGTCTCTGCCAGGACGGACCGGGCCTTGTCCCCGGACCCGAGCAGAAGCACACGGCGCCGCAGTCCCTCGCCCTGCGTCAAGCGGGAGAAGACGAGCCTGGAGGCGACGAGAAGCGCAAAGGCGATGGCAATCGACAGCGCGAACAAGCCGCGACCCACTTCCAGCCGGGGCACGGCGAAATAGAGCACCATCAGCGCAAGGGATCCGGCGCCCATGGAAAGCACCAGCCTTGTCAGGGTGCCGATCGCCACGCCCGACGCCTGCCGGCCGTGGCGCTGGTAGAGCCCGAGGGCGACCATGGTCAGCCAGACCACGCCGGCAAAGGCAGTACTGGTCATCGGCATGTCCTGCATGGCGGCCGTCAGCGAGGCCGGGTCGTCGTAGAACCTGAGTCTCACGGCCAGCCAGGGCGCCAGGAGCAGGAGCGCAATCTCCGTAGCCGTCAGCAGGGCGAAAGAGCGCAGGCCCTGCTGACGCAGCCAGCGACCGAACAACCCCAGTCGCATTTGCCTGCGCGAGGCCAGAACCGGGGAAAAAGCCAGGGGTGCGGTGGACGTCGAACCCACCGGCTGTTCGGACGGGCTGCTCGGGGAATCAAGCAAGTTGAACATGTCCCTACTCCTGCCAAACGGATCGTGAGCCAGGCGCTCATCCTTGCGGAGCGGGACAGCCGGTTCTGTGCGCTTGCGAACCCTCACACAAATATATGTAAACTGTGTGCCAGCGCACAGAACTGTTTCATTAGCCTCCTGTAATCTGCGCGTCCGATCATCAATCGTGGGCGACCCGTCCCGGTTTGAGCGGGCTCGGCGGGCAAGGCAAGTATGGGAATAATCGGTGGCACCCTGGGATACAGCATACTCAGGGCAATCGCGCCGGCTCCTCCACAAAGGGGCGGCGAACCGGAAGCGGACCAGGACTGCAAGCTGGAGCGCTATTTCGGTTCAGCCTTCCTCGGAACCCTGCGAGGCAAGACCGTCATCGATTTCGGCTGCGGCGACGGACTGCAGGCGGTGACCATCGCCAGAAGGGTGCCGGACTGCCGGGTCATCGGCCTGGACATCCAGCCCCGCTTTCTCGAGAAAGCCAGGCTCCGAGCCGCCCGCTGCGGTGTTTCCAACCGATGCATTTTCGCCGAGTCCACGCAGGAGCGCGCCGACGTCATCATCAGCATCGACGCTTTCGAGCATTTCGACGATCCCGCGAACATTCTGGCGATCATGAACGGGCTGCTCAAGCGCGACGGTGAGGTCCTGGCTTCTTTTGGCCCGACCTGGCTGCATCCCTACGGTGGCCATCTCTTTTCGGTCTTTCCCTGGGCCCATCTCGTATTCACCGAGGCTGCGCTGATCCGCTGGCGCGCCCGCTTCCGCCCTGATGGGGCCACCCGCTTCTGCGAAGTCGAGGGTGGTCTCAACCAGATTCGCATCGCCGAGTTCGAGCGGCTGGTCGGGGACAGTCCCCTGGCCGTCGACTGGCTCGAAACGGCACCCATACGCAACCTGCCTTTCCTGCGCTGGAAGCCCTTCCGGGAACTCGGCTCCAGCATCGTGCGATGTCGTCTGGTTCGCAGGGAAAGCCGTTGCGCCGAGCCGCAAGCAATAGGGGAGTTGGCAGCATGAACTCATCAGCAAGCCGGGTTTCTGTGCTCAGAGAACCGATTGGAAATCCTTACACCGGATTCAGGGGTGCGGAATGCAATCGGATTCTCCGGGGCATGAATCACCAGGACTACGCCCGTGTCCTTCCACACCTGACTCTTGTGGAATGGCACCGTGGAGAGATCATCCATGAATCCTGCGCGGTCCAGCGATACGCGTACTTTCCGGTCGACTCGCTCGCGTCCATCGTGCTCCTGCTCGAAGACGGGCACAGCTGCGAGATTGCCGTCGTCGGCAATGACGGCCTTCTGGGGCTTTCCATTTTCACCCAGACGGAATCGATGCCCAGCTATTCCACCGTACAGGTGGCCGGCAGCGTCTATCGGCTCAAGGCCGCCGTTCTGCGTGAACTCGTGCATGACAGCGAGCACTTTCGCTCCCTGCTGCTTCGCTATACACAGGTTCTTTTCACGCAGATAGGCCAGTCTGCGACCTGCAATCGCTACCACACCATCCATCAGCAACTGGCGCGCTGGCTGTTGATCGCCATCGATCACCTGCCCGACAACCATCTCGAACTGACCCAGGAACAGATCGCCCACAGCCTGGGGGTTCGACGAGAAGGGGTGACCGAAGCCGCCGGCCGGCTCCAGAAGGCCAAACTGATCGAGTATCGGCGCGGCCACATCCACGTTCTCGATCGGCCGGGCCTCGAACACGAATGCTGCGAGTGCTACCGGACCGTCAAGCGGGAGACTGAACGTCTCCTGCCAGAGTGATGGAACGGGCTGTCGACACCCAACCGCTCGGTCTCGGCAGGCGGACAAGCGAGACTGTCTCCGAAAACCGGATGCTCGACTGCCTGAGCCCGGATGAGCTGTCGCAGCTCATGGCCGTAAGCGACCTGACCAGCTTTGTCGCCGATGCCCGGATTGCCGTCGGGGGTGACGTGATCAGGGAAATCTACTTTCCGGTCAGCGGCTATGCCTCGCTGATGATCACAGGCTCCGAGGAATCGAGCGTGCAGGTAGCATTCGCCGGCAGGGAAGGGATCCTGGGTTGGGAGTCCTTGCTGGGCCGTGAAAGCTTCCTGCTGGACATCTACGTTCCGGAAGCCCTGAAAGCGCTCAGGGTCGATGTCGGAGAGTTTCTGATCCGGGCGGCCGCCAATGAGCATTGGCGTAACGTTCAGTTCAAGTACGTGGCCGGATTGTTCACCGTGGTGGCGCGGGGCGTCCTTTGTGCCCGCTTCCATGTGCTCGAAGCGCGCCTGGCCCGCTGCCTGCTCGAGGTCAGCGACAGGCATGCCGAGATCCCCATCCTGCTCACGCAGAATACCCTGGCAAAATTGCTCGGCGTTCGGCGCAGCGGCGTGACCAACGCCGCCACCCACCTGCAGTTGCTCGGGCTCATTCAGTACCGCCGCGGCGAAATCCGCCTCCTCGACCGCAAGGGACTGGAAGCGGCAGCCTGCGAATGCTACCGCTTCGATGTCCACTAGTCCGACAAGGTTGGCAAGTTACAGCTGCGCCGTTTCGCGGGCGAATCCGGACGACAGCCCGCTCGCAGCCATCGTGAAGGATGCCGACGTGCCGCTGCAGGTTCATGTATACGAAGACGCCGGGTCGCTCGCCAGGATCGAGCCGGCCTGGCGAGAACTCATCTGCTCGGCGGGACATTCCGAGCCTTTCATGCGCCCCGAGTGGATTCGATCCTGGTGGAACGCCTTCGGGAAGGCCGGGCATCTCCGCCTGGTCACCGTATGGCAGGGGGAAAGGCTGGTGGGCATCCTGCCGCTGATGCTCAACCGGGTCCGCCGGTACGGTATTCCGCTGCGCCGACTCGGGGCCCCGGCCAACGTTCATTCGCCTCGCGTTGATTGTATGGTGTCCCCGGACGTGACTGGCGTAATCGATGCGATCTGGCGCCATGTGGCCGGTATGGAAGGGCAGTGGGATATCTTCGAACTCCCGAGGTTGCTCTCGGATTCCCCGGTGATTCGGAGCCTTTCCGCCCGGGCGGAAACCGACGGATTCCGTTTTGGCTTGTGGCAGGCGGAATCCTCGCCCTTCATCAACACCGCCACGGAATGGAACCGCTATCTCTCCGGGCGTTCGAGAAACTTCAGAAAGGAACTGCGCAGAAAGACCCGACAGTTGTCGCAAACGGGACGAATCGCTCTCGAGGTGGTCGTCGACCCCGTGGCCGTGCCTGAAGCGCTGGAGACCGGCTTCGAGATCGAGGCCGACGGCTGGAAGGGAAGGGCCGGATCGGCGATGAAGTCCAATGACGATGTTCGCCGCTTCTATCACGAACTGGCCGGGAGAATGGCCCACAGCGGTCTGCTTCGGCTGCATTTCCTGGAACTGGACGGCGAGCGCATCGCCTTCGACCTTTCAATCGAGTTCGGGGGGCGACTCTACTCGCTGAAGTCCGGCTTCAGGGACGGTCTTTCGGCCAGCTCACCGGGCCTGGTTCTCCTGGGCCTGATGCTCGAGCACTACATGGCCACGGAACTGGAAGAAATCGACCTGCTGGGAGAACAGGACGAGTTCAAGCAGCGCTGGACAAGCAACGCGCGCTCGCACCACTGGTTTGTCTGCTTTGCTCCAACGCCCCGCGCCAGCGCCGTCCACCGCATCAAGTTCGGCCTGATTCCGCGAATCAAGAAACTGGGGAAACGCTTGAAGGCGGTCGGGCACACCGCCTCCTGACTTGCTCGCAGATCAAAGGTACTCTGGCAGCTGAGCGCGAATGGCCGCGGCGTCCAGTCTCGAAACGTTCTTGGCCGTCTCGCTCCGGATCTGCTCTCGAGTGTCTTCGTCCAGGCTGTTGCGAAGTTGGCCCAGGAAACGCGGCGCAGCCAGGACATGCAGTCGTGACATCTTGCCGTCGAGCCGCGCCTGACGTAGCCGGCGCGCCAGTTCCAGGGCCATGGTCTTCTCGGCATGTTCCCGGTGACTTTCCGGCTCGGCCATGGCAAAACGGCCTGAGCGCGATCGATTCAAGCCGCGTCCCCGCTCGTCGGAAACCAGGTCCTGCTCGCGCAGGCGCGCGTCCGGGTTGAGCATGACGTCGAACTCCTCGATCGACTGGCCCTCGGTCTTGCGGAACAGGCGAACGCGGCTGCTGTCGGCCGCAATGACCCAACAATCACTCATGACTGCGTACTACTCGAGAACGAAACTCACGCGCATGGTCACTCGATAGCGAATGATGTTGCCGTCCTCGACAATCACCTTCTGCTCGGCAATCCAGGCTCCGCGCACGTTCTTCAGGGACTTCTCCGAGCGTTCGATGCCGCGCCGGATGGCGTCCTCGAAACTCTCGGTGGAGTCGGATGTAATCTCGACGACTTTTGCGACACTCATGATGCGATCTCCTTGGTTCTGTTCTTGTTGGGTTCAGCTATTGATTTCGATCTTGCGGGCCACGGCCTTTTCGGACTTGGGAATCCTGATCTCGAGCACGCCGTCCTTCATGTGGGCTTCCACCCCGTCGTCGGCCGCATCGGGCAGGGAGAACTGGCGCGCAAAACTGCCTGAGAAGCGCTCTACGCGATGGAAATCCTCGCCTTCTTCCCGATGCTCTTCCTTGCGCTGGCCGCGCACGGTCAGAACGCCGTTTTCAAGCGTGACGTCGATGTCCTTGGGATCCACGCCGGGAATGTCGGCCTTGACGATGTAGGCCTTCTTGTTCTCCTTCAAATCCACGGCGGGAGCCCAGGACTCGGTGAAGAGCGATTCGTCGGGGAAATCATCGAAAGGCCACTCCGCCAGCGACATGAGGCGGCGAAGGGCGTTGCTGCTGGAATGCTGGGCGCGTTGGCGCCTGCGGGGAAGGGCCATGGTTCTACCTCCTTGGGAGTGGAGTGGGCAACGCTCATCCAACATACGCCCGGTCGAACCCCGGCGCATTGATGCGCGTCAACGCCGGTGAAGGTGGCGACGAGCCCCGCGCCGTGACCTCTGGCACTGTGATCGGCTCAGCGGCTCATGCTTGAATGGTGGCTACGCATTCATCAACGAGGCGCAGTCATGTCGATTCGATCATTCACCACCACCGCCGCCGTGGCGCTGCTGGCCTTGTCTTCGCTGGCATCGGCCAGCGAGAGCGTCAGCATTCCGGCCGGCTCGACCCACAAGGGCGATGTCGAGACCCGCAACGGCTCGGTCCGCATCGGCGATGAAGCCGTCGTCGAGGGCGCGCTGGAGAGTCGCAACGGCGACATCGAAACCGGCGTGTCGGTGACAGCCGGCAACGTGAGCACACGCAACGGCAGCATCGAACTGGGCGACAACGGCGAGTACGGCCGCATCGATTCACGCAACGGCTGGATCAGCCTGGGCGCCGGCGCGACCGCCGGAAGCATGGAGTCCCGGAACGGCGCCATCCGCATCGGCGAATCGGCCCGCACGGGCGGCCTGGTCTCGCGCAACGGCGGCATCGAGGTTGGTTCCGACGCCGTGGTGGGCGGCAACATCAAGACTCGCAACGGCCGTGTTGCCCTGGCGTCCGGCAGCCGGGCCGAAGGCCGGATCACGACCCGCAACGGCGGCGTCACCCTCGACGGCGCCACGGCGGAGCAGGGCATCCAGACCCTGGCCGGCGACATCACGCTCGACAACGGCAGCCGGTCCGGCGGCGACCTGGTCATCGAGATCACCGAAGACAACGCGGGCCGCAACGGCGGCTTCTTCGGCTTCGGCGGCAGCCTGTCCTGGCCCGAGGCCGGCGACATCCGGGTGCTGGGCGGCAGCGAGGTCGACGGCAGCATCATCCTGCTGCTCGACGCCGACTACGACGAGAAGCTTCCGGTCGTCGAGATCGCGGCCGACGCCTCGGTCACCGGCGACGTGCGCGTCGACAGCCGCGTCGAACTGATCGTCGAAGGCGAAGTCGGCGGCGAGATCGAACGCGTCACGCCCTGATACCGCCTTTCGGGCCGCGCCGTCGCCTTCGGGCGGCGGCGTCAAATCAGCGTCAATATCCATGTGATAGTCTGTTGTGGCATCCGGTTGAATTCTTGGGAAGGGGTAAACCGGGTGTTCTGACAAACCGCGAGGAGAACGGTCGTGACCAAGCACGATCTCTCGTTGCGGGCGGGAAACGGCGGCCGTGCCGCCGACCTGCTCGCCTATCGGACATTGCGCGCCTCCGTCGGCTTGCCCCGGCTGACATCGCTCGGGCTCATCGGGCTCGGGTTGCTCGCGTCCTGGCTTTGCGTCTACGCAGCCGGTGGCGCAGGCGCCCTGGCGCCGCATCTCTACTACCTGCCCATCCTGTTCGCCGCCACCCGCTTCGGGCCCGTCGTCGCCCTGTGCACGGGCCTGGCGGCCATGTTCCTGGCCGGCCCGATGACGCCGGAATTCACCGCAACCGGCGAGCCGCAGGATGCGTTCCAGTGGCTGACCCGCGGGGCCTTCTTCATCGGAATAGGGCAGCTGTCCGCCTGGCTGCTGGCACCGTCGATCCGCCCGATCACCGAAGAGCTCCATGCCCTGCAGCTCGAGCACCGAATCCGCCATGCGCTCACGCACGACGAATTCCGCCTGGTCTACCAGCCGATCTATTCCATTTCGAGCAGCCGCTATGTCGGGGTCGAGGCGCTGATCCGCTGGGAGCACCCCGTGCATGGGAACATCCCGCCCGACCAATTCATGGGCGTGGCCGAAGAAACCGACCTCATCCACGAGATCACGGACTTCGTGCTCGACCAGGCCTGCCGCGCCGCATCGGAATGGCGCAACGTTGCCCTGGCACAGGGACGACCACCATTCCACGTGGCGGTCAACCTGTCTGCCCGCGACATGGAGCGCCCCGAACTGGCGCGCACGATCGAGACCGTCCTGGAAAGGCACCAGCTACCCGCCGAACTGCTCCATCTGGAACTGACCGAGAGCGTGCTGGCCTTCGAGGGAACGGGCTTCCAGCTGCGCCAGCTCAAGAAGCTGGGCATCACGCTGTCCATCGACGATTTCGGAACGGGCTATTCCTCGCTGTCGTACCTTGACCGCTTTCCTTTCGACATCATCAAGATCGATCGCTCGCTGATCGCCAACCTGGGCCCCAACGCATCCAGTCAGAGCCTGGCGCGCGGCATGATCGCCCTTTCCGGCTCGCTCGAGATGCTGACGATTGCCGAAGGCATCGAAACACGCGAGCAACTGGCCATCGTCCACGACATCGGCTTCGACCTGGTGCAGGGCTTCCTGTTCTCGCGTCCACGCCCGCACACGGAGATCCCGGCTCTTGTCACGGCCAGCGTCGACCCGCTGCAAATGCGCGCGGAATCCGCGCGAGAAGGAAACGAGTCGTAGCAAGCGCAACGGGCAGGGCTTGCCGTCCGATCAGCCGCCCGGCAACAATCGGGCCAAGAGAGTTACCGCATCCCAAAGGCCCACGGCTTCCATGCAGGCTAAGGCATGACAAGTGGTCAGAAATACCCCATATTTGGGATATTCATGTCTACTTGCTGCCGATGACCAGACGCGAAGCGATCGAGAAGCTGGCCGAATGGGACCGGAAGGGCCGCTGCGTCTTTTCGACCAAGGACTTGGCGCGGATCTTCCCGGGCGACAGTTCCGGCGCCTTCAACAAAGGGCTCGATCGGCTGGTCGAGGCCGGGATCCTGCGTCGGGCCTGTCACGGCGTTTATGTCAACCCGAATGCCGCCAGCCGCGACCGTTTTCTGCTCGAGCGAATCGCTCTGGTGCTCCGGCGGGGCGAGTACAACTACCTGAGCCTGGAGTCCATGCTGTCCGAACTGGGCGTCATCTCTCAGATTCCACTGGACCGGCTGACTGTCATGACGACCGGGCGAAAGGGAGAATACAAGACGCCCTTT
>JAZBPT010000054.1:0-2301 GCA_036351755.1 Wenzhouxiangella sp. | reverse complement strand
GGCTGCATGACGTGAACGATGACGTCGGCCAGGTCGACCAGCACCCACTCGGCATCCTCGGCCCCTTCCACGCCCAGCGGCTTGATGCCGCGCGCCTTGGCGCGCTGGACCAGCCGGTCGGCCATGGCTTTGACCTGACGCGACGAAGTGCCCGAGGCGATCACCATGTAGTCGGCGAAGCTGCTGCGCTCGGACAGATCGATGACCTGGATGTCCTGGGCCTTGGCGTCTTCCAGGACGGCGACGGCGAGATCCCGCAGTTCCTGCGGGTCGAGCAGTTCCTTTTCGCTCAACGAATCATCCATGATTGAACACGGGGCGTATTTTACGCCTTGTCCGCGCCGAGTTCACCATATGCGTCGGCCGGCCTCGATGAACCGGCGAGTTCAGTGATAGAGCCCGTGCTTCCGGATGTAGGCGAGCACGGTCGAGGGTAATAGGAATCTCGGGTCGCGCCCGTCGGCGAGCTGGGAGCGAATATCGGTCGACGAAATGGCCAGCTGGGTGACGCCCAGGTAGCAGACCCGCCCGGCGCCGGACTCCATCAACTGGCTCGGCCCGCGCACACGGCGCTCGCCGAGCACCTCGGCCACCTCGCCGGTGTACTTCGGGCGGCTGCGCGGGCGCTTCATCACCACCAGGTGCGCCAGCTCCAGCAACTCCCGCCAGCGATGCCAGCCACTGAGCTGGTTGGCCGCATCCTGGCCCAGGCAGAGGATCACCGGCCGGGAACCCACCTCGTGGCGGATCGAAGCCAGGGTCTCGACCATGTAGGAGGGCCCGCCGCGCCGCACCTCCCGCTCGTCGACCGTCAGGTCCGGGTAGGGCGCCAGCGCCAGTTCCAGCATGGCCAGGCGGTGGTAGGCCTCGGCCCCGGTGTGGTCGCGGTGCGGCGGATTGCCCGCGGGCAGGAGACGGAAGTCGTCGGCGGCCAGCTTTTCCGACACCTCGGAGGCGGCGCGCAGGTGCCCGTAGTGCACCGGGTCGAAAGTGCCGCCGAAGATCACCGTCGCGCGATTCATGCCGCGCAGTATTCCGGGCGGTTGGTGGCCAGGGCCACGCACAGGCGCTCAAGCCGGAGCCAGAACATCTCGCGGCCGCTGGACTTCGACATCTGGTCGAGATCGGAGAGCTGGGCAAGCGTCTGGCGCACCACCTCCGGGGAAAGCCGCCGGGCGGCGTCTGCCACCGGCTGCTGCCGGCTCTTCCAGATGCCGAGCACCTTGAAGGCCTGGGCGGCCGATTGCGTGCGCGCCAGCATCTGGAAGTTGCCGATGGTCTGGAGTTCGCGGGCCAGGGCCCCGACGATCAGGGGCATGGGCGTTTCGGCCTCGCGCAGGCCGCGGATGCAGCGCACGGCCGCGCCGGCCTGGCCGGCGAAGACCAGTTCGATCAGGCGGAAGCTGTCGAAGCGGGCACTGTCGGCCACGGCCGCGCGGACCTCTTCGAGCCCGACCTGGCCGCCCGGGTAGAGCAGGACCAGGCGCTCGATTTCCTGCGCGGCGGCCAGCAGGTTGCCTTCCAGGCGCTCGGCCAGGAAACGGCAGGCGGACTGGTCGGCACGAATCCCGCGGCTCGACAGGCGCTGGGCGATCCACTGCGGCAGGCGCTGGGGTTTGACCTTCCAGCACGGCACGTAGACGCCGGCCGCATCGAGGGCCTTCACCCAGGCGGTCTTCTCGCTTGCCATGTCCCAGGCGTCGCACTTGACCAGCAGGATGTCGTCGCCGGCGGCCTGCACCCACTCGCGCAGTACCGCGCCGCCCTCGCGTCCGGGCTTGCCCGAGGGCATTCGGACCTCGACGAGGCGCTGGGTGGCGAACAGGGAATTGGTTTCGGTGGCGCTGCCGAGTTGGCTCCAGTCGAAGCGGGCGTCGGCCTCCAGCACCAGGCGCTCGCCTACGCCGGCTTCGCGCGCGGCCGATCGGATCGCGTCACAGGCCTCTTCGATCAGCAGCGGCTCCTGCCCGGCCACCAGGTAGACCTTGTCCAGGCCCTGTCGGAGACGCTGCGGCAGCTTCTCGGGAAACAGCTTCACGAGCCGGCCCCGCTGAGCGCCTCCAGTCGGCGGATGAGCTGCTCGGCCATGGCCCGGCCGAGATCGTCGCGCAGGAACTCTTCCTCGCGCTGGGCGGCGAGAATCTCGCCTTCGTCGAAGCTGTAGTCGCGCGTCAGCCGAATGGTGGCGCGCTCGAGCGCGACCTCGCCGGCGGCGTCCTCGAGACGCCAGTCGACCTCGAAGACGATCAGGAACTCGCGCACCCTCGCCTGCCCGGTCACCGACAGCGGCTGGCGCCACAT
>JAZBPT010000053.1:0-3023 GCA_036351755.1 Wenzhouxiangella sp. | reverse complement strand
GGTGGCAATAGCGGCGTGGAACCACCCGATCCCATCCCGAACTCGGCAGTGAAACGCGCCAGCGCCGATGGTAGTGCGGCATTAGCCGTGTGAGAGTAGGTCACTGCCAGGCATTTATTCAGGAACCCCGGTGCTCGTTTTGAGCTCCGGGGTTTTTTTATGCCTGTGCGGGCGCGTCAGCGGCTGGCAGGCCCCGTCGTCTCGACATTGCGGCTTTCGCGTTAGCGAATGGAGCGATGCCGTAGGGACGGATGAGGCCGTGACCAACGGTCACGCACGGGCGCTCTCCACACGGGCGCTTCTTGCGCTTCGCGCAAACCGCACCCGTGTTCCGAGCTGTGCTGCCAGGCATTTATGCTGTGCGCGTCCCTTCGGGCCGCGCGTATTGTTTGATTCGTTAGCTGGCGTACTGCTTGGTGATCAACTGCCAACGGGTCTTGTGGCAAGCTATTCTTTGATTCTCCCTCGGCCCATTTTGTGTCTACCCTACGCTTTGCCATTCTTCTGGGCATGACCGTTGCAATCGGGCCGTTTGCGCTCGATACGTACCTGCCTGCCTTTCCGGAAATCGCCGCCGACCTGGGCGTGGATCTGCCGGCGGTGGGGCGGACCTTGAGTATCTACGTGTTCGCCCTGGGGCTGACGCAGCTGGTGGCGGGGCCGCTTTCAGATCGGTACGGGCGGCGGGTGGTCTTGTTTACCGGGCTGGTGATCTTTGCGGCGGCCAGCCTGATGCTGGCACGCGCGGAGTCCCTGGGCTGGATGATGGCCTGGCGGCTCGTCCAGGCGATGGGCGGGGCCTGCTGTGCGGTGTCCGTTCCTGCCATCGTTCGCGACCGCACGCACGGGCAGGCGTCCGCCAGCCTGTTCTCGCTGATCGGTATCGTCATGCTCGCGGCGCCCGCCCTGGCGCCTGCAATCGGTTCCGGCCTGCTTTACGCATTTGACTGGCCGGCGATCTTCGTCTTCCTGGCCGCCTATGCTGCGGTTGTGGCCTTGACGCTCCACAACCTCCTGTTCCGGGGTCTGCCGCCCGCAGGCAAGGTGCGAACGCCGGTCTACACGCTTGTGACCAACTACCTGATGGTGATTCGGCACGGCACGACCATGCGTTTCATCGCAATCCAGACTCTGGCGTTTAGCGTGATGCTGGTGTTCATCACCCACGCCGCCTTTATCTACCAGGAATGGTTCGGCGCCTCGAATCGCCTGTTCTCGATACTCTTCGCCTGCCAGGTATCGGGCATGGTCGTGGCCAACTTCCTGAACCGACGCCTGTTGAAGAGTTTCCACTCGACACAGATCCTGCGCACGGCCTGCGCGGTACAGGCCCTGGCCGTGATGTTGCTGGTCGGCGCGATTGTCCAGGGTGCCGAACTGGCTGCAGTGGCGGTCTGTATGGTCATCATCGGCGGCTGTCTCGGCACGATCATTCCCAACAACATCGCCAACGCGCTGGAGTTCTTCCCCCGGCTCGGGGGTACGGCGAGCGCGTTGCTGGGGGCCACGCAGTTTGCGCTGGGCGGGCTGATCAGTGCCACTTCCACGTGGCTTGCCGATGGAACGCCGCTCCCAATCGTCCTGGTTATGGCCTTTTGCACGCTTTCAGCACTCGGCTTCGCCGCTGGCGCGCCCCGCGCCATGGCCCAGGCGCTGCACATGGACTCGACCGGGCGGGAAACCGTGGGTCGACACTAGCTGGGCGACCGACGGCCCCGGGGCCGACGCGCCTTCGCACGGGTGTCCTGGGTCAAGTGCTCTGCTTCGAGGGTTCGTCGCCGCTGTGGAGGTCGTTGAAGCGGTCGGTGTCGAGCTCGTTCTCGCTGTTGGCGACGATGCAGGTCACCGTAGCGTCCCCGGTGACGTTGACCGCCGTACGCGTCATGTCGAGCAGCCGGTCAACGCCGAGGATCAGCGCAATGCCTTCCTTGGGCAGCCCGACCTGGGCCAGCACGCCGGCGAGGAGAATGAGCCCCACGCCAGGAACGCCGGCCGCGCCGATTGAGGCCATGACCACCATGAAGATCACCATCAGGTACTGCGTCACGCTCAGATCCACCCCGTAGTATTGGGCGATGAAGCCGACCGCGATGCCCTGCATGATCGCCGTGCCATCCATGTTGATAGTCGCGCCGAGCGGGATTGTGAACGAGCTGATGCGGTTGCTCGCGCCCATGCGCTCCTGCACGGCGCGCAGGGTAACCGGGATCGTCGCACCCGAAGAAGCCGTCGAGAACGCGAAGGCCATGACGTCCCGGAACTGGCGATAGAAGGTCAGCGGGCTCAGACCCGTGAAGGTCTTGAGCAGCGTGGGGTAGACCACGGCTGCGTGGAAGATCAGCATGCCCAGCACGAGCAGCACGTACTTGATCACGCCGAGGAAGGTCTCCCACCCCGTCGTTGCGGCCATGCCCGCGATCAGGGCGAAGACGCCGTACGGAGCGATCAGCATGACGATGCCAACGAGTTTCATGACCACTTCCATGAAGTCGTTGAAGAACTCGCCGATGCGCTGGCCGGACTTGCCGGCGAAAGACATGGCCAGGCCGAGCAGGATCGAGAAGATGATGATCGGCAGCATGTTGCCTTCGGCCATGGCGTTGACCGGGTTGCTCGGCACCAGGTCGATCAGTACTTGGGAGAACGGCGGCGCCTCCGAGATTTCCGGAGTTGCAGTGCCGACGGGGCTGGCACCCACGCCGGTCTGGAAGACCATGCCGGCCAGGAGCGCCAGCACGATGGCGATGCAGGTCGTGATCAAATACAAGCCGATCGCCTTCCCGCTTACCCTGCCCAGGCTCTTCGGATCGGCCAGGGAGGCGACGCCGGAGATCAACGAAACGAATACGATCGGCACGATCAACATGCTGAGAAAACGCACGAACATCTCGCCAACAACCTCGAAGACGCCGTTAACGAGCCAGTTCTGCACCCAGCCGACCTGCCCCAGGAAAAGGTTGATCGCCAGCCCGGTGGCCAGGCCGAGAAGAAGGGCGATGAAGATCTGCTTGCTCAGCTTGTGG
>JAZBPT010000052.1:0-10739 GCA_036351755.1 Wenzhouxiangella sp. | reverse complement strand
GGCGCTGCCGGCCCTTTTCGGCCTGGCGCGACCCCTCACCGGGCATGTCGAGCCCGAGGCCGACGAAGCCGGCGATATCGATACATCGGTGCGCTCGCGCCGGAGCCTGTTCGTCAACGGCCGGTTCCTGCGGGTGCTTGCGGTCGCACTGGTTTCGCCCTTCGTGGTCACCGCCCTGTTTCTGCACCAGGGCACCCTGGCCGAGCGACTGGATTGGTCGCTGGCCGCGGTCGCCACCGGGTTCGTGCTCTTCGCGGGAATGCAGGCGCTGGCCGCCTTCGCCGGCGGTCGGCTGGTCGACCGTTTCAGCGCCCGGGCTCTGCTGCGTTCCTATCTCCTGCCATTGGGCGTCGGCGTTCTCGGGCTTGGAGTTCTGCCGCCGCAGGCCGCCATGTGGCTCATGTTCGCCGGCCTGGGGCTGACCGCGGGCGTCAACGGCGTGGTCTGCGGCGCGGTCTGGGTGGAATTGTTCGGCACCGCGCGGCTGGGAATGATCCGCGGTGTATACGCCGCGCTGATGGTGGTTTCCACGGCGATCGGGCCGATCGTGCTCGGGATGGCCTTCGAGGCCGGAGTCAGTCAGTTCACCATGGGTGTGGTCGTGATGGGCTACGTGCTCGTCGTCCCGACTTTGCTGGTGCCGCGGGTCCGTCATTCGCGCCGCCGTTAAAGCGTGCCGGGATCAGGCGTGGGTGCGGTCCTCGCTTCGGTCCTCGCTCGTTTCTCGTCGGCGCCCGAGCCTGGCACGCCAAAGGGCCTTCTCCAGTTCCACGAGCGCTGCGACGGGCAGGGCGAGCGCGGCGATCGTCAGCCAGTGACGGGCGCTCAGCGGGGCCGTGCCGAAGACTTCGGCCGCCGCGGGCAGGTAGGTGAACGCTAGCTGCAGGACGACCAGTGCGCCGATGGCCGCCAGGGCCACGGGGTTCGTTCCCAGGGTTGCGGCCGTGAAACTCGGCGCGAGCAACTGCCGGCAGTTGAACAGGTAGATCGCCTCCCCGGCGACGAGCATGTTCACCGCCAGGGTTCTCGCCAGCAACTCGTCGCCGCTGGCGGCCATTTCCCAGTGGAACAGTCCGGAAGTGGCCGCCATCAACACCAGGCCGAACCAGACGATGCGGAAGGCCACGAAGCGGTTGATCAGTCCCTCCCCTGGCGGCCTCGGGGGCCGGTGCATGACGTCGTCCTCGGCGGGTTCGAAGGCCAGGGCCAGGGCCAGGGTCACGGTCGTGACCATGTTGATCCAGAGAATGTGCACCGGCGTGACCGGCAGGGCCATGCCCGCTAGGACCGCGAGTGAAACGACGATGTATTCGGCGGCATTGGTGGGCAGGATGAACAGCAGGGACTTGCGAATATTGGCGTAGACGCCGCGTCCTTCCTCGACGCCGGCGGCGATGGAGGCGAAGTTGTCGTCGGCCAGTACCATGGCCGCCGCCTGCCGGGAGGCCTCGGTGCCCTTGATGCCCATGGCCACGCCGATGTCTGCGCGCTTGAGGGCCGGGGCGTCGTTGGCGCCGTCGCCGGTCATCGCCACCACCTCGCCGTTGGCCTGTAGTGCCTCGACGAGGCGGAGCTTGTGCTCGGGCGCGGTGCGCGCGAAAACGTGGCTGGCGCGCACGCGTTCGGTCAGCGCCCGCTCGTCGAGTCGCTCGAGTTCCTGGCCGGTGACCGGTGGCTGGTCTCCGGCCATGCCCAGTTCCTCGGCGATGGCGCGGGCCGTCGCAGCATGATCGCCGGTGATCATCTTCACTTCGATGCCGGCCCGCCGGCAGGCGGCGACGGCCTCGGGCACTTCCGCCCGGGGCGGGTCGGAGAATGCCACCAGCCCGAGCAGGCGCAGGTCGGCCTCGCTCAGGCGGGACTCGTCGAGTGTTTCGCCGGCGCCATCGGCCTGTCCGGCGGCCACGGCCAGCACGCGGAGCCCTTTCTCGGCCAGGGCGTCCAGCCGTTCGTGCCATTCGGCGGCATCCAGGGGCAAGTATCCCGAAGTGGCGGCCTCGCTTGCGCACAGCGACAGGATGCGCTCGGGTGCCCCCTTGACCGTGAGGATTGGGCCGTGGGCGCTTGCCATGAGCTTGCGTTCCGAGGAGAACGGCAGCAGTCCCGTCCGCGGCCGCTCGCGCCGCAATGCCGCCACGTCGATTCCGGCCGGCTCGGCCAGTCCGAGCAGCGCGGCCTCGATGGGATCGTTGTGATCGCTGCCCGGCTCGGCGTCGTTGCAGAGCAGCGCCGCTTCGACCAGGTGCCTGAACGTCTCGCCGGCGCCCGAAAGCCGTTCGGGCGCGATGCTGCCTTCGGCGGTGATCAGCTCGCGGGCGCGCAGCTCATTGCCCGTCAGCGTTCCCGTCTTGTCGGAGCAGATGACGGTGACCGCACCCAGCGTCTCGACGGCGGGCAGGCGGCGGACAATGGCCTTTCGTGCGGCCATGCGCTGCACGCCGATCGCCAGGGTGACGGTCATGATGGCCGGCAGTCCCTCGGGGATAGCCGATACGATCAGCGCCACGCCGGCGAGGAAACCCTGGCCGAGATCCATGCCGTGGAGGCCGACCCCCAGGGCGATGATGGCGGTGGTCAGGGCCAGCAGGCCACCGGTCAGGCGCCGGCCGAACCGGTTCATCTGACGCACCAGGGGCGTCGACAGCGGCTCGACCTGTTCGAGCAGCGTGCTGATGCGGCCGAGCTCGGTGTCGCGCCCGGTCCCGGTGACCACGCCGATGGCCTGGCCGCCGACGACCATGGTGCCCGACCAGGCCATGCTGCGCCGCTCGGCGAGGTCGGTGTCGGCCGCCACCGGTTCGGCTTGCCGCCCGACCGGCACCGACTCGCCGGTCAGCGCGGCCTGGTCGATGCGCAGGCCGTGCGATTCGATCAGGCGCATGTCGGCGGGGACGCGGTCCCCGGCCTGCAGCATGACGATGTCGCCCGGGACCAGTGAAGCGGCGGGCACAGTGACGGGCCGGTCGCCGCGCCGCACCCTCGCGCGCAGCGCGAGCATCCGGCCTATGGCCTCCATGGCGCGTTCGGCCTTGCCTTCCTGCACCAGGCCCACCAGTGCGTTGATGATCACGACTGCCGCGATCACGGCGGCGTCGACCCAGTGATCGGTCAATGCGGACAATGCCGCGGCCGCGATCAGGACATAGATCAGGACATCGTGGAACTGGGCGGCCAGGCGTCGCCACCAGGGCCGACCGACCTGTCCGGGAAGGCGGTTCGGCCCGAATTCGGCCTGACGCCGTTCGACTGTCGCATCGTCCAGTCCACGGGTCGAGGAATCGAGCTGCCGGAGTGCCTCGTCGGCTTCGAGCGCATGCCAGTCGGTCATCGATCATCGAAGGTCTTGGTGGAGCCCCGATGATAGCTCCGGAAGGCGCGGGAAGCGCGCACTCCGGCGCCTTCGGAAACAAAAAAGGGGCCTCTCGACGAGGCCCCTCGGGAGCTTCGAATCTGAAGCGGTCGCGATCAGGCCGCGACGGTGCCCTGGGAGACTTCTTCCTCGGTGGCTTCGCGAACGCCCTTGATGGCGACCTTGAAGTTCAGCACCTGGCCGGCCAGCATGTGGTTGCCGTCGACCGTGACCGTCTCGTCGCCGACTTCCTTGACGGTGACCGTCATCGGCCCGGCATTGGATTCGGCCCGGAAGGTCATGCCCGGCTCGACCTTCTCGACGCCGGCGAAGGCGTCTTTCGGCACGTCCTGGACCAGCTCGTCGCGGTAGGGGCCGTAGCCTTCCTCGGGGTCAACGGCCACTTCGAGTTCGTCGCCTTCGCTCTTGCCCTCGATCGCCTTCTCCAGGCCGGGGATGATGTTCTGGTGGCCGTGCAGGTACTCCAGGGGCTCACGACCCTCGGAGGTATCGATAACCTGGCCGTCGTCTCCGGTCAGGGTGTAGTCGATGCTGACGACGGTGTTGTTGGCAATTTCCATGATGATCCTAGCTTTCTGGTTTGGTGAACAAACTAACATGGAGCGGGCCTCCAGCGCTTTCAACCACCTGTGCGGACGGGCGCTCAGGCCGGAAACGTGCGCTCGACGATCGCCGCCCGGTCGACGCCCGCCGGCAGGGCGCCGTGAAGGCCGGCGCCGCGGGATGTGAGCCGGGCCTCGCAGAAGGCTTCGGCCAGCGGGCTGCCGGCCTCGATCAGCACCGTTGCCTGCAGGCCAAGCGCCAGGGCCTCGGTCAGGACTCGCGCCTGTTGGGTCGCTTCGTCGGGGCGACCCAGCAGCCGCTTGATGGTGTCGAGGCGCCGGGCAATGCCGTCGTGGTCGCCGCGCCGAGGCTCGAGATGCCCGAGCAGGGCGTCCATCGAGCCTGGGTCGCGCTGGGCCGCGCGCAGCACGTCGAGGCACTGCACGTTGCCCGAACCCTCCCAGATGGCGTTCACCGGCGCCTCGCGGTAGAGCCTCGGCAGGATCGACTCCTCCACGTAGCCGGCTCCGCCCAGGCATTCCTGGGCCTCGTTGATCGCGCCGACGGCGCGCTTGCACACCCAGTACTTGGCCACCGGCGTGGCGATCCGGGCCAGGCGCTCTGCCTGCTCGTCGCCGCCGCTGGCGGCCTCGAAGCGACCGGCGAGGAACATCGCCAGGCCCAGCGAGGCCTCGGATTCGAGCGACAGGTCGGCCAGCACATTGCCCATCAGCGGCTGGTCGATCAGCTTCTCGCCGAAGGCCTCGCGCCCGCGCGCATGGTGGATGGCCTCGACCACGGCCTTGTGGATCAGCGAGGCCGAGCCGATCACGCAGTCCAGTCGCGTCTCGGCGACCATGCGGATAATGGTCGCCACGCCGCGTCCCGGTTTACCGACCATGACCGCCCAGGTGCCCGGATACTCGATTTCCGAGGAGGCGTTGGAACGATTGCCGAGCTTGTCCTTGAGCCGCATGATGCGGAAGGGGTTGAGCGAGCCGTCGGGGCGGAAACGCGGCACCAGGAAGCAGCTCAGCCCCTCGTCGGTCTGCGCCAGGGTCAGGAAGGCATCGCACATCGGCGCCGAGCAGAACCACTTGTGACCGACCAGTTCGTATTCCCGGCCGGCGCCGGGTTCGCCAAGCGGCGTCGCCTGCGTCGTGTTCGAGCGCACATCCGAGCCGCCCTGCTTTTCGGTCATGGCCATGCCCAGGGTGACGCCGTGCTTGCGATCGGCCGGCAGGAAGCGCTCGTCGTAGCGCGAGGCCTGCACCCGCGGTTCCCATTCGGCGGCCACTTCGGGCTGAGTGCGCAGGGCCGGCACCACGGCGTGCGTCATGGTAATGGGGCACATCGTGCCGGCCTCGAACTGGTTGTGAAGGAACATCATCGCCGAGCGGGCGATCCTGCCCCCGGGTTCGCCGGACCAGGTCAGGCTCGCCAGGCCATTGTCGAGCCCGATGGCCATGATGCGGTGGTAGGCGGGATGGTAGTCGACCCGGTCGATGCGGTGGCCGAAACGGTCGTGGGTGCGCAGGCGGGGCGTGAATTCGTTGGCGTCGAAGCCCAGCGGGCCGATCTCGGCGGCGGCCAGGCGGGCGAATTCGTGGACGCGCCGCTTGAATGCGCCGCCACCCTCGCGCTCGAGCGCCTCGCGCAGGGCCGGATGGCGCGCCCAGGGGTCGTAGTCGACCAGCGGCTCGGGCTGGTTGAAGACTTCGTGGGTGTCCCGTTTCGATACGCGATTGGTTGAAGAATCCTGCGTCATGGTGCCCCCGGGAGATCGATTATTTGATGATGTGAATATTCACTATACAAAAGCTGACAGTCGGCAGGTTAGAATCAGGCGATGCGCCTGACTCAGTACACCGATTTTTCCCTGCGCGTGCTCATTTACCTGGGCCTGCACGACGACCGCCGCTGCACGATCCGCGAGATTTCCGATGCTTACGGGATTTCGCGGAACCACTTGATGAAAGTCGTGCAGCAGCTGGCCGCGGAGGGCTTCATCGATTCGGTGCGGGGCGTGGGCGGCGGCCTGACCCTGTCGGCCGACGCCGGCAAGCTCAAAGTCGGGCGCATCGTGCGGGCAATGGAGCCCGATCTCGGCCTGGTCGAGTGCATGCGACCCGGGAACGAGTGCGTGATCACGCCGGCCTGCGCACTCATCGGCATGCTGTCGGAGGCGAAGAGGGCCTTCCTCGACGTACTCGACGGTTACACCCTGGCCGACATCCTGGCGCCGCCGCGCCGTCAGGAACTCTCGCGCCTGCTCGATATCCGGGTCGAGTCGGCCTGAGGAACTCGGCTCGCCCGCTCCGGGTATGCCCCGGCGGAACTCGCATTTGCCGCCGGTTGCTGAGCTGCATTGTCCCCGCTTTTCCCCAATCGCTTGGATTTGCTGCCCTTTGACCTGGCCGCCACGGGCGATTGCAGGTTTGCCCTCGTTTCCCGAGGCCGCTTCTGGAAAGTGTTCGCAACCTTCCGATTTGGCTTGAAAAATCTCTTCTTTCGGTGCATGATTAACGCGAACTTGCGGCCGAGGGTCGATTCCACATGCGCAAGGCAACGTTCCTTCTGGGGTTTCTGCTGCTGACGGCCAGTCTTTCGGCGGCCGCAGGCGAGGTACGCAACCTGCGCGTCTGGGCCAGCCCGGACAGTACCCGCGCGGTGCTCGATCTCGACCAGCGCGTCGACTATCGCCTGTTCACGCTCGACAATCCATCACGCGTGGTCATCGACATCGACGATGTCGATCTCGATCGCGTTCTGGGGCTCGATGAGGAGCACAGCGGCGTGATCCGTCGCGTTCGCCACGGTGTGCGCGAAGGGCACGACCTGCGCGTGGTGCTCGACCTCGAAGGAAAGGTGCGCCCCCAGAGTTTCCTGCTCGCGCCGGCCGGCGAGTACGGCCACCGGCTTGTGGTCGACCTGTATCCCGAGAACGGCCAGTCCGCCGAGCAGCGCGTGCGCGAAGCGGTGGCGTCGGCCCAGGGGGGTGAACGCGACATGATCGTGGCCATCGACGCCGGGCACGGTGGCGAGGACCCTGGCGCCATCGGACCCTCCGGAACCTACGAGAAGACCGTGGCGCTGGCTCTGGCGCGCGAGCTCAAGCACCAGATCGACGATGAGCCGGGCATGCGAGGCGTGCTGATCCGCACCGGCGACTACTACATCCCCCTCGAAGAGCGCTACTCGCGGGCACGCGAGGCGCGCGCGGACCTCTTTCTCTCGATTCACGCCGACGCTTTCCGCGATCGCCGGGTTCGCGGCAGTTCCGTCTACGTGCTGTCGCGCCGCGGCGCCTCCAGTGAGGCGGCCAAGTGGCTGGCCCGCAGCGAAAATCGATCGGACCTGGTCGGCGGGGTCAAGCTCGACCGCGACGACGACGTGCTCAGTTCCGTGTTGCTGGACCTGTCGCAGAACGTGGCGATGGAATACAGCACGGAAGCCGCCGAGGCTATCCTGGGCCAGCTCGCGCGCGTGGGCAAACAGCACCGCGAGCGGGTCGAACGCGCCAACTTCGTGGTGCTGCGCTCGCCCGACGTCCCGAGCGTCCTGGTCGAGGTCGGGTTCATCAGCAATCCGCACGACGAGGCCAATCTCAACAGCGGCACGCACCGTAGCCAGGTCGCCGAGGCCATTGTCAACGGCGTGCGCCGACATTTCTTCGAGACCGCGCCGCAGGGCACCTGGATCGCCGCCAACCGCGACGGCAGCCGCCACATCGTCGAGCGCGGCGACACGCTGGGCGTGATCGCGCAGAAATACCGCACCAGCGTCTCGCGCATCCGGCAGGCCAACAACATCGACGGCGACGTCATCCATCCCGGCGCGGTGCTCGTGATCCCGGCAGGGTCTTAGCAGAACGAGGGGTTCCGGGCTCCGGAACACCCCGCCCCAAACCCATCGCGGCGAAGCCGCCCACCTGCAACAGCAGCCGCCGCCTGAAACCTGAAACCTGAAACCTGAAACCTGAAACCGGACGGCGTCCGGTAAACTGTCCGGCATGCCGATCCGCAAGCTGCCCGTTCATCTCGTCAACCAGATTGCCGCCGGTGAAGTCATCGAGCGGCCGTCTTCGATCGTCAAGGAACTGGTCGAAAACAGTCTCGACGCCGGCAGTGGCCGGATCCGGGTCGAAGCCGAGCGGGGCGGGGCGCGGCGCATTCGGGTGACCGACGACGGTTGCGGCATTTCGCGCGACGAGCTGGCGCTGGCCCTGAGCGCGCACGCGACCAGCAAGATCGAGTCCCTCGACGACCTGGAGGGCGTGGCCACCCTGGGCTTTCGCGGTGAGGCCCTGCCGTCGATCGCCTCGGTTTCGCGCCTGCGCCTGGCTTCGCGTCCGGCCGGCGCCAACAGCGGCTACGAACTCGAGGCCGAGGGCGGGGCGGTCGGCGAGGTGCGGCCCGCCGGCATGCCCGAGGGGACGGTCATCGAGGTCCGCGACCTTTTCTACAACACACCCGCCCGGCGCAAGTTCATGCGCACCGAGCGCACCGAGTTCGGCCACATCGACGACCTGCTCAAGCGGCTTGCCCTGGCGCGGATGGACGTGGCACTCGACCTGGCGCACGACGGCCGGATGGTGCGCAGCCTGGTGCCGGCGGCCGACGAGGCCACGCGCAACCGCCGGGTGGCGGCCGTTTGCGGTGAGGCCTTCATGGAGCAGGCGATCGTGCTCGACGAAGCCCATGCCGGACTGCGCCTGACCGGCTGGATCGCGCGGCCCGGTTTCTCGCGCAGCCAGGCCGACCTGCAGTTCTTCTTCGTCAATGGCCGCCTGGTTCGCGACCGGCTGGTCGCCCACGCCGTGCGCCAGGCTTACCGCGACGTGCTCTTCCATGGGCGTCATCCGGCTTTCGCGCTGATGCTCGAGCTCGATCCGCAGCGCGTGGACGTCAACGTGCACCCGCAGAAGCACGAAGTGCGCTTTCGCGACGGCCGGCTGGTTCACGATTTCCTCTTCAAGACGATCCACCATGCGCTTTCGGGCACGCGGCCCGGCGGCGATTCGGCCCAGGTGGCCGCCGCCTCGAGGGCCCACGCTGCCGCGCCGGCCGCCGCGGGCTGGCAGGGCGATGGCAACCAGGTCGGGCTGGGCCTGGGCGTGGCCGAGACGGTTTCGCGTTATGCCGATCTGGCTCGCGCGGGGCGAGCGCGAGAGCAGGCGGCGGGCGACGACATTCCGCCGCTGGGCTTCGCCGTGGCCCAGATTCACGGGGTCTTCGTCCTGGCAGAAAACGCCGACGGCCTGATCGTCGTCGACATGCACGCCGCCCACGAGCGCATCGTCTACGAGCAGCTCAAGCAGGCCTGGAGCGAAGAGCGCGTGCGTTCGCAGCAGCTGTTGGTGCCCGAGAAGATTGCCGTGTCGGAGCGCGAGGCCCGGGCGCTCGAGCGCCACGTCGAAGGGCTCAGGCGACTGGGTTTCGAGCTGGGCCTGGCCGGCCCCGAGGCCGTCGTCATCCGGGCGGTGCCGGCCCTGCTGGCCCGGGCCGACGGCCAGGGGCTGGTGCGCGACGTGCTGGCGGATCTCGTGGAGCTCGGCCAGAGCCAGCGCATCGAAACGGTGCTGGACGAACTGCTGTCGACCATCGCCTGTCATGGTTCGGTCCGGGCCAACCGGCGGCTGAACATCGACGAGATGAATGCCCTGCTGCGCGACATGGAGCGGACCGAGCGCTCCGACCAGTGCAACCATGGCCGCCCGACATGGGTGCAGCTGGACATGAAGGCTCTCGACCGGCTTTTCCTGCGTGGCCAGTAGGGAACGCGTCCGGCGGGAACTGCCCCCGGCGGTTTTCCTGATGGGCCCGACGGCAGCCGGCAAGACGGCGGCCGCTTTCGCGCTGCACGAGCGTTTCCCCGTCGAGCTGGTCAGCGTCGATTCGGCCCAGGTCTACAGGGGGCTCGATATCGGCTCGGCCAAGCCCGACGCCGCCACGCTGGCCCGCTATCCGCATTCGCTCATCGATGTTCGGGATCCCGAGGAGACTTACTCGGCGGCCGATTTCGCCGCCGATGCCGCCGGCGAGATCCGCAGAATCCATGCCGCCGGCCGCTGGCCAGTGCTCGTCGGCGGCACCATGCTCTATTACAGGGCGCTGCTGTACGGTCTCGATCCCATGCCGCCGGCCGATCCCGAGTTGCGACGGATCATCGCCGCCGAAGCCGAATCGCGCGGCTGGCAGGCCCTGCACGCCGAACTGGCGCGGCAGGACCCGGCCGCGGCAGCGGCCATTCGCCCCGCCGACACCCAGCGCATCCAGCGAGCGGTCGAGATCCTCCGCCTGACCGGCTCGGGGCCGAGCGCGCACCATGGGCACAACCGCTATCCCAGGCTCGAGGCCCTGCGTCTTGTGCTCACGCCCGCTGATCGCCATATTCTTCATGAGCGCATCGCTAGGCGCTTTGAGCAGATGCTCGAAGCGGGTTTCCTGTCCGAGGTCGAGCGCCTCAGGGCGAGACCGGGCCTGAGCGCCGCTCACGCTTCGATGAAGAGCGTGGGCTATCGTCAGGTCTGGAATTGTCTAGACGAGGGCGGATGCCAGTCCGATTGCCGGCGCAAGGCGGTCGCGGCCACCCGGCAGCTCGCCAAGCGGCAGTTGACCGCTTTGCGGAGAATGTCGGGGGCGTTGTGGCACGATTCGCTGCAAGATCGTACAATTGAGTTGATTTTCAGGCAGGTAGGTGACTTTTTTGCACAACATCGAGTCGCGCAGACGACCGTTTGACTGTGCCCCGGCCCCCGGCCGGTTCCCGACCTGGCGTCGACCCCATAAGAATTATTAACAGGCCAAGAAGAACTTCCAAGGAG
>JAZBPT010000051.1:0-2310 GCA_036351755.1 Wenzhouxiangella sp. | reverse complement strand
TCGTCGACCTGCGCGACGTACTTGTCGGTCAGCTCCTGGACCTGGCCTTCACCGCGGCGCAGATCGTCTTCGGTCAGCTCCTTTTCCTTTTCGTATTCCTTGAGCTGGTGATTGGCGTCGCGCCGGATGTTGCGGATGGCGATCTTGGCGTTTTCGCCCTCGGAGTGAACGACTTTGGCGAGTTCGGCTCGGCGTTCCTCGTTAAGCGCCGGCAGCGGGACGCGGATATTGGCGCCGGAGGTGGCCGGGTTGAGCCCGAGATCGGAGGTCATGATGGCCTTCTCGATCTTCTGGACCATGGACTTGTCGAAGGGCACCACGCTGAGCGTGCGCGCGTCCTCGCTGTTGATGTTGGCCGCCTGGTTGAGCGGTACCTCGGTGCCGTAATAGTCGACGGTCACGTGTTCGAGCAGGCTCGGGTGGGCCCGCCCGGTGCGAATCTTGGACAGTTCGTTCTTGAGCGCAGCGACGCTTTTCTGCATGCGCTCTTCGGCATCTTTCCTGATCTCGTTGAGCATGGTCTCACCTCTTGGATTACGCTGCCGCGCTTGGGTCGCGGCACGGCCGCCGATTGTAAGTGGTCAAGGGTCCGGCTTGTAGCCCCCGCCGGATCGATCAGCTCACCAGCGTACCGACTTCCTCGCCCCGGATGACCCGGCCCAGTTCGCCCGGGCGGTTGAGGTTGACGATGCGGATCGGCATGGACTGGTCACGGCACAGGACGATGGCGTTGGTGTCCATGACCTGGAGCTTGCGCTCGATGACCTCATCATAGCTGATGCGGCTGTAGCGGGTCGCCTCGGTGTCGGTGACCGGGTCGGCCGAATAGATGCCGTCGACCTTGGTGGCCTTGATCATCACGTCGGCGCCGACTTCGATGGCGCGCAGGCTGGCCGCCGTGTCGGTGGTGAAGAAGGGGTTGCCGGTGCCGGCGGCGAAGATGACCGCGCGACCCTTTTCGAGATGGCGAACGGCGCGCCGGCGGATGTAGTCCTCGCAGACGTCGCGAACGGACACGGCAGACATCACGCGGGTGGTCACGCCGGCCTTCTCCAGCGCATCCTGCAGCGCCAGGGCATTCATGACCGTGGCCAGCATGCCCATGTGGTCGCCGGTGATGCGGTCGATGCCCGAGGCTGCCAGGCCCTTGCCGCGAAAGATGTTGCCGCCGCCGATCACGATGCCGATCTGCACGCCGCTGGCGACGACATCGGCCACCTCGCGCGCGATGCGCGAGGAGATCTTGGGATCGATGCCGTAATCGAGCTCGCCGAGCAGGGCCTCGCCGCTGAGCTTGAGCAGAACCCGTCGATAATGGGTGGTCTCGTTCATGTTCAGCAGTCTCTCCCTGCCCGGTTTGCCCGATTACGACGATCGTGTCTTCAGCCGCCCTTCGCTTGCTGCATGACTTCGGCAGCGAAGTCGGCTTCTTCCTTCTCGATGCCTTCACCCACCTCGAGGCGGACGAAGCCCTTGATGGATGCGCCCTTGCTCTGGAGCAGCTTGCCCACGGTCTGGTCGCTGTCCTTGACGAAAGGCTGCCCGGTCAGGGTGATTTCGGCCAGACGCTTGTTGAGGCGGCCGGTGACCATCTTCTCGATGATCTCGGGCGGCTTGCCGCTGTCTTCGGCCTGGGCGACCAGGATCTGCTTTTCGCTGTCGATCACGTCCGAAGGCACGTCTTCGACGTCGCGATAGGCCGGGTTCAGCGCGGCGATGTGCATGGCCAGGTCGCGGGCCAGTTGTTCGTCGCCGCCTTCCAGGGCCACCAGCACGCCGATGCGGCCGCCGTGGATGTAGCCGCCCATCGTGCCGCCTTCGGCCGAGAGCTTGGCCATGCGGCGCACCTGCATGTTCTCGCCGAGCTTGGCGATGAGCTGCTTGGCCGCTTCCGCGACGGTCTGGCCGCCTTCGGTGGTGGCTTCGTTGAGTGCGTCGACGTCATCGACCGTCAGGGCCAGGCCGGCGACTTCGTCGGCAAAGCTGCGGAAGTTGTCGTCCTTGGCGACGAAGTCGGTCTCGCAGTTGATCTCGACCAGAACGGCGCTGTCGCCGGACTCGGCCATGACCACGGCGCCTTCGGCGGCCACGCGATCGGACTTCTTGTCGGCCTTGGCCAGGCCGCTCTTGCGCAGGTGCTCGATGGCGGCATCCATGTCGCCGTCGGTCTCGACCAGCGCCTTCTTGCACTCCATCATGCCGGCGCCGGTGCGCTCGCGCAGTTCCTTGACTTGTGATGCGGAAATACTCATTGCTTTCTCAAAGCTCCTTGCAAATCGGGTTCGGCAAACCGGGTTCGATCAGGACTCG
>JAZBPT010000050.1:0-2860 GCA_036351755.1 Wenzhouxiangella sp. | reverse complement strand
GCCCGAGGGCACCTCGCGCGAGAAGATCGCCAAGATCGCCTTCTACGGCGGCGAGTCGCACCTGGTCGCGCCCGGCGAGATCTACGCCGAGTCCCAGCGCCTGGCGCGCGAACTCGACGGCCACTACATGGACCAGTTCACCTACGCCGAACGGGCCACCGACTGGCGCGGCAACAACAACATCGCCGAATCGCTGTTCGCCCAGATGGCGCTGGAGCCCCAGCCGCACCCGCGCTGGGTGGTCGTCTCGGCCGGTACCGGCGGAACCGCGGCCACGATCGGCCGCTACATGCGCTACCGCTGCTTCGCGGGCTGCCCGACCGAGCTGTGCGTGGTCGATCCCGAGAATTCCGTGTTCGCCGATTTCTGGGAAACCCGCGACTGCGGCCTGACTACCGATCGGGCCTCCCGCATCGAGGGCATCGGCCGCCCGCGCGTCGAGCCCAGCTTCCTGCCCTCGGTCGTCGATCGCATGGAGCGCGTCCCGGATGCCGCTTCCATGGCCGCCGTCCGATTCCTCGAGGACTGGCTCGGCCGCCGCTGCGGCGGCTCCACCGGGACTGCCCTGATCGGCGTCGTGCGCCTGCTCACCGAAATGCGCCGGCGCGATGAGCGAGGCAGCGTCGTCACCCTCCTGTGCGACGGCGGCGAACGTTACGCCGACACCTATTTCAACGACGACTGGCTCGCCGCCGAGGGCCTCGAAATCGCCCCCTGGCTGGCCGCGCTGCAGCGCTGGGCGGAGGCAGGAGAGTGGCTCGAGCCCTGAGCCGCTGGGGGCGGCTGCCGCCGCGCGTGATGTGGTGGGGCGGACGGGCTCTGGAAGGGGTTCACGCCAAGGCGCGAAGGCGCAAAGCTCGCCAAGAGAGGAACGGAGAATGGCCAACCAGCCAAGGGGCGATTGGGAGCGGCCTCGATGAATTCGGTCCTTCCTGGTTGCGGTTGTCGTCATGATTCGGGCCGCACTGGAACGCTTTCTTGCATTTTCCTTTGCGCACTTGGCGCCTTTGCGTCTTGGCGTGAACCCCTTCCAGAGCATCAGGTGGCCACCCAATCTCGCGCGGCGCAGCCGCCCCGCAACCGGATCGGTGCCGAGGCAGGGCGTGGTCTTTTCTGGCGGCTGGAAACCGGCTACAATGGCGGGCTTGCTCCGGGCGCCTGGTCGCGGGCCCCGGTTCCTCAACCCCTTGAAAAGAGACGAAACGTCATGTCGAAACAGTACAAGATTCCGGCAGAAATGCGTACGGACGTGGGGAAAGGTGCGAGCCGCCGCCTGCGCCGTGCGGGTCGGATCCCCGCCGTGGTCTACGGCGGTGACCGCGAGCCTGCCTCCATCACCATCGATCACGACTTCCTGCTGCACGAAGCCGACGAAGAGGCGTTCCACTCCTCGATCCTCGAGCTCAACGTCGGCAAGAAGAAGCAGAAGGTCGTCCTGCGCGACCTGCAGCGCCACCCGTTCAAGCCGCTGCTGACTCACGCGGACTTCCTGCGCGTGTCCGAGGATCACGAGATCCGCATGCACATCCCGCTGCACTTCACCAACGAAGAGCAGTCGCCGGCCGGCAAGAAGGGCGGCGTGGTCATCTCGCACCAGTACATGGATGTCGAGGTCGAAGCGCTGCCGCAGAACCTGCCCGAGTACCTGGAAGTGGACCTGTCCAAGCTCGAGCCGGGCGAGAGCGTCATGCTCAGCGATATCAAGCTGCCTGAGGGCGTGATCCTGCCGGTCCTCGAATACGAGGGCGAGGAACACGACTACGCCATCGTCACGGCCATCTACATCCGCGCCGGCCAGGGCACGGGCGAGATGGCTGCCGAAGCCGACGCCGCCATGGGCGAAGCCGGTGAAGTCGAGACCATCGGCGAGGAAGAAGCAGCCGAAGCGGTCGAAGGCGAGGAAGGCGAAGAAGCTGCCGAAGAAGGCGGCGAGGAAGCCTCCGAAGGCGACGACGACAAGTAAGGGTGAGCGATCGCTGGCTGATCGTCGGCCTGGGCAATCCGGGCAGCAAGTACGAAAGAACCCGGCACAACGCCGGGTTCTGGTTTCTGGACGCCCTGGATCGCAAGCAGTCCCTGGGGCTCAAGCCCAACCGCAAGCTGCACGGCGAGGCGGCCAAGACGCCGTTCGCCGGCGCCGACTGCGTGTTCCTGCGGCCCGACACCTTCATGAACGAGTCGGGCCAGTCGGTGCGCGCCGCGGCCGATTACTTCGACGTCGTCCCCGAGCGGGTCGTGATCGCCTACGACGACCTCGACCTGCCGCCGGGCACCGTCAAGCTCAAGCAGGGCGGCGGCCACGGCGGGCACAACGGCCTGCGGAGCACCTTCAGCCACCTCGGCAGCCAGGACTTCTGGCGCCTGCGCATCGGCATCGGCCACCCGGGCTTCAAGGACGCCGTCACGCCCTGGGTGCTGGGGCGTGCCCCCG
Source organism: Wenzhouxiangella sp. (assembly GCA_036351755.1). Classification (GTDB taxonomy): domain Bacteria; phylum Pseudomonadota; class Gammaproteobacteria; order Xanthomonadales; family Wenzhouxiangellaceae; genus Wenzhouxiangella. The sequence continues at coordinate 429 of JAZBPT010000050.1, read as the reverse complement.
CCGAAGACGAAAAAGCCATCCTGGCCGCCGTAGAGCGTGCTGTGGATGCCTTGCCCGACCTTCTCAGGGGCAGGGCCGGAGAAGCCATGAAAAGGCTACATACGCGCGCCTGAGCTTGTCGTCTTCCCGGCCGTAGCGAAGCGGAGAGCCGGGACCTTCCAGAAGGTGCTGCCACATCCAGGGAAGGCCCCGGATCAAGTCCGGGGCGACAATATTCGAACCAACCAGCCAACCAGCCAACCAGCTAACCGAGCAAAGCGAGACACCAAAATGGGCTTCAAATGCGGCATCGTCGGCCTCCCCAACGTGGGTAAGTCGACCCTCTTCAACTGCCTGACCAAGGCCGGCATCCAGGCCGAGAACTACCCGTTCTGCACCATCGAGCCCAATGTCGGCATGGTGCCCGTGCCCGACCCGCGCCTAGACGAG
>JAZBPT010000049.1:0-2314 GCA_036351755.1 Wenzhouxiangella sp. | reverse complement strand
GTTCCCGGGCACCGCCGGCATCCTGACCCTGGTCATCGCCCTGGTGTTCGCCTGGGGCATCAAGCAGGCCGTCATCGAGCCGATCGGCATGACCGCCCTGATGCAGGTCTACTTCAATGTTACCGAAGGCCAGGAGCCCAACCCCGAGTGGGACGACAAGCTCAGCGGCGTCTCCAAGAAATTCGGCGAAATGAAGACCAAGGCCATGGACTGGGACCGCAAGAAGGGCACCAAGCCGCCCTCGTCCGACGAGCCGCCGCAGGGCGGCGCGCCGCAGCCCGGACAGGGGTAGTCTCCAACAACGATAGCGATGTACCCGCGGGGCTCGAACCCTGCACTACAACAAGAAACCGCACTGCCCGCAGCCGCCCCGGTTGCGGGCTTTTTTTGGCGTATTTGCCACGATCTGTCATCTCAGGCGACAAAGTTTCGTAGGGTGGGAGACGCTTCAATCCAACAAGAGGACGACATGCCAGCATCTTCAGCCCGTATGCGCCGAATCGCCGCCAGCCTTGTCCTGACAGTCGCGATTCCGGGCGCGGCCTCGGCGGCGCCGCAACAGTCCCTGCCCGACCCTTTCGCCGGCGGCTCGCCGACCGAGATTCGCTATGTCGGCCCGGGCACCGGCTGCGATCACGCCACGATTCAGGCCGCGATCGATGCCGCCGCTTCCGGCGCCGAGATTCGCGTCGTCGGTGGCTCGGGCTACGGCCCCGTGAACATCGGCAATGTCGGCAGCCTCGCCATTCGCGGCGGCTACGACGATTGCTCGGCCACGGCGTCCACCGGCCAGAGCATTCTGGACGGCGGCAACAGCGCCACCGTCATGGACGTTTTCACGTTCCAGGATTCCGTCACGCTCGAACTCGAGAATCTGACTCTCCAGAACGGCGCGGGTGTGAGCCTCGCCGGCGGCCTGCAGATCGAGGGACCCGCGCACAGCGTAATCCTGCGTGACGTACGCATCGTCAACAACACCGCCAACGAGAGCAGCGGCGACGACACGACCGGACACGGCGCCGGCATGCGCATCAAGAGCACGGCGGGTGCGCAAGTCTTCCTCGTCGACGTCAGCCAGGTTTCCAACAACACGGCCGCCGGCGACGGCGGCGGCATCTACTGCGACGCCACGGGCGGCACGCGGGCGCTGGTGCTATTAGGCGACGGCGCTATCCAGGGCAACCTCGCCGACAACGGGGGCGGGGTCCACGCAACCAACTGCGAGTTCGTCTCCCGCGCAGGCGGATTCCTCCAGGGCATCTACAACAACGAAGCGCGATTCACCGGAGGCGGCATCTACGCCACCGCGGGAAGCTCGATCGGCCTGCTTGGAGACGCGCCGGGCATCTATGTCGACGGCAACCCGGAAGCGCCGGCCAACCTGATCTCGAACACTGCCGGCGGCTTCGGGGGCGGCGCCTACCTCGACGAGGCCGGCACCTCGATGGTCTCGGTCGACGGCGCCATCTCCAACAACAGCGCCGGCGGTCCCGGGGGCGGAGTTTTCGTCGACTTCCAGGCCGCATTCGAGATGCGCCGAGACAACGGCACCGACTGTGTCTCCTTCGACACCGCCTTGAGCCCGCCGCCCTGCTCGCGGCTGGAAAACAACAGCGCCACCGGCGAAGGCGGTGCTGTGGGCGCTTCCGGCGGCACCGTGGACATCAGCCAGACCTTCATCTCGGGCAATAGCACCGACGCCGACGGTGCCGTGCTCAGACTGAGCGCGACCGATTCGATACTTGAAGGCAACGTCATTCACGATCACTCCGATGCATCGCTGTTCCTGGTCGAGAACAGCAGCGACCTCACCCTCGGCTGGTCCACCGTCGCGGGCAACAGCCCCGGCGCCGGCAACCCCATCATCCGCGCCAAGGCCGGCAGCGGCGACAACACGCGCCTGATCCTCTACTCGAGCATCATCCGGCAAGCCGGCGGTGACATCCTCGGGCAAGAACCCAGCGACGGCGGCATGATCAACGTTGAAACCGCCGACTGCCTGATCACCCACGAACTCGCCAGCATCCCCGGCGACACCCGCAGCCAGGTGACCGACCCGCTGTTCAGGAACCCGGCCGCCAACGACTACCACATCGGCGCCGGCTCGCCGGCCATCGACTACTGCGACGACACCAACTCGCCCACCCGCCCGGACATGGATGCCCAGATCCGCGGCGTGGACGAGATCGTCGGCGGATTCCGCTGGGACGTCGGCGCCGACGAACTCCACGACGCGCTCTTCTCCGACCGCTTCGAATCCTGAATCGCGAAAACAATCGGCAAACAGGCAACCGACCCGGCCCCGCAGCTGCAT
>JAZBPT010000048.1:0-9391 GCA_036351755.1 Wenzhouxiangella sp. | reverse complement strand
GCCCAGCTAGCGCCGTCGTCTCGGAACTCGTGCACTGAGTAGTTGGCCGGGTTGTAGGGATCGCCGCTGCTGACGTAGATCTTGCCGACCGTCGGGGTGGTCTGGCGGCCGACGGCGACGACGCGCTGGTCATTGACCGCGATGCCCCACAGCTCGCCGTCGTAGCCGGGGTCGAGGATCACTTCATCCAGTTCGAAGGGCTGGGCGCCCGGTGCCTGCGAGGGCAGGAAGATCCGCGGCGCGACGCTGTTGCGGCTGCCCGAGGCGTAGAAGCCGCCGTCGTGGGCGATCAGGCTGGTGAACGGTTCGATGCCGTCCAGGCGGGTCCAGTCCTGGGCCGAACTGCCGACCGTGGGGTCGGGGCGGAACAGCTTGGTCCAGCCGGTCTGCGACGCGGTCAGGGCAGCGCCGCTGTCGAGTTCGGCGTAGTGGCCGATGGTGTCGTTGAGGCCGGCTACCGGCGCGCCGATCAGCGTGGCCTCGGCAGGATAGGGCTGGGTACCGCTGGTATCGAGTCGGACGATGCGGTATTGAGTGCCGGTATCGGAGATCGTCCCGGCCAGGTAGAGGGCGCCGTCGTGGCCCCGTTCGATATCGTGAACACGAAAGGTATCGATGATGCCGGCGGGGTTAGTCGTCGGTACCTGCCAGCTCTGACCGCCGTCGGTGCTTCGGTGCAGCCCGAACCCGCTGCTGCCGGTGCCGCAGCCGACCCACAGGGTGGCGTCGTCGTCGCGGTGCAGCGCGTGTTGTTGGGAGGCATCGCAGCCGACGTTGTGGATTGACCAGCTGCCGGGCCCGGCCTGTGTGGTAGTGGTGGGAAGCAGACAGGCCGCAAGCAGGACAAGCTGAACAAGCGATGCGGAACGATGGGTCATGATGCGATCTCCGGAATGATGAACAGAACAGTCGTCATCATTCCGGGTGGGGCGTCCGGCAGGGTGAAATCAGCTTGAAAGTTGCTTGAAAACGCGCCGGGTCGGCGCGCTTTCAGTCGACTTTCGTCAGCAGTCCGCGAGCGCGCTGCATCAGCGGCAGAAAGCCCTGCCGGCTTGCGGTTTCCTCGACCCAGGCCAGGCGCTCGCGGGCCAGTTCGGGCGGGGCAACCCGGCTGCGCAGCAGGCCCAGGCGCAGGGTCTGCTCGGCATCGGGCGAGCCGACCAGCAGTTCGTCGGCCCGGCCGAGCACGCCGGCGGCGTCGTCGTGCCGGTCTTGCTCGATCAGCGCTTCGGCCAGCAGCAGCAGGGTGTCGATCTGGCGGTTGACCATGCGGATCTCGCCAAAGGCGAAGGCCAGGCGGCGTGCGGTCTGCTCGGCGGCGACGGCCTGGCCGTGCGCCAGGTCGGCGCGCGCCAGGTGCATTTCAGTGACCAGCATGTGGTTTTCGGCGTTGATCCCGGTCATCAGGTCGTGGGCGCGCTGGAATTCGTTGCGGGCGCCCTCGGGGTCGCCCTCGATCAATGCGTGCTCGCCGCGAACGATGTGGGCCACCGCAGTCTCGGCCGGGTCTTCGATGTCGAGCGTCTCGATGGTCTGCATGACAGCCTCGAGTTCCTCGAAGCGGCCCATGCCGACCAGGATGGCGCCAAGGGTGGTCAAGGCGCGCATCTGCATCAGTACCGCACCCTGTTCGGCGAAGGCCTCGCCCGCCTGGCGGATGCGGCGCTCGGCGCTGAGCAGCTCGCCCTGGCGACGGTGGATCAGCGCCAGGTTGTAGGACACCCGGGCGATATCGGTTCGGGCGCCGAGCATCTCGAAGATCCCCAACGACTCTTCGGCCAGCTCGATCGAACGGGTCATGTCGCGGCGGTCGCCGGCGATCGCGGCCAGGTTGCCCAGCGCCATGGCCTGTCCGCGCAGGTCGCCGGCGTCCTCGAAGGCTTCCAATGCGCGCTGGAAGATCGGTTCGGCGTCCGGCAGGCGACCGGAACGGGCGAGCAGGGTGGCGTGGTTGATCAGGGCCGCGCCTTCGCCCTGGCGGTCGCCCAGCGCGCGGAAGCTGCGCGCCGCCTGGTGGAGGTGGTCGATGGCCTCGTCGGGCCGGTTGGCGCGCATCAGGGTGTTGCCGAGCTGGACGTGCGCCCGGGCCACGCGGCGCGGGTCGGCGACGGTCTCGAAGCGGGTCAGGGCCTGTTCCAGGGCCGCGATCGAATCGTTCAGGCGACCTGCCCGTTCGTGAATCGAGCCGCGAAGGAGGGCGGATTCGGCCAGGCCCACGGGGTGGGGAATGGCTTCGAACAGCTGCTCGGCGAGATCGACGGTTTGAAGGGCCGGCTCCAGGTCGCCCTGCAGAAACTCCAGTCGCGCAAGCTGCAGCAGGGCGCGGGCGTGGTCGTTGTCGGACAGGCCGCTGTCGCCGGCGGTCAACAGGCCGAGCTGTTCGCGTGCAGCCGACCAATCGCCCAGTTCAATCAGAGCTTCGGTCTGAGACAGCTGGGCTGCTGCCCGGACAGCCGGGGTAGACGGGTCCGTGACCAGATCGGCGGCCTCGCGCGCGGCTTCGAGCTGTTGTTCATGCTGCTTCTGGAGCGCTGCCAGCTCGGCGGCAAGCAGGGCAAGCCGCGGGTCTTCGGGCTGCTTGAGCCTGAGCGACCGAAGTGCCTCGGCGGCGTCGTTGAAACGGCCCGACTGGCCGAGCGCCCTGACCAGGCGGCGGCTGCTGCCGGAGTCGGGAAAGAACTGCGTCAGCGCCTGCAGGCGGTCGGCGGCCCGCTGCCAATCGAAGGCCAGCATCGCTGCGGTGGCTTCGATATCGAGCCGGTCGCGGCGCGGCCACAGGCGGGTGGCGGTCATGGCGCGTTCGCTGAACTTGCGCGCGCTGGCCAGATCGCCCCGGTGCGCATGCGCGAGCGCGGCGAACAGGTCGAGCCGGGGATTGTCGGGCTCGTGCTCGCGAGCCTGCTCGATCAGGTTCAGGGCGGCGGCTGCGTCGAAGCGGTCGAGTGCCTGGACCGCGGCGAAATAGGCCCGCTGGCTGCCGGGGCGCCGCGGCAGCCGGGCCCGGATGGCGGCGCTGTCGGCTTCCGGTGGCGCGTCGAAACCCAGGCGGTCGCGGATCGCAGCGGCCATGTCGATGCTCATGGAGGCCACGTCCCAGTCGCTCCGGCCCGACTCCAGGCTGGTCAGGATTTCGTTCGAACCAGGCCGGCGCAGGCTGGCCAGCAGGCGCGAGCCATCAACCCCGGCGCTGAGGTAGCGACCCTCGACCAGGTAGTCGATGCCTTCCATGCCGGACTCGCTGGCCGCCGCGGCCGAATCGACCGCCAGGACGCGAAACCCGCCCAGCTCGACCAGGGCGTGTCCCAGGTAGGTCTCGAGTGCCGGTCCGATCCAGTTGAGTTCCGGGTCCTCGCTGGAGTTGACCATGCCGGCCACCGCCAGGGTCGGCAGCTGGCCGCGGTCGCCCACCGGGCTGGGTGTCTGGATCCACCACAGGGCGACGACCAGTAGGGTCACAAGGGCAGCCGCGGCCGCAGGCCAGGGCCAATAGCGGCTGAGTCGATCGGCCGGCAATTCCGATACCGGGGGGGCGATGACGGCCGCAGTGTCATGATCTTCGCTCGCCTCGCCATCGTCGGAAACCGCGCGCACGCTGGCGATGAACTGGTAGCCGAGCCGGCGGCGCGTGGCGATCAGTCGCGGTTCGCTGCTGGAATCGCCCAGCGCCTGGCGCAGTTCCTTGATGGTCTGTGCGACCGAGCTGACCGAGGTGGCCTGGTGCCCCCACACGGCGTCGAGCAACTGGTCCCGGCTGACCACGGCCGGCGCCTGCTCGATCAGATGACAGAGCACGGCGAAGGTCTGGGGCCGGAGATTGACGGGGCCGTCGGGCCCGCTGACTTGCTTCTGCTCGGTGTCGAGCTGGAAGTTCTCGAATTCGATCCTCACACGTATCCCCGCACGAAGGCGCCCGGGCGGTCCTGGTCGACCGCGACAGGCACCACAGATGGTCAATCCGACAAGACTTCTTTATATCAGATTGCCATCAAACCTCAGCGCTGTCATGTTCGCTGGGTGATGCCTCGACCCGAGGGAGCGGCTTTCACGCAAGTTTCAAGCTGATTTCAAGCCTGCACAGGACCGGCGGGAGATGCTGACCGAAGTGCTCGGCCGGCTGGGCCGGGCCCGAAGTCAATCGCTTTGCCGGGAGAACGTAGACGATGCAGGGTTCCCGCTCCACTCGGGTTGAAACGGCCGCAGGCAGCGCGGGAATGGTCCGTGGCTGCAGCCCGGCCGGCCGTCTGCTCGTGTGGTGTCTGACATGCCTGGGCGGCTTTTTGCTCGTGGCGATGAGTGTCCTGCCGCAACTGTCCCATTGGCCCTCGGACTATTCCGAGCCGGTGCGCGCCCAGGTTACCGAAGCGCATTTCGATCAGGGCGCGGGTTGGCTGCCGCCGCTGGCCGCGCGTGCGGTGTTCAGCTATCGCTATGTTCACGACGGCCGGGTCTTCGCCGGGTCGGCCTATCGCGCCTCGGGTGGCCGGGCCGAGGCCGTGCGGCGCTTTCTACCCGGTGCTGTGATCACCGTCCATGTCGATCCATCCAGGCCCGGGCGCGCGCTGGTCCAGCCCGGCCTGTCGCGCCAAGAAGCCGGCCGCATTCTGCTCGGCCTGCTCTTGCTGATCTTCGCCGCCATCCGGCTGATCCTCGTTTCCAGGGAGAACACACCATGTCGCCGGTAACAGCAGCCCGGCCGGCAACCTGGACGTTCTGGCCTGCGGCAGCTCGGCTTCGACCGCGACCGGCGCGGCCAGCCCGATATCGGGGCTTTCGAACTCCAGGCCGATGGTCTGTTCGGCGATCGCTTCGAGCCTTGAGCAACGAATTTTCACGCGCTTTTCAAGTTGATTTCATGCAGTACCGGCCCGCCGGAGAGATGTTTGCGTTCGGGATTCATGGTTCAAGGTCAGCACCAGGCTGGCACGGGAGAGATGGAAATGAATAGACAGCAATGGCAGGTTGTAATGGGGTTTCTTCTGGCCGGGCTGCTGGCCTGGGCCGGTCCGGCGTTGGCGCTGACCGAGGACGACGGCTACCAGCCCAATCCCAACGGCATGGTCTACAGCCTGACCGGCACGCCCTACGGCACCCTGGTGGGCGGCAACTTCACCAGCATTGCCGGGTCACCGCGCTCGCGCCTGGCGATGCTCGACGCGGCCGGTCGGAACACCTCATTCTTTGCCGGGCCGAATCTGAGCGGCGGTGACGTGAACGTCAGCCTGCTGGCCGGCGGTACCGATCTGGTCGTTGCCGGCAGTTTCAACGGCCGCATCCAGCGCCTGGACGGCGACGGTGCGTTGCTGTCGCCCTGGTCCGGTTCCAATCCCGACGGCGATATCCATGCCCTGGCCGAAAAGCCCGACCCTTTGACCGGCAATTACGGCGTCTATATCGGCGGCAGTTTCGGCAACGTCGGCGGCCAGGCCCGGACCGGGGTGGCGCGCCTGAACTACAACGGCCAGCTCGATACCGGCTTCGTGCCGCCGAGTTTCAGCGGCAGCGTACGCGCCCTGGCGGTGCAGGACGACGGCAAGCTCCTGGTGGCCGGCAGCATCGGCATTGCCGGGCAGATTCCGGCCCGGCGCCTGTATCGGCTCAATGAGGACGGTTCCGTCGACAACAGTTTCCAGGCAGCCGGCCTGGCCAGCGGTGTGCGCACGGTCCAGGCGCTGCAGGTCGAGGACGACGGCCGTATCCTGGTTGCCGGCGAGGTCGACGGTGATGGCTTTGTCCTGCGCCTGAACGCCGACGGCAGCCTGGACGTGGATTACGAGCCGCCCAGCCTGAACGGCCCGGTATACGCGCTGGACCTGCTGCCCGATGGCCGCGTCGTCATCGGTGGCGATTTCACCAGCGGCGTGGGCCCGCGCAGCCGCATCGCCCGCCTGAACGAAGACGGCAGCGTCGACAACGGCTTCGCCCCACTGGTCAACCCCAACGCCGCCGTGCGCGCGGTGCTGGTGCAGGACGATGGCGCGGTGCTGATCGGCGGCGGCTTCAATCAGATCACCGGCCTGGGGCGGAACCGACTGGCGCGGCTCAATGCGCAGGGGCGGGTGGAGCAGCCACTGTCAAGTGGCACGTTCACCCGTGACGGTCAACACGTTATTTTGACGACAATTGCCACCCAGAACGATGGCCGAGTTCTGGTTGGGGGGTGGTTTGATGAGATAGACGGCGCCAGCCGAAGCCATCTGGCGCGCCTGCATCCCAACGGTGCCCTGGACAGCAGTTTTTCCCCAATCATCGACGGTGGAGTTTATGCCGTGGCCGTGCAGAGCGATGGTCGAATCCTGATTGGCGGTAGTTTCGATACCGTTAACGGCGTCACGCGCGATCGACTGGCCAGGCTGCATCCGGACGGCAGCCTGGATACCAGCTTTCAAGCGGCGACCAACGGATACGTCGAAGCTATTCATGTCCTTGACGACGGGAGGATTCTGATCGGCGGATTTTTCACCTGGGTCAATGGGGAGACCCGTCTGAAACTGGCCCGGCTGCATCCCAGCGGCACGCTGGATACCAGTTTCAATCCCGATTGGAATGAAGCTGAGCGTCCAAATTTTCTCGAAGCAATCGCTGTGGATGACGATGGCCGGGTTTTCTCGTGTGGTGGAGACGCCAGGCCTATCGCACGCCGCTTTGCCCGCTTCACCCCGACCGGTCAGCTCTCGCCTGGTTTCGATCCGATGTTTGACTCAAACGGTTGGTGTGGCTCGATCGTTATGGCCGGGGAGGGCATTGCCGCAGCGGGAGCATTTGACTACTTGTTCGGTGGCGGGCAGTTCGCCTGGTCTGTGATCGATGAGAACGGGAACCATACGGTCTCCAGTCCTTTCAGCGAAGACTCGGTTGCTTATATGATCCTAAAAAGAGGAAGTGGCTATCTAGTTGGCGGCAACCTGTGGATCGATGACGGAAGAAAAGGGCTTGCACTGCTCAATGCTGCCGGCAATGATTTAGCGGCGGGCGTGCAACCTTGGAGCCGTCCTTCAAGTGCCCCTGCACTGTCAGCCACCGTCCCGTTGCAGATGACCGATGACGGTCGAATTCTAATCGGGCACAGCCCGGTTGAAGATGAATTTCTCTTGGTGCGCTTCGCCAACCCCGACGGCCTGCCGCTGCGCCAGCGCATTGTCTGGGATACGCCGGGCAACCCCGATCGCCTGGTCTGGGATCGGATGACCGGTTTCGGCTCGGCGCCGGCGGAGCTCGGCACGCCACGGGTTCTGGTTTCGCAGACCTGCTGCGATGCGGACGACTTCGCACCGGCTGCCGGGGGAGGATGGATGAGCCGTGACGGGGATGACTGGCGCCTGGAGGGTTTTGCCGGCCTGCCGGGCAAGTTCTATGTGCGCATCGAGTACCGCGCCGGCAACTCGAGGGGATCCTCCACCTTCTTGACCCCGATCCAGCGCTTGTACGGCGAGGTGCCGCCAGCCGTGGACACCGCCGATCTGTCGCTCAAGCTGGTCATCGATCAGGACCCGGTCGAACCGGGCGATGTGGTGATCGTCGACGTGCTGGCCGGCAATGCCGGCCCCGATCTGGCAGGGCTGCCCTCGGTCACCCTCGATCTGCCGGCGGGCTACACCCTGATCGATTTCGACGACTCCGATCAGGGCACCTTCCTGCCCGGCGACATGCTGTGGAAGCTCGACGACCTGGCCGCCAGTGGCCCGGCCGCCGGAGCGCAGCTGCGCCTGCAGCTCCAGGTCACGCAACAGACGCCGTATGCGATCGAGGCGCAGATGTTCGCACCGGAGTTCGATCCGAACTTCAACAACAACGTGGCCACGCTGATTCCTGATGTCCTGCGCAGCCGCTCCGACCTCAAGCTCGTTCACAGTGTCTCGCCCGCCGCGGCGCTGCCGGGCGATCAGGTGACCTTCGCAGTGCTGGTCGACAACCTCGGCCCCGAACCGGCCGATGGCGTCGAGGTGGCGCATCTGATGCCGACCGGCTACAGCTACCAGGGCCACAACAGCAGCCTCGGCAGCTATAACTCGGCCACCGGCCAGTGGCAGCTGGGCAGCCTCGACGTGGGCGAGGGCGCGCTGCTGGAGGTTGCGGCCCTGGTCAACGGCTCGGGCGGTTTCATGAGCTCGGCTTCGGCCAGCAGCTTCTCGGAAGACCCCGAGCCGCTCAACAACCTGGCCTTCGCCGAGGTCGATCCGTTCACCGACCTGGCTGTGAGCATCGAGGCTGACGCCGAATGGGCGGGGATGGGCGATGCCCTGACGATGACCGTGGAGGTCGTCAACAACGGCGCGCGCGCGGCCGATGCCACCAGCGTCCAGGTGACGCCCCTGTCGGGCGGGTTCATCCCCCAGGAGCACTTCGCCTCGGCCGGCGACTACGAGCCGAACTCGGGCCTCTGGACCGTGGGGTCGCTGCAGCCGGGCGAAACGGCAGTGCTGGTGATCGACGGCACGCCCGGCTTTCATGAGGACACCGGTGTCGGCGCCACGGTCAGCAGTGCCGCATTCGATCTGGACCCCTCGAACAACAGTGCCGAAGTCCTGGTTCGCTATCAGTTCGACGGCCCCTTCGGCCAGTTCAGTCCGGCCTCGATCGACTTCGGTGAGGTCCAGGTCGGCCAGTCCAGCGACTCGGTGGTGATCACCGTGACCAGCGTCGGCGACGAGCCGCTGGACATGGGTAGCACCACCCGCGATGGCGATCAACCCTTCGACTTCGTCTTCGATGGCGGCACCTGCATTGCCTCCGCACCACCGCTGGAGGTTGGCGAGACCTGCATCGTCTCGCTGCGCTTCGTGCCGCAGGATGTCGGAGTGCGTTCGGCCGAGGTGTTCATCAGCGCCAACGACCCGGCCGCGCCGTTCACCATTCCGATCAGCGGCACCGGTCTGTCGGACAGCGTCGAGGACACGATCTTCTCCGACCGATTCCAGGGGTTCCAGTGACTGGAGAGCTCAGCCGGACAACATAAGTTGGCCACCCCGCACCTTGTCGTCCCGGCCCCCGAGCCGGGACCTTCCAACCGCCGGTGCCGGCATCAGAAAAGGCCCCGGATCGAGTCCGGGGCGACGGGGGGTGCCTGGTTTAGAACGGGGCGTGACCCGGCGTGCGCGGGTAGGGGATCACGTCGCGGATGTTGGTCAGGCCGGTGATGTAGTTGAGCAGGCGCTCGAAGCCCAGGCCGAAGCCGGCGTGGGGCACGGTGCCGTAGCGGCGCAGGTCCACGTACCAGCTGTAGGTCTCGGCATCGAGGCCGTGTTCGGCCATGCGTCGCTTGAGCACGTCCAGGCGTTCCTCGCGCTGCGAGCCGCCGATGATCTCGCCGATGCCGGGCGCCAGCACGTCCAGCGCCGCTGCCGTCTTGCCGTCGTCGTTCAGGCGCATGTAGAAGGCCTTGATCTCGTCGGGG
>JAZBPT010000047.1:0-3081 GCA_036351755.1 Wenzhouxiangella sp. | reverse complement strand
TGGAATCCTCATGTGCTTTCTACGTACACGCGAGACGGCTCCAGTCAGGCGCTTGCGCTTCGAGGGCGCTCAGGAGAGGGGCTGGTCCGGGTCCGACTTGGGCGGTGTCCGGCTGCGCTCGGATGGGCAGAAGAAGGGTTGGCCGTCGCGGCCTGCATGGTAGGCGTGTTCGCCGTCGGCGGCGGAAAGCAGGATGTAGTAGCCTTCGACCAGGGCCTGCGTATACATCATGCCCTCTTCGGGGCACCCCAGGGCGCCGTTGGCCCAGGTGACCTCCTGAGCCCGGACGACGGTGATCTCATCCAGCGCCCTGCCAGTGCGCTTCGACAGGTCTTCTCGCGCCGCTTCGACGGCTTCTTCCAGTGACATTCGATCGGGAGTGTCTTGGGTCATGTTCTTTCCCTCGTCGCTCGCATTGTCGTCGTTGCTTGATCGGGACTGTTCGTTTTCTGTCGGCTCGGCCGGCGCTTCCATCTCCCCGCCGTCCTGCTGCCCCTGGCAGGCAGCCAGGGCGAGGAGCAGCATCACGGGCGCGCCGAGGCGAAGCAGTTTCTTGGCTGACATGGCGATCTCCAGGATTCGTTGACTGAGGCGATTATGGCACCGCGGACGGCGGGCTGCATGCGGTGGGGTCGGCCTCCATCAGGGCGCCGCAGGTCGGGGGCGCCTTCCCGGCCTACCAGCGGTGATAGGCCGGGTGCCCGGGCTTGACGGCGACGAACCTGCCCGTCGCCCGGTCGCAGATCTCGCCGCCGGCCGACAGTTCGGCCTCGACGCTGACGATGCCCTTCTCGTCGGTGTCCGTCACCCAGGCTTCGAGGTGCAGCGGACCGTCCGAGGGCGTGGGGCGCCTGAGCTTGACGGCGTATTCCATGGTCACCGTGCACGGCGGCTTCTCGAGGTCCTGCGACTGCATCAGGTGCCAGGCCGCGGTCCAGTTCATGTGGCAGTCGAGCAGCGAGCCGATGACGCCGCCGTTGAGCACGCCGGGGAAAGCCTCGTGGTGGGCTTCGGGCTGCCAGTCGGCGACCACGCGCTCACCCTTGGCGAAGGATCGGATGCGCAGTCCCTTTTCGTTGGCGGGACCGCAGCCGAAACAGGCGTTGTGCGGTGCGTAGCGCTCCTGCAGGCAGGGTTCGTTCATGACAGCTCCTGAGTCGTTGGGTCGAGCGAATGTCCGGGTTTCCGCCCGGCTCAGTTGTTGACCGTATAGCTTAGATCAACGCCGGTGTCTCGTTCACCCGAGACCACGCGTACGCCCCAGTGCCGGGAGAACTCATAGCGCCCGGACAGCACGTTGCCGGTCTCGAACAGGCCCACACCGTAGCTGACGAACAGCCTCGGCAGCAGGTAGAAGCCGACGTTGAGCGCGCCCTGGCCGCCGGCGTGGTCGAAGTCCGAGCCGGTCACGACGTAGGCCAGGGCCTTCTCCTGGCTGGTCGGCGGGTCGGTGTAGAGCTCGATGTCCGGATTGCGGGCGCTGCCGGCGATGTGCACGCCGGCGGCTTCGACCTCGGGGTCGCCGAAGATGTCGCGCACGGCCCGGATGTCGAGGCGCGGGTTGTCGATCGGCTGGCCGGTGAAGATCACTTCACCGCCGCTGATCTCCAGGTTCTGGCCGTAGGCGCGGTAAGACCCTTCGGGCAGGCGGATCGTGCCGCGGCCTTCGGGTTTCGGCGGCCCGCTCCAGATCAGTTCCAGCTCCCCGGCCAGTTCGGTCTGGAAGTTTTCCATGGCCAGGCTGGCCTGCTCGCCCAGGTCGATGCCCAGCCGCCCTTCCACCCGTCGGCGGGCCGGTGCGGCCGCGACGTCCCGTTCATCCTGCTCGCCCGCCACCTCGATATCCGGCGAAGGCTGGACGCGGTCGGCCGTGCCGGGGGGCAGGCCGCCGCGCAGGCGGTCGATGTGGATGTCGCCGTCGATCCTGACCCGATCGGGTTGCGCCTGCAGGCTGACTCGCGGGCTGGCGGTCAGTTCGAGCCAGTCGGCACCGGCGAAGGCGAATTGCTCGCCGTGGATCTCGCTGTCGAGGCGCCAGCCTTCGTCGAGCAGGCGCGCCTCGCCGGAGAGTGCCAGCTCGCCGTCTCCCGAGCGTGCGTGGCCCTCCAGCGTGGCGCGATCGGCCGATCCCGCCAGGGTCAGCTCGATGTCGTGGATGTCCAGGCCGAGCGGTGCATGGACCACCTTGCCTCTGTCCACGCTCAGCCGGCCGCTGACCGACGGGCCGGTCAGGGGGCCGGCCAGCTCGATGCGACCGTTGGCCGCACCGCCGATGCGATCGACCCGGGGGATCAGGTGCGCGAAGGCGGCGATGTCGGGCAGGTCGAGCTGCGCTTCGCCGTCGAGCCGGGTTCCGGTCAGGTTACGCAAGTCGGCCACGCGCGCCTGGCCGTTGATGCGGGTCTGTCCCTCCAGCCGGGCGCGCAGGTCGACGGTCAGCGCGGTGTCCTCGCCAGGTTTCATGTCCAGTCGAACCGAGTCGACCACTAGCAGCTCCTGGTCGTCGCCGATCGCCTTGACCACGCCTGCGCCGAGCTGGAGCTGGCCGTCGACCCGCGACAGGCCGGCGGCATCCCACTCGGCTTCGACCCGTCCCGACAACGGCGTGGTCAGGGAAAACACCGGATCGATCGGCAGCAGCAGGAGGTCCATTGGCACTTGTTCGACGCGCGTGACCACGCGGCCGGTCGCGCCGACGTCCAGGTGCTCGAGGCAAAGCAGTGCCGGCGTGTCCGCGGCCGTGGTCAGGCAGGCCGCGCCGGCATCCACGCGGCTGGCCGAGACGCCCAGCGGCAGGGGCTCGGCCAGGCGCCAGTCGCCGGCCAGGGTCTCGCCCAGGTACAGGCGCGCGATCTCGCCGCGCCATTCCAGCTTGCCTTCCAGGCACTCGGCCAGCCGGCCGTTGGCCGCCAGATCGAGATCGCCGCGCGCGCCCGAGGCGTTCAGCTCCAGGCTGTGCCGGGCGCATGTTCCGGCCAGGGTCAGTTCCAGCTGTTCGACGCGATCCCAGGGCCGAAGGTCGAGGTTGTTCGCCGTGACGCTCAGGTCGATCTCCGGGCGCTCCAGCCAGGCGAACGCCAG
>JAZBPT010000046.1:0-8056 GCA_036351755.1 Wenzhouxiangella sp. | reverse complement strand
TCGTCGGGCGGGGCGTCGTCCTGGCGGGCGACGGCGGGCAGGGTGAGCAGGCAGGCGAGCAGCAGGATCAGGTGGCGCATCGGAGTTCCCTCGGGACGGTTCTGCAGGCCAAGAGAGTAGCGCAGTCCAATCCTCGTCGTCAGTGCCGGTGGTCAGGGTCTATAATGGCCAGCAATGTGAATGATTGTCATTCTTCTCAAAAACCGGAATCCTTACCCATGAAAGTACTGCCCGCCCTGCTGTTGAGCATCGGCATGGGGCTGGGCGCCGGCGGCGCCCTCGCCCAGGACGAACCCGACATGATCGGCACCATGAGCCAGCTGCAGCTGTTCCTGCACAAGCTCAGCCTGTCGGTGGACGCCGGTAACTTCGAGCTGGCCGATTTCTACGCCCACGAACTCGAGGAAACCATCGAGGCGGCCGAATCGATCGAGTCCTATCACGACATCCCGGTGGGCCGGCTGACCGGCTCGCTGCTCACGCCGACCTTCGAATCGCTCGAAGACGCCATCGACGGCGGCGATCCCGAAGCGGTCCGATCCAGGCTGCGCGGGGTGATCTCCTCTTGCAACGGCTGCCACGAGGCCACCGGCTACGGCTTCATCCGCATCGCGCCCAGCGACGCCAATCCCTACCTGCAGGATTTCGCGCCCCGGGACTGATCAGCTTCCCCGGCGGCGGTGCGCCGCGGGCCGCTGCAGGCCCTGCTCGACGCGGTCGCGGGTTTCGCGGTCGGCGCAGAGACCGATCAGCTCCAGCGCGAAATCCATGGCCGTGCCCGGCCCCTGCGAGGTGACGATGTGGCCGTCGACCACGATCGCTTCGTCGACGCGCTCGACATCGTCGAAGCCGTCGAGCGCGCCGGGGAAGGACGTCGCCCGGCGCCCGGCCAGCAGGCCGTGCCGCGCCAGGACCTGCGGCGCGGCGCAGATGGCCGACAGCCAGCGACCCTCGTCGTGCTGGCGGCGCAGCACGGCGGCCAGGACCTCGCTTTCGGCCAGGCGCTTCGCGCCGGGCAGTCCGCCCGGCAGGGCGACGAGGTCGAACCGGCCATCGGCGACCTCGTCGATGCGGGCGTCGGGCACGATCACCGTTTCGCGGCTGGCGCGGACGGGACCGGCCGCCAGCCCGGCAACCGTCACCTCGAATCCGGCGCGCCGGAACAGGTCGATCATGGTGACCGTCTCCAGTTCTTCGCTGCCTTCCGCGATGGGAATCAGGACTCGTGTCATGACGCTACCTCCTCGGCGGTGAACGTCTTCGAGTGTAACCGGGAGGGCGGGCGTCGCTGTGCGCCGGATCACGTTTCGGCATGACCAATGGGCTATTGGATGTCCATCGCGGGTGGTTTACTCTGCCGCAGGCGATCGGCCGAAAGCCGTGCCGTCACGTTTCTGTCGCACGCCGTTAATGCGCCATGGCGTACAAATGACGTTCCGGCCGATCCGGTTTGCCGCTTCAATGGCGCCGCAATCCAAACCCAGGAGCACACACGATATGAAACCGAGAATTCCCCTTCTGCTGGCTGGCGCGGCCGCTGCGCTTTGCAGTGTCGCGGCCCTGGCCGCCGACAAGCCGGCTTCACTGCCTTACACCGATCAGCTGCCTCCCCTGCTCGACCGGCAGTTGTTCTTCGACGACCCCGAGATTTCGGGTGCGCAGATCTCGCCCGACGGCGAGTTCGTCACCTTCATGCGGCCCTTCGAGGGCGTGCGCAACATCTGGATCAAGGGCATCGACGAGGATTTCGACAACGCCCGGCCCCTGACCGACGACGACCGTCCCGTCCCGGGCTATTTCTGGAGCCGCGACGGCGAGTACGTGCTCTACGTCCAGGACAAGGGCGGTGACGAGAATTACCACGTCTGGGCCGTCGAGGCCGACGCCGAGCCCGCCGGGGACGCCGGCGTGCCCTCGGCGCGCAACCTGACCGACATCGACGGCGTGCGCGCCCAGATCTACAGCGTGCCCAAGTCCACGCCGGGCGAGATCATCGTCGGCCTCAACGATCGCGATCCGGCCCTGCACGACGTCTATCGCGTCGATATCGAGTCGGGCGAGCGGGAACTGCTGATCGAGAACAACCAGAACATCGCCGGCTGGGTCGTGGGCCTGGAAGGCCAGGTGCGACTGGCCGTTCGCCAGACCGAGGACGGCGGCACCGAGACGCTGCGAGTGACCGACGGCGAAGTGGGCGAGGCCCTGTACAAGTGTTCCTGGCGCGAGACCTGCGGGCCCAACCGCTTCCACGCCGACAACGAGCGCGTCTGGTTCCAGTCCAACAAGGGCGAGGACACTGACCTGGTCGGGCTCTACCTGATGGACGTCGAGACCGGCGAGATGGAATTCGTCGAGCGCGACCCCGAAGGCCAGGTCGACTTCGGCGGCGCGGTCTACTCCAATGCCACCGACGAACTGCTCGCCACGGTCTACGTGGGCGACGAGCAGCGTATCTACCCCAAGACCGAGAAGGCCGAGAAGGCGCTGGCCTTCCTGCGCGAAGAATTGCCCAGCGGCGAACTCGGCTTCCGGCCGCAGACCAGCGACGATTCGCTGGTGCTGGTCGGCCTGTCGCGCGACGTCGATCCCGGCACCACCTACCTGTTCGACTGGGAAAACATGGAAGTCAGCGAGCTCTACCGCTCGCGCCCCGAACTGCCGGTCGAGCACATGGCCGAAATGGAGCCGATTCGCTACGAAGCGCGCGACGGACTGGAAATCCCGGCCTACCTGACCACGCCCAAGGGCGTCGAGGGCGAGAAGCTGGCCCTCGTGGCGCTGATCCACGGCGGCCCCTGGGCACGCGACAGCTGGGGTTACGACGGGCTGGCCCAGTTCCTGGCCAACCGCGGCTATGCCGTCCTGCAGCCCAACTTCCGCGGCTCCACCGGCTACGGCAAGGCCTTCCTCAACGCCGGTAACAACGAATGGGGTGATGCCATGCAGGACGACATCACCGACGGCGTGCAGCACCTGGTCGAGCAGGGCCTGGTCGATCCGGAACGCGTGTGCATCATGGGCGGCTCCTACGGCGGCTACGCCACGCTCGCCGGCATGACCTTCACGCCGGATCTCTACGCCTGCGGCGTCGACATCGTCGGGCCGTCGAACCTGATCACCCTGCTCAACTCGATTCCGCCCTACTGGGGACCGATCCGCAGGATCTTCCTGCAGCGCATGGGCGATCCCAGCAGCGAGGAAGGGCGCGAGCAGCTCGAGCGCCAGTCGCCGCTCAACCACGTCGACAAGATCGCCGCGCCGCTGCTGGTCATCCAGGGCGCCAACGATCCGCGCGTCAAGCAGGCCGAATCCGACCAGATCGTGGTCGCCATGCGCGAGGCCGGCCTGCCGGTCGAGTACATCGTCGCCCCCGACGAAGGCCACGGCTTCCGCGGTCGCGAGAATCGCCTGGCGATGTTCGCGCGCACCGAGGAGTTCCTCGCCACGCACCTGGGCGGACGCTACCAGGAAGGCATGGAAGACGCCGTCGCCCAGCGCCTCGACGAGATCACGGTCGACATCGACAGCGTCGAAGTCGAGAACGTGGCCGACGAACTCGACGCCGCCAGGACCCTGCCCCTGCCCAACACCGATCCGGCCCAGGTGGCCACCGGCAGCTTCGCCTACACCACCACCCTGAACCTGCAGGGCAACGAGATGGAAATGCAGGCCCAGCGCCGGATTGCCATGGAAGAAGGCGAAGACGGCCCGACCATGGTGATCACCACCGACACTTCGTCGGCCATGGGCGCGGCCAGCGACCACATCGTCCTCGACGGCGACTCGCTGCGCCCGATCAGCCGCAAGCTGGCCCAGGGCCCGGCCACCATCGACGTCGAATACGGCTCGCGCGCGGTCACCGGCACGATCAAGGCGCAGCAGGAAATCCCGATCAACATTGAGCTCGACGCCCCCGTCTACGGCGGCGACGCCGCGCTCGAAGCCGTGATCCTGGGCCTGCCGCTCGAAGAAGGCTACGGCACGCCGATCCGCATCGCCGAAGTCGGCATGCAGCAGCGCGTGCGCTACTTCCAGCTCGAAGTGACCGGCCGCGAGTCCGTCGAAGTGCCCGCCGGAGAACACGAAGCCTGGAAGCTCAGCCTCGAGGCCCTCGACGGCGAAGGCGGCAACATGACCCTGTGGGTCTCGACCGAGACGCCGCGAAAGGTGCTCAAGGTCGAAGGCAAACTGCCCCCGCAGATGGGCGGCGGTGACTACACCACGGTGTATACCGGTACGGGCGAATAGGCTCGACCGAAAACCCGAAGACGAGAAAGGTCCGGTTCTGCCGGGCCTTTTTCTTTGCGGCTGGCGCCGCGCGGCTTGGTTTGTTGGTTCTTTGGTGTTTTGGTTTTTTGGTTCGGCGCGTATGGCGTTGGAGGTCTGGTTGCGGATGGTGCTGCCGGTCGCTGTCAGATCCTCGACAAGTCAAAGGCGTTCCGGCCGGCCTGCTTCGCAGGCTCTTGCGCCGGGTAACTTTTTTCCAGAGCGAAAAAAGTAACCAAAAATCGCTCTTCAAAGTCAAAGTCCCACGCTCGGTTGGTTCGGTCCTTAGGAGGCTGTGGGGGCTGGCCCCTTCGGGACGGTGCCTGCGCGAAGAATCCGTCGGAGGATCCGGTGGCCCCTTCAGGAATGGGACGAAGCCGGCACGAGGGCGGCCTGGCTTCGAGGGGGTGGCTCCGGGTCGGTCGGTGCGGCATCGTCCGATGCGTTGCGCTTCGCTCCACGCACCCTATGCCTCCGAATTCCCGCAGCTGGCGCGCCCAGCGGGCGCGGTGTAACCGATCAAGAACGCAAGCCCAGAATTTCTCCAATGGCCGCTTTCAGAAACGATCCCGGGCATCACGCGACCAGCCGGGCCCTCGCAAAGCCCGCCCACCGAAGGGGCCAGCCCCCACAGCCTTCCAGCTCCTGAGATAACCAAGCGTTGGATTTTGACGTTAAAGAGCGCTTTTGCTTACTTTTGTCGTAATTGACAAAAGTGAGTCGCCGCAAGACCTCGCGAAGCGAGCCCGGGCGAAACAGATTTTGACTTGTCGAAACCCGCACACCGACCGGTGCCGCCAACCTCACCCAAGCCTTTGAAGTGTCGAGACCCCCACAACGCCCCTTGCCGCCAGCCCAACCCAGGCCCCCAACGCAAAACGCGCCGAAACCAACAAACCAACTAACGAACAAACCAAGAAGCCAGCAAACGCGCCCGGCGCATCCGCCGCCAAAGAAAAACCCCGCCAGTGGCGGGGCTTCTCGGCAAAGCTGCTTGAATCGAAACCCTTACAGGGTGACGACGTTCGCGGCCTGCGGGCCCTTCGGGCCGTCGGTGACGTCGAAGCTCACCTTGGCGCCTTCGGTCAGGGTCTTGAAACCCGAGCCGGTCAGGGCGCTGAAATGCACGAAGACGTCGGAGCCACCGCCGTCCTGGGAAATGAAGCCGAAGCCCTTCGCGTCGTTGAACCACTTCACGGTTCCGGTGTTGCTGGACATGATGTCTTTTACCTTTTCAAATATTTCAATGTAGTGGGCACGACCTTGGGGTCGGTCCCGGTTGTGCTGTATCGGGAAACGGTAGACCACACGCGCAGTCGCGCGCCGTGGAACGGCCGTTCCTTAGAACCAGATGGTGGAAAATGAGGGGGTAGACGGGAAGGAATACTTTCAGATTCGACCACTGCTGTGTTCCGCAGCGCCTCGCACTATACGCCTTCTTTCGACAAATAGCTACAAATATTTCGAGAATCTTGCACGGCCCTTGCAACCGGCGCCCGCCGCACCCAACATAAGCGTACCGGATGGATGGACATCCGGACACTTACCTGCCCTCGCAGACAGCACGTTCTTCTCCATCGAACCCGATTCGGCCCGGGCCGTTTCGCGGCGCATGCTGCTTCGATCATCAACGGCCAGGAGGCCGCCCACGATATGAAGACCCTCTTTGTAAGAAACATCCATCCCGAAACCCGCGAGAAGGACCTGCGCGAACTCTTTGCCCAGCACGGCACCGTCCGCGGCCTGAAGCTACCGATGGACATCTTCACCCGCCGCTGCAAGGGCGTGGCCACCATCGACATGGAAGGCCACGAAGCCCGCGCCGCCCAGGCCGGCCTGGACGGATCGATGTTCAACGGCCAGGCCATCCAGGTGCGCGAAGAGCGCCCGCGCGGCAAGCGCGGCGGCCGCCGCTAGAGACCGAACCGCCGGGGTGATACGCTGGCAAGCGGGCTCCAACCCGCGCCAGCGATCATGCCCGGCGAGCTTACGCAACTGCTGCATGCCGCAAGCGAAGGCGACCAGCCGGCCCTGAACCGGCTCGTTGCCCTGCTGTATGTGGATCTCAAGCAGCTCGCGCACCGCTGCCGCCGCGGCTCCGAGGCGGTGGACACGACTGCTCTGGTCCACGAGTGTTACCTGCGCTTTCTCAACAGCGGCGAGCTTGCCGTCAACGATCGCGCGCATTTCCTCAATCTCTCGGCGCGCATCATGCGCCAGCTCCTTTGCGACTTTGCCCGCGAACGCCTGGCCGACAAGCGCGGCGGCGGCGCCGCCCACTTCGAGCTGCGCGACGACGACGCCGTCGAGCGGGCCGAAGCCGAACGCTTCCTGGCAGTCGACCAGGCGCTCGAACAACTCGCCGAAACCGAACCCACCCGCGCCCGCGTGGTGGAGTGCCGCTTCTTCGCCGGCCTGACCGAAGAGGAAACGGCCGAGGCGACCGGTCGCTCGCTGCGATCGGTCCAGCGCGACTGGCAGCAGGCGCGGGACTGGCTCGGAAGGCGCCTGCAGTCATGAGTGACGACGATCCGCTCCGGCCCGGCGGCGCGCTCGAGGGACGGCTGTTCCAGCGTTTCCTCACGCAGCTCAGCCAGGTGCGCGAGCCCGAGCCCGGCGAGCGCATCGGTGCCTGGAAGATCCTGCGCGAACTCGGACGCGGCGGCAGCGGCGTCGTCTACCTGGCCGAGCGCGCCGACGGCGCCTACGACCAGGAGGTGGCGCTCAAGTGGCTGCGCAGCGACCGACCCGTGCCCGGCGGCCGGGAAGTGCTGGCCCGCGAGCGCGAAATGCTCGCCAGCCTCGACCATCCCAACATCGCCCGCCTGATCGACGGCGGCGAAACCGAAGACGGCATGCGCTGGTTCGCCATGGATTTCGCCCCGGGCAAGACCATCGACCGGGCCGTCGAACCGCTCGAGCGGCGCGAACGCGCCCAACTGGTCGGCCTGCTTTGCCGCGCCGTCCATCACGCCCATCGCCGGGGACTGATCCACGGCGACATCAAGCCCTCCAACGTCCTGGTCGACGAACAGTGTCGGCCCCGCCTGGTCGATTTCGGCATCTCGCGCCTGCGCCGGGCCGGCCCCGGCAGCAGCTACGGCATGACGCCCGACTACGCCAGTCCCGAACAGCGCGAGGGCGCCGATCTCACCACCGCCTCTGACATCTGGCAGCTCGGACACCTGCTCGAAGACCTGCTCCAGGGCTCCCCGGCGGGCGGCGCCCTGCCGGCCGATCTTTCGGCCATCGTGCAGCGGGCCACGCAGGAGGCGCCCGAGGATCGCTACGCCTCGGCCTCGGCCATGGCTGCCGATATCGAGGCCTGGCTGGCCGCGCGTCCCGTGGCCGCGCGCGAAGGCGGCCCGGTCTATCGCCTCTCGCGGTTCGTGCAGCGCAACCGGGCGCTTTCCGCAGTCACCGTGCTGGCGCTACTGGTCATCGTCGTCGGCGGTGCCTGGCTGACCTGGCAGCTCGCGCTCGAGCGCGATCACGCGCGCATGCAGGCCGAGCGCGCCGAAGCGGCCCTGGCCAACACCCGGTCGGCGCTGGCGCGCGCCGAGGCGCTGGGCGATTTCCTGGTCGACCTGCTGAGTGCGACCCGGCCCGATCGCCCGCGTGACGAGCTGCCGACCACCGCCGAGATTCTCGACCGCGGGGCCGAGCGCGCGCTCGATCCCGACAGCGCGCCGCCGGCCGAACGCCTCGACATGCTGCGCACCATCGGCGGCGTTTACCGTTCGCTCGGTCGCTACGACGACGCCGAACCGCTGCTGGCCGCCGGCGCCGA
>JAZBPT010000045.1:0-2030 GCA_036351755.1 Wenzhouxiangella sp. | reverse complement strand
GACGTGAAGGACCGGCGCTTCGCCGTGCGGCCCAGGCGCGTAGGCAACGGCCTTCCACGCGAACTCAGCGCCGGCGTCGCGCGGCGCCTCGGCGCGGCGCTGGTCGAAGCCGGCGGCCGCGTCGACCTCGACGATCCGGAAGTCGCCGTGCACGTGGAAATCCGGCGCGACGACGCCGTGCTGTTCGGCAACCCCGTGCCCGGCCCCGGCGGGTTGCCCCTGGGCACCGAAGGCCGGGCGCTGACCCTGATTTCGGGCGGTTTCGATTCCGCCGTGGCCGCCTGGCAGCTGCTGCTGCGCGGCCTGGACATGGATTTCGTGCTGTTCGACCTGGCCGGCCCGGAGCAGGTCGCCGGGGTGCAGCGCGTGCTCACCGAGCTGGAACGGCGCTGGCTGGCGGGATCGCGGGCGCGGCTGTTCGTGGTCGACTTCCGGCCCGTGGTCGCCGAGCTTCGCGCCAACACCCGCGGCGACTACTGGCAGGTGATGATCAAGCGACTGATGATGCGCGCCGCCGACCGCCTGGCGCGCCGCAGCAAGGCCGGGGCCCTGGTCACCGGCGAGGCGCTTGGCCAGGTGTCGTCCCAGACCCTGGCCAACCTGGGCGCCATCGGTGCGCGCACCGAACTGCCCATCCTGCGCCCGCTGGTGGGGCTCAACAAGGAAGCCATTCTCGAGCGCGCCCGCGAGATCGGCACCTTCGAGGCCAGCGCCGGCAACGCGGAATTCTGCGCCCTCGACGGCGGCCGGCCGGTGACCGGCGCGCGCGCCGCGGCCCTGGACCGGCTCGAGGAGCGCATCGACACCGACCTGATCGACCGCCTGGTCGACGACGCCGAGGTGATCCAGCGCGAGGATTTCGCGACCCCTCGCCGCGACGAGGCCTCGCTGGACCACGTGCCCGAAGATGTGGCGGTGATCGACCTGCGCGACGAGCAGGCGCACGAGCGCTGGGCCTGGCCGGATTCCGTCCAGCTCGATTTCGACCGCGCCTGCCGCTTCGCCGGCGCCCTGCCGAAGGACCGCGATTACCTGCTGGTCTGCGAATTCGGCCTCAAGAGCGCCTGGCTGGCCGAAGCCATGCGGCGCGAAGGCTTCAGGGCCTGGAGTTTTCGCGGCGGGATTCGCGGGCTGCGCAAGCTGGCGCCTGAATCCACGCCCGTCAGTCCGGGTAGCCGGTGATCTCGCGAATGTCGCGGTAGAGCGGCGCCAGGCGCTTGTACAGGCGCTGGTAGACGCGCCGGTAGAGCTTCTCGTAGACGGCGTGGTTGTCCTTGTCCGGCTCGATGCGGTGGCCGACGCGCGTCATTTCGTTGGTGGCCACGCGCACGCTCGGGTACCAGCCGAGGCCGTAGGCGGCCAGCACCGCCGCGCCCAGGCCGGAGGTCTCGACGGTGTGCGGGCGCTCAACCGGGCAGTCGAAGATGTCGGCGGTGATCTGCATCACCGTGTCCGAACGCGCCCCGCCGCCGCAGGCGCGAAGCACCTGCAATCGACGGCTCGAGCGACGCTCGATGCGCTCGGCGCCGTGGCGCAGCTCGTAGGCCACGCCCTCGAGCAGCGCGCGGTAGAGATGGGCGCGGGTGTGGACATCGCCAAAACCGATGATCGAGCCCTTGGCCTCCGGCCCGGAGTCGATGTCGTTGCCCCAGTAGGGCTGCAGCATCAGGCCCAGTGAGCCCGGCGGCACGTCGGCGACCAGCTCGTCGAGCAGGGATTCGGCGGTCACGCCGGCAGCCTCGGCGCGCTGGCGCTCCTCGAGCCCGAACTGCTCCTTGAACCAGCTGACCATCCAGAAACCGCGCGGCACCGCCGACTCGACCATGAAGTAGCCGTGGCGGGCGGCCGGGAAAGCTGGCATCGGCGGCTTGGCCTCGAAATAGCGCGCGCTGTGGACGCTGACCGTCGAGCGGGTGCCGAAGCTGATGCAGGCGGCGTGGCGGTCGGTGACGCCGGCGCCGACCAGGTCGCAGGCCTTGTCGGCGCCCGCAGCCATGACCGGTACGCCGGCGGCCAGGCCCAGGTGCTCG
>JAZBPT010000044.1:0-82223 GCA_036351755.1 Wenzhouxiangella sp. | reverse complement strand
GATCATCAGCATGAACCCCGACCGCATTTCGCTGTTCAACTACGCCCACCTGCCGCACCTGTTCAAGGCCCAGCGACAGATCGACATCGAGAAGATGCCTACGCCGGCGACCAAGCTGGCCGTGTTCCGCAACACGCTCGCCCGCCTGCTCGACGCCGGCTACGAGTTCATCGGCATGGACCACTTCGCCCGCCCCGAGGACTCACTGGTCAAGGCCAAGCGAAACGGCACCATGGTGCGCAACTTCCAGGGCTATTCGACCCATGGCGGGCTCGACCTGATCAGCTTCGGCCCCAGCGCGATCAGCCAGGTCGGCGACAGCTTCGCCCAGAACCATCGCAAGCTCGAAGACTGGGTGGTTTCCCTGATCGAGGGACGGCTCCCGACCGCCCGCGGCCTGACCCGCAACACCGACGACCGCCTGCGCGGCGACATCATCGAGCGGATCATGTGCAACGGCAAGCTCGTCTATCGCGACATCGAGCGCGACTACCAGCTGGTCTTCCGGCGTTACTTCGCCGAGGAGATCGAACGACTGGCGCCGCTGGCCGACGACGGCCTCATCGAGTTCGACGATGGGGGCTTCGCGGTGACCGCCAACGGCCTGCTGTTCCTGCGCGCCATCGCCAAGGTCTTCGACGCCTATCTCGCGCCCGCAGGGCAGTCGCGCGGCCGCTTCTCGCGCATCGTCTAGGAGCCCCATGAGCCCCAGCAGCGACCAGACCGATCTCGTCGGCGAGGAGCATTCCTGCAACGACTGCGTGCTCTTCAGCCTGTGCTTCGCCCAGGACATCGATCCGGACGAGCGCGAACGCCTCAACGGCGTGATTCGCCGCCGGCAGGGCGTGCACCGCAGCGCCCACCTGCACCACGGCGGCCAGTCGGCGCGACAGCTGGCCGTGCTGCGCTCGGGATCGATCAAGGCCTACCAGGTCTCTCGCGAGGGCGATGAACTGGTGACCGGCTTCTATCTGCCCGGCGACATCATCGGACTGGACGCGTTTTCCACCGGCGAACACGCCGGCTCGGCCGTCGCGCTGGAGGAATGCCGCCTGTGCGAAATCCCGGTCAGCGACTTCAACAAGATGCTCGGCGAGAGCCCGCGGCTCAACCAGGTCATGCTGCGCCTGCTGGCCGAGGAAATGGCCGAAGCGCGCAGGCTGCTGCTGGTCGTGGGCCGGCTGGACGCGAAGACCCGCGTGGCCCTCTTCCTGCTCAGTCTCTCCCGGCGACTCGAGCGTCGCGGGCTCGATCCCGACCTCTTCCGCCTGTCGATGGACCGCCGCGACATCGCCAACTACCTGGGCCTGACCATCGAGACCGTCTCGCGCACGCTCTCGGCCCTGCAGCGCGACGGCGTCATTCACGTGCGCGGCAAGAACGTGCGCATCCTCGAGCGCCGGGCCCTGACTGAACTGGCGCAGCTCGAGGAGGGCAGCCGGCCGCGGCAGGCGGCCGGCTGATCGAAATGAACGACCGCCTTACTCCTCGTAGGGCAGCCGCGTCGCCGACACCAGCTGGCTGAAGAACAGGGCGTTGGCGAACAGCTTCTCGCCGCCGCGCCAGTAACCGCGGAAAAGCGGCTCGTCGGCAATCCGGATCACCCGGCCCGAACCGTGGCGGCTGACGCTGATCGCTGGCGTGCCCGACAGTTCCTCTCGATTGCTCGCAGACAGGTAGCCGGCCGCCAGCGGATCGTCGGCATAGACGCCGACCTGCGCGTAGGCGTTGTCGACGGGCTTGAGCCGATGGGCGCCCTGGCGGAACAGCACCAGGTCTTCGTCGGCATAACCCCAGGCCAGCGGATGCGTCGGGTCGATGTCGACGCGCAGCGCGGTGCCGCCGATCATTTCGCGAGCATAGTCCTGTCGGTAGTCACCGTAGGCCTTGCGCTCGGGCCCGGTGGTTTCTTCCTCCCCGTTTTCCTCGACCAGGTCCCAGCCCAGATCGAGGGACTCGACCGCGCGGGCGGCCCCGCCGAAAGCCACCAGCGTTCCGCCGCCCTCGACGAAATCGACGATCGCCGACTTGACCGAATCGTCGAACGAGCCGTACCGGCCCGGCGGAACGATCAGGTGCGTGTGCTCTTCCAGGTCACCGCCGCGCAGCCGCGCGGCGTCAAGTTGCGCGACCGGCTGCGCCAGGCGGGTGTCGAACCAGTGCCAGACCGCGCCGGCGGCGTAGGCGCTCACGCCGTGGCCGGTCAGGATGGCGGCACTCACCGGCTCAAGTACCGGTACCGAAGGCGAACCCAGGTCGACACCGTCGACCGCCATGCCCTGCCCGGCCGCGACGACGTCGACGCCGTGCTGCCCGGAAAGTTCGGCCAGCACGGGGCCGACCGGATCGAGCCGGTCGGGCTGGATCCCGGAATGAATCACCAGGCTGCCGCGCCCGAAGGCGCGCTCACCGTCCGGAGTCTTCGTCGTCGTCGGCTCGGTCGCGACCTGGACGCGATAGCCCGCATCCAGCAGGTCGGCCAGCAGCGCATCGGCGCGATACTGGTTCCAGGGAACGATCCAGGCCAGCGCGTCCGATGCCACGGCGTCGGGCTCGTGGACCGGCGCCTCGGCCAGGGCGTCGCCGACCGAAGGCAGGCGGCGAACGGCCGTCAGCGGCAGGTCGTGGGCCATGGCCATCGGCCAGGCCGAGACGTCGTAGAAGGTCTCGACTTCCATTTCGGTGACCGCCTCGAAAACCGACTTCAGCAGCAGGTAGGCATCCTGGTCGGCCGGAATCGCCCAGGCCGAGCCCGGGGGGAAGGATTCGCCGCCGATCTCGACGGACTCGTCGACGGGATGGACGATGACCTCGTGGTTGAGCAGCATGCCGATCAGCGCATGCGCCCGCGCCGGGTCGCCGCCGTCGCCGAGCAGCCAGCCGGCCTGATCCCAGTCGCCGGCGCGCTCGCGCACGCTCTCGAAGAAATCGCGCTGGTAGGCCACCAGTTCGCCGGCATGGGCCAGCGCCCCGTCCAGCGTCGAGATGCTGGTGCGGACCTGGTTGGCGACCGTTTCCTCGAATCGCTTGAGGCCGTACTCGCTCTCCTGCACCGCGCCGCGGCTGGAGCTCTGCTCGAAGAGGATGCCGATGCCGCCGGTCACGTCGGGATAGGTCGAACCCTTGCCGATGTAGAAGTCGTCGAAGGACTCGCGCGCGTAGAAGGGTTGCCCGGCGGCGTCCAGCGCGCGGCCATGGAATTCGGCGATCGCGCCGGTCAATTCCTGGTTGGTGTCGGAAATGAGCGGGTTGGCGCGTTCGGGAATGCCCGGCTGGAAAAAGAAAGTGCTGTTGCGCCCCATCTCGTGGTGGTCGGTGATCACGTGCGGCCGCCATGCGTGGTAGTGGCGCAGCCGATTCTGCGAGACCGGGTGCACCACCGGCAGCCAGTCGCGGTTGAGATCGAACCAGTAGTAGTTGGTGCGCCCGTCGGGCCAGCCCTCTTCGTGCTCGCGGTCGTCGGAGTCGGCCGAGGGGTGATTGCCGCGGTGCATGTTCACCCAATGCGCGAAACGATCGATGCCGTCGGGATTGATGGCCGGTTCCATGACCAGGACCATTTCGTCGAGCCAGCGCGTTACGCGCTCGTCCTGCCCGGCAGCGAGATACCAGGCCATGATCAGCGCCGCGCTCGCGCCGGAGGCCTCATTGCCGTGCACCGAATAGCCCATCCAGACCACGGGCGGACCCTCGCCGCCGCGGGCGGCCTCGCGTCGGCCGGCGCGGATCTCGTCGATGTCGGTCAGGCGCTCGGGGCTGGCGAAGGTCAGCAGCAGCTGGGGGCGCCGGCCGTGACTGCGGCCGATCACCTCCAGCCGCACGCGATCGGAATGCTCGGCCAGCGTCTCGAGATAGGTCACGATCTGGTCGTGCCGCGGATGGCGCTCGCCGGGCTCGAAGCCGAGCACTTCGGCCGGCGTGGGCACCGACTCGTCCAGCGCCAGGTCGTCCGACAGACCGGGGGCGGCAAGTGCCGAAATCGGCAGCAGGAAGAGGAACGGAAACAGGAGCTTCTTTGTCATCAGGGCGAAAGCACAGTCTTCAAGTGAGGCTGGTAAGCTTAAACGACACGGAATCTTCAGTCCGAAAAGGAGTTCAAATGCAGCTTCAATCCCGCGATATTTCCGACGGAACGAGCATCGATCCCCGCTTTGCCTTCGCCAAACCGGACCCCGAGTCGCACATGGCGCTTTCGGACAACCTGAGCCCCCACCTTGCCTGGTCCGGCGCCCCCGAGGGCACGCGCTCGTTCGCGATCGTGTGCATGGACCCCGACGTGCCGTCCGAGGCCGACGACGTCAACCAGGAAGGCAAGACCCTGCCGGCCGACATGCCGCGCGTGGACTTCTGCCACTGGGCCATGATCGACATCCCGACAGACGTCACCGAGCTGGCGACCGGGGAATGCTGCGAAGGCGTCACGCCCAAGGGCAAGCAGAACCCGCCGGGACCCGCGGGCGCCCGCCAGGGCCTGAACGACTACACCAACTTCCTCGCGGGCGATCCGGACATGGCCGGCAACTACTTCGGCTACGACGGACCCTGCCCGCCCTGGAACGATGAGCGGCTGCACCACTATGCCTTCACCGTCTACGCCCTGGACACCGAGCGTCTCGACCTGCCCGAGTCGTTCACGGGCCACGACGTGGTCGAGGCCATCGAGGGCCACGTTCTCGACCGGGCCAGCATTACGGGAAGCTACACGCTCAACCCGGCGGTCTCCGGCTGAAGCCAGGAGATCATGAATTGAACAAACCACGCCCAAAGCGCTCAAATATTGAGCAGATGTGCATTCGGCAGGCCCGTAATCGCGGGCCTGCAGGGCTGGCACGGCACGTGCATCAAGGACGCCGATCCTTCACTTTCACATTCGAAGAGGTAGCAAGCCGACATGGCCGCTAAAGACATCATCAAGCGAATCGCCGACGAGGAAATCCAGTTCGTCGATCTGCGTTTTTCCGACACCCTGGGCAAGGAGCAGCACGTCACCATCCCGGCGCATGCCGTCGACGAGGAGTTGTTCGAGGAAGGCAAGATGTTCGACGGCTCGTCGATCATCGGCTGGAAGGGGATCAGCGAGTCCGACATGGTGCTGATGCCCGACACCGACACGGCCTACATGGATCCCTTCGCCGAGTATCCGACGCTCAACATCACCTGCGACATTCTCGAGCCCGACACCATGCAGGGCTACGTGCGCTGCCCGCGCTCGCTGGCCAAGCGCGCCGAGGCCTTCCTGCAGTCGACCGGCCTGGCCGACGAGGCCTACTTCGGCCCCGAGCCGGAGTTCTTCGTCTTCGACGACGTGCGCTGGAAGAACGACATTTCCGGCTCTTCCTTCTCGATCGACTCAGAAGAAGCGGCCTGGAACACGCACAAGGAATACGACGATGGCAACTACGGCCATCGCCCGCGCGTGAAAGGCGGCTACTTCCCGGTACCGCCGGTCGACGGCCTGGCCGATCTGAGAAGCCTGATGTGCCTGACGCTCGAGGCCTGCGGTATTCCGGTCGAGGTGCACCACCACGAGGTCGGCACCGCCGGGCAGTGCGAAATCGGCACGCGCTTCAACACCCTGGTGCGCAAGGCCGACGAACTGCTGGTCACCAAGTACATCATCCACAACGTGGCGCATCGTCACGGCCGCACCGCCACCTTCATGCCCAAGCCCCTCGTCGGCGACAACGGTTCGGGCATGCACGTCCACCAGAGCTTCTCCAAAGGCGGCAAGAACATGTTCGCCGGCGACGGCTACGGCGGCCTGAGCGAGACGGCGCTGCATTACATCGGCGGCATCTTCAAGCACGCCCGCGCCATCAATGCCTTTGCCAACTCGACCACCAACAGCTACAAGCGTCTGGTCCCGGGCTTCGAAGCCCCGGTCCTGCTGGCCTACTCGGCTCGCAACCGCTCGGCCTCCTGCCGGGTGCCCTGGGTCGGCACCGACAAGGCCCGCCGCATCGAGATCCGCTTCGGCGATGCCGCCGGCAACCCGTATCTGACCTTCGCCGCCATGCTGATGGCCGGCCTCGACGGGGTGATCAACAAGATCGATCCGGGCGCGCCGATGGACAAGGACCTCTACGACCTGCCGCCGGAAGAAGAGCGCGACATTCCGCGGGTCTGCCACGCTCTCGACCAGGCGCTGGAAGCGCTCGACAACGACCGCGATTTCCTCAAGGCCGGCGACGTGTTCTCCGACGACCTGATCGACGCCTACATCGACCTGAAGATGAAGGAAGTCACGCGCTTCCGCATGTCGACCCATCCGGTTGAGTTCGACATGTACTACTCGAACTGACCGGAAAAGTTGCGGGCCGCCTGCCGGGCGGCCCCGCAATTCGATCCCGACGCCGATCGGACGCCTGTGCAGACCCGCCGGGGTCTCCTACAATAGCCGTCGGACAGACGGGTCATTCCGAGGTGGAAAAATGCACAAGCTGCCGACCGCAACTCTCCTCCTGCTGACGCTGGCGCTGGCCCTGCCCGCCGCGGCTCAGGAAATCTATCGCGTCGTCGACGAGAACGGCAACGTGACCTACACCGACCAGAAGCCCAGCGACGACGCCGAGCCCATGGAATTGCCCGAGCTCAACGTGCTCGAGGGCGAACTGGGTGAATCGGCCGAGAATCCGCTCGCCGACACCGGCTCGCGATCGATGGACTTCCGCATCGAACAACCGGCCGACGGCGCCGTCTTCACCCCCGAGGGCGGCAATCTGGAGATCGCGATGGGCATCGCCATCGAAGTGCCCCCGACGGCGCAAATCGTGCTGGTGCTCGACGGCGCCGAACTCGCCCCAGTGCGCTCCCTCGACGCCAGCATCCCGGCACCCGAACCGGGCGAGCACCGCCTGTTTGCCCGCCTCGAGACGCCGTCGGGACGCGTGCTGGGCACCACCGACCCGGTCACCTTCACGACGGTGGCCGCCGACGGCGGCTGAATGCGGCAGTTCGATCCGGACGAACTGGCTACCGGCCTGGTCCGGGTCGCCGCCGACGGCCGCATCGAGTGGTTCAACCGCTCGGCCAACGCCCTGCTCGCGCCGCCCGGCGCCAGCCTGGGCCATTGCCCCATCCACCAGATTTCCCCCGCTCTGGGCGAATGGGTTCGCCGTGTGGGCGGCCAGGGCCGCTCTTTGTACGCGCCGGAGGCCCTGCTCGAGGAGGGCGGCGGCGTCGTGGACGCCTACCTGCACCCCAGCGGCGAATCGATCCTGATTGAGCTCCACCCCGTTGCCGAGCGCGTGCGCCAGCGAGAGATGGCCGACCGCGCCGATCGCCAGCAGGCGCTGTCGCTGATGACCCGCCGCCTGGCGCACGAACTGCGCAACCCGCTGGCGGGCGTGCGCGGTGCCGCCCAGCTGATCGCGGCGCGGGGAAGCGACGACACCAGCACCCGGCACGCCGAGATGATCCAGCGTGAGGTCGATCGGATCACCGCGCTGATCGAGCGCTTTGCCGGAAACGGCCAGCGCCACACCGGCCCGGTCAACCTGCACCGCGTGCTCGCCCAGGCCGCCGAGCTGGTGGCGGCCGAGCAGCACGGCGGCCTGCGCGTCGAGCGCGACTTCGACCCCAGCATTCCCGAACTGGCCGCCGACGAGGGCCAGCTGCACCAGCTTTTCCTCAACCTGTTGCGCAACGCCGCCCAGGCCGGCGCGGCCGTCGTTCGTCTCACGACGCGCATCGAGCACGGTTCACCGCTGATGGACCGGCCCGGCGGTCACGCCGCCCGCATCGATGTCGACGACGACGGGCATGGCGTGCCCGAAGCCCTGCGCGAAAAGCTGTTCCTGCCGCTGGTCTCCGGCCGCGACCAGGGCAGCGGCTTCGGCCTGGCCATCGTCCAACAGATCGCTCGCGCTCATCGCGGCCTGGTCGAATACGTACCGCTGGAGAGGGGCAGCCGCTTCCGCGTGCGCCTGCCGCTGGAGCCGCCGGCCAGCCGGGATCACGACCACATGACACGCGAAGGCGCCGATGGCTGACCAGATCTGGATCATCGACGACGATCCCGCCATCCGCTACGTGCTGGAGGAGTACTTCGACAGCCAGCGCATGCGCGTGCGCAGCTTCGCCGACGGCGCCAGCCTGGAAGCCGCCCTGGAAGAAGGCCCGCCCGACCTGGTGATGGCCGACGTCCGGCTCGACGGCGAGAGCGGCCTGGACCTGATGCAGCGCCTGCGCGAGCGCTTCGAGGACCTGCCCGTCATCGTCATGACCGCATACTCCGACCTGGACTCGGCCGTGCGCGCGTTCCGCGGCGGCGCCTTCGAATTCCTGGCCAAGCCCTTCGATCTCGACGAGGTCGGCCGCCTCGTCGCCAAGGCGCTCAGACGCGCGCCGGACCGGACGGAGTCGGGCGGGCGAGACGAGAATCTGATTGGCGCCTCGCCGGCCTTTCAGCACCTGGTGCGCATGATCGGCCGATTGTCGGCCAGCGACGTGCCGGTGCTGATCACCGGCGAGACGGGTACCGGCAAGGAGCTGGTGGCGCGCGCCCTGCACCGTCATTCCCCGCGCGCCGACCGGCCCTTCGTGGCCATCAACACCGCGGCCATCCCCGAAGACCTGCTGGAGTCCGAACTCTTCGGCCACGAAAAGGGCGCCTTCACCGGGGCGGAAGGGCGGCGGCCCGGTCGCTTCGAGCAGGCCGAGGGCGGCACGCTGTTCCTCGACGAGATCGGTGACATGCCGCTCAAGCTCCAGACCCGCCTGCTGCGGGTGCTGGCCGAGGGCGAGTACTACCGCCTCGGCGGCCACGACCTGATTCGCACCGATGTGCGCGTGCTCACGGCAACCCACCGCGACCTGGGTGAGCTGGTGCGCAAGGGCCGCTTCCGGGCCGACCTCTACCACCGGCTGAAGGTCATCGAGCTCAAAGTCCCGCCGCTGCGTGAACGACGCGAGGACATCCCCGCACTGACCGATCACTTCCTGCGCCAGGCCGCGCACGAGTTCAACCTGCCCGAACGCAGCGCCGACGAGGCGCTTGTCGGGCACCTGACCGCCCTGCCCTGGCCGGGCAACGTGCGCGAGCTGCGCCACCTCTGCCAGTCCATGGCCGCGCTCGCCCCCGGCGAAGTCATCGGCATCGACGATCTGCCCGCCGAATACCGCGAAGCCTCGGCGGCCGGGGAAGACGATGCTTCCTGGACGCCGGGCATGGCCAGCGAGTTGCGCCGCCGCCTGGCGGGCGGCGAAGGCGACCTGCACGCTCGCTTCCAGGCGCAATTCGAGCGCAGCCTGGCCCGCACCGCGGTAACGGCCTGCGAGGGCAACCAGTCCGAGGCCGCGCGCCGCCTGGGCATCAGCCGCAACACGCTTGCGCGAATGCTCAGGAGTTGAAACAAACGACGCGCGCTTGGTTGTCCTCTTTGATTCCGCTAAGCTGCCCCGTCGCGTTGCCACCATCCACGACAGGCGCCACAAGCATGACCGGATCGAAAATGAAGATCGCAAACCTGCCGGCAGCAGCCTTGCTGCTCCTGCTCGGCGGCTGCGCCACCACTCCGCCGGAGCAGCGCCATGCCGACATCGAGATGCTGCGCAGCGTACCGGACTGTCCGCATGAAGTGCTCGGCCGGGTGCGCGTCACCGACGGCCACAACCCCGTCTCCGGCCAGAGCAAGGAGTGGGCGATGACGGCTAGCCTGGAGCATTCCGAGGCCAATCTGCGCGAGGAAGCCGCCGCCCTGGGAGCGGACGCGGTGGTGGTCACCCAGCGCCGGCTGTCGACCAACGCGGAAGGCGACTACAGCCATATCGACCTTCGGGGCCTGGCGATCACGGCCTGCCGGGATTGAGGCGGCGCTTCAGTCCACCTCGATCCAGAACGTCACCGGCCCGTCGTTGATCAGGGCCACCTGCATGTCGGCGCCGAAACGGCCGAAGGCGCTGTCCGGCCATTCCCGCTCGACCCGCTCGACCAGTTCACCGAACAAGGCCTCGCCCTCTGCAGGCGGCGCGGCCGGGGTGAAACTGGGCCGGTTGCCCGAGTCGGTGTCGGCGGCCAGGGTGAACTGCGGCACCAGCAACAGGCCGCCGCCGGCATCGCGCAGGCTGACGTTCATGCGCCCCTTCTCGTCGGCGAAGACACGATAGTTGAGGAGCCGTTCGACGAAGCGCGGAATGCGCTCGGCACGGTCGCCACGGCGGAAACCCGCCAGCACCAGGAGCCCGGGGCCGATACGGCCCGCCGTCTCGCCCCCGATAGTCACGGAGGCTTCGCTGACGCGCTGGATCAGTCCAATCATGCCGCTGCCCGACCTTCCGGCGGATTCACCCGCAATAGGAAGCGAGATCACCGGCCCCGGATTCTTCCCGGGAGGCGGTGCGTAGCCAGGTACCCCGGCGCTGGCCGTCCATCTCCGTGACCGTGCAGCGATAGGTCAGCACCCGCGTGTGCTCGCAGCGGGCATCGGTCGCGCGGGCCGTCCACTCGACGCCCGGCCGGAGCCCCGAGCAGGTGGCCTCGGCCGCAAGTCCGGCATCGCCGGCGACTCGATAGCGCTCGAGTTGTGAAGCGATCGACTCGACGAACTCCCCGAAGCCCGCGGGATCTTTCCGCGCCGCCGCAGACAAATCGTAGGGGATCTCGATGACCGCCGAGGTGTTGTTCGCCTGCCGTTCCTCCGGCGTCTGATCGAAGGGCAGGCCCGTCATGGCGTCTTCGTTGACCAGCATCTGCCCGTCTTCGATCAGCGTCAGCTTGAAGTCCACCGCCAGACCGCGATGCAGCGGTTGTCCGCTGGAAACGATGCCCCAGACGAGTTCGGCCGGTCCCAGGTGACCGGCGAAGCCACCGGGCCAGCCGTCACCACCCTGGGCGCTTGCCGACGAATGGAAATGAACACCCGCCAACGCCGCCGCAGCAAACAGTAGAATCTTCATGAACACACTCCTCTGCCGTAGTCCCTTTCCCGGAAGCTAAACTACACCAGCGCAGCCGGGTCGGCAAACGGGCGACCGGCCTGCGCCCACACGAATCTCCGAGCTCGAGTGAATCCGGACCCACGATGACCGAACGCCTCGCTGTCGCCCTGCTGCACCTCCTGTCCTGGCTGCCCCTGCCCCTGCTTCACAGGCTGGCGGTACCGATGGCCTGGATCGCGCGCTTCACGCCCTGGCGCGGCCACGATGTGGTGCGTACCAACCTGTCGATCTGTTTCCCGGAAGTCGGCGAGGCCGAGCGCGAGAAGCTCTATCGCCGGCATCTCTTGGAAATGATGCGCCTGGTGCTGGAATCGGGCGCGGTGTGGTACTGGCCGGGCGACCGGCTGCAGCGTCACGTACGCGAAGTCGAAGGCTGGGATGAAGTGCGCCTCTCGGCCGAACGCGGCAAGGGCGTACTGATCGTGGGGGCGCATTTCGGCAACTGGGAAATGCTGCCGCTGTGGCTTTCCCTTCAGGGCCCCATCACCGCCCTCTACAAGGCACCGCGCCAGCCCGGGTTCGACCGGCGCGTAACCGACAGCCGTCAGCGCTTCGGCGCCCGGCTGGTCGCCAGCGGCAGCCCCGCCATGCGCCACCTGATGGCCGGCCTCAAGCGCGGCGAACTCATCGGGCTGCTGGCCGACCAGCAACCCAAGCAGGGCGAAGGCGTCTTCGTGGACTTCTTCGGCCGCCCCGCGCTGACCATGACCCTGGTCAATCGCCTGGCGCGCCGGACCGGCTGCGCGGTGGTGTTCACCAGCGCCGAGCGACTGCCGGACGGCAAGGGTTGGCGCCTGCGCTTCGAGCCCGCCGACCCGGCCATCGCCGACGACGACCCGGTTGCGGGCATGGCCGTCATGCACCGCTGGCTCGAGGAGGAAATCCGGCGCAATCCGGCCCAGTACCTGTGGAGCTACAAGCGCTTCAGCCGACAGCCGGGCGAACAGCCCTCGCCTTACCGGCGCAAGGGGACATAAGGTAGACCATCCCTCCGACCACAATGCTCATCGAGAGCGCTCGTCTCCAACGGAGAGCCGCCCCGGCTTTTGTCACCGAGGCATAACGCCCCAAGGTCGGCGGCTCGAACACAAGGCTGTTCAGTGGCATCCTGGCAAGGAACGCGCTGCTTGATCATCATGAAGCTAGCCTTTATGTTTTCCATTCCAACTGGCGTTGGCCCGATTCTTGAAGCCAATCCGAACGGCGGGACAGTAAACGACCGTGGATATCCAGCGTGCACCATCCGTGAAGCGGCGGTGGCTCAAGCGAGCCCCCGGGTTGGTTCTGTTGCTGGTGGTCATCCTGCTCGCCGCCGTGGCATTCGCCATGCTCGACCAGCCGCCGGCCGTCGATGACGAGCGGCTGTGGTACGGCCAGGCCGAGCGTGGCGAGTTCGTGCGCGAGGTGTCGGCCGCCGGCCAGCTTGTGGCGCCACGGATTCGCGCCGTGACCAACCGCAACGACGGAATCGTAGAGGCCGTGCACGTGCTGCCGGGAGACCAGGTTTCGGCCGACGACGTACTCATCAGCATGAGCAGCCCGGAGCTGGAAGAGGAACTCACTCAGGCCCGCTGGGATCTGGCCGCGGCCGAAGCCGAAGAAGCGCTGGAGGAAGTCGAGGCGGAGAACCGCCACCTCGACATCATCGCGCAGTTGGCCAGCGCCGAGGCCGAATACACCGGCGCCCTGCTCGAGCTGGAGGCGCAGGAAGAACTCAGCGAGGAACAGGTCTACTCGACGATCGAGCTCGAGCGCCAGCGCCTGCAGGTCGCGCAGCTCAGGAAGCGGCTCGATGCCGAACAGGCCAGGCTGGACCGATCCCCGGAATACCGCGCGGCCCAGCAGAGCGCGACCGATGCCCGCCTGGCCCGCCAGCGGGATCAGGTGACTCACCTGGAAAGCCTGGTCGAGCAGCTTGAGGTTCGAGCCGGCACCGAGGGCGTGGTCCAGGAAGTCAATGTCACCGAGGGCGAACGCTTGGTCGCGGGCGAACTGGTGGCGCGCATCGTCGACCCGAGTCACCTCATCGCCCGGCTGGAGGTTCCCGAACGCGAAGCGGCTGATGTCTTGCCGGACCTGCCCGTGACGCTCGAGCTGGGACGCGAACGCATCGAAGGCCGGGTCGTGCGCATCGACCCGACGGCCACCGACCGAACGATTTCAGTGGACGTCGAGCTGACTTCCGAAAACCTGCCCGGGCTCCGCCCCGACCAGACCATCAGCGGCCGGATCGAACTGGAACGCGTCGCTGAGACGATCCACATTCCGCGCCCCTCGAACGTGCTCGAACCCAATCGGACCGCGACGCTTTTTGTGGTGCAGCCCGACGAGACGGCCGAGCGCCGGACAGTGCGCATCGGGCGGGTGTCGCCATCGCGCGCCGAAGTGCTCGAGGGTCTGGCGCCCGGCGAGCGCGTCATCCTTGCGGACATGAGCGATCACGCGTCGCGGGAAACGATCCGGATCCGATAGGACACCCCACTCGCCAACCCCGAGGAAACCCAATGCACGAAACGGCCCGCCCCCTCATTCGACTGCGCAACCTAAGCCGCATCTACACCACCGAACAACTGGAAACGCATGCGCTGGCCGGCATCGATCTCGATATCGACAAAGGGGAGTACGTGGCGATCGAAGGGCCCTCAGGCTGCGGCAAGTCCACGCTGCTGGCGATTGTCGGGCTGCTCGACGAACCCAGCGCCGGCGAATACGTCTTGTCCGGCGTGCCCGCAACCGAGATCGACGCCGAGGAGCAGGCGCGGCTGCGCAACCGCGAGATCGGCTTCATCTTCCAGAGTTTCAATCTAATTCCGGAAATGTCGGTTCGGGAGAACGTCGAGCTGCCGCTGTTCTACCGCGGGGGGCTGACCTCCGAAGCCAGGCGCCAGGCCGTCGACGAAGCACTCTCGCGGGTGGGCATGACCGAACGCGCCGAGCATCGCCCGGCGCAGCTCTCCGGTGGGCAGCAGCAACGCGCCGCGATCGCCCGCGCGCTGGTGGGGCGGCCCTCTCTTCTGCTGGCCGACGAGCCCACGGGCAACCTGGACACCGAGTCGGGGGACCGCATCATGGACTTGCTCGAAGAACTGCACGGCAGTGGTGCGACGCTCGTGATGGTCACGCACAATCCCCGGTATGCCGAGCGAGCGGGTCGCCGCTTGAAGCTGCGGGACGGCCGGATCGAGTCCGACGGTGTGGCCGCGGCATGATCGCAAGCATCCTGCTGGACCTTCGGCACGCCCTTCGCCTCTACCTGAAGACACCATGGCAAAGTGCGCTTGCGGTGCTGACCATGGCCGTGGCCATGACCCTGGTCGGCGGCATGTCCTCCCTCTGGTCGGAACTCCACGCCGGGGGCTCCCGGGGCGTCGAGAACGACAAGCGCCTGGTGACCTTCGGCCGACTCGACTCGGAACAGAACAATCTGATAGGGGCCGGGCCGGTCGCCGAGTTCAACCGGGGTGCGCAGACGATCACGCAACTGACGGGTGAGTCCAGCTTCGGCCACATCCGGGACGTCGACTTGCGGGGCGAGCCGATCGAGGGGTCGGTGGCGCCGGTGCTGCCCGGCTACTTCGAGACCCTGACTCCCCGCATTCTCCACGGCCGGGGGCTGGCCGAGCAGGACTTCGCCGGCCAGGGCGCCCGAGCGCTGGTCCTGGGCCACCGGCTCTGGCAGGAGCGCTTCGGCGCGGACCCCGAAGTGGTGGGTACCGAAATCGGGCTGGACGACCACACCTGGCGCGTCGTGGGCGTGATGGACGAGTCCTTCGGCGGAATCGGGAGAATGCCTCAGTTGTTCTGGGCGCCCTACAAGCGTTTTCTGCTCGATTTCCACGAGGGGCTGCCCGAACAGATGCACGAGACCATCCCTTTCTGGCGCCTGGCCGGACGCCTGAGAGACGAAGCCAGCGTCGAATCCGCCGAGGCCGAACTGAGCCAATTCATCCAGAACATGCCGCAGAAAGACAACCCGATGGAGGCAGGGCCGGGACAGATCGTGGCGCTGCCGGGGCTGATCGGGAACGTCGACGAGCATTTCGCCGCGCAGAAGCAGGTCACCCTGATGCTGCTGGCCACGCTGCTGATCGCCACGGTGGCCACGATCAATATCGGCACGTTCCTGCTCGCGCGCATTCCCGCCAGGAACCGGGAACTTGCCTTGAGGCAGACGGTGGGGGCGTCGCGCAAGCGCCTGGCCGGTCAACTGCTCACGGAAGCTTCGCTGCTCGTCGTCTGCGGCACGCTGGCCGGTCTCGTCCTTTCGCTCTGGCTCGCCGCGGCCATGCGTGAACTGAGCCTCTTCGAGCGCGTTTCCTTCTCCGAATCCCTGCTCAACGCTCCCGCGCTGGCCTTCAGCCTGCTTCTCGCGATCGTCCTGAGCGTGATCGTTGCTGCAATCCCGCTGTCTCGCCTCAGGCGCCAGGGCCTGATCCATTCCGCGCGCAACGCCAGCTCCCGGCCCGGCCTGTTCCAGCACGCGACCGGCCTCGTCCAGCTCGGCCTGACCGGCCTGCTGGCGGCCGCGGCGGTGGGATTTCTCAGTCACCTCTGGATCCTGGATCAGCGCGACCCCGGCCTGCACCCCGAGGGCGTGCTGGTGACCACCTTGGGATTCAAGACGCCTCCGACCGGAACCTTCCAGCCGCCCCCGGACGAAGCCAAGTTCTCGTTTCGGGCCGAAGCCCGCGAACGCCTGGGCTCGCTGCCCGGCGTGGAAGAGATCAGCTTTGGTTCCCCGGTTCCGGGGCAGCGCGCCTATGCGATTTCCACCTTCCGCATCGGCGAGCGATCGCTCAATGCGCGAGTCGTCAACGTCGCACCGGGCTTCTTCGACCTGCTCGGCATCGAAATCCTGCAGGGCCGCACCTTCGAGAGCGGCTCGGAGCCCGGCGTGGTCGTCAGCCGGGAGTTCGTCCGCCAGGCCTGGGGCGAGGAAAACGTCATCGGCCGCTTCCTGCGCAGGGACCAGGCGGGAGCGGGCCAGGCGGACTCACGCATCATCGGCGTGGTCGAAGACGTTCGCTACGAACATCCCGAAAAGCCGCCCGTGCCGCTCGTGTTCTCAAGCGCCATGGGCTTCGCCGGGTTCATGAACGCGGGCCTCGTCAGGGGCGATGTCGACGAAGCCCTCGTGAAGCGGGAAATCGACGAGGCGCTCACCACCCACCTCGACGAACTGAAGGTGGTCAGCGTTCGCCCGCTGACCGAGATCATGGCGCAGTTGACCGAGAGGGACCGGGCGCGGACCCGCATCACGGTGCTGTTCGGAGCCGTCATCGTGCTCATGTCCGCGTTCGGCTTCTTCGCCATGCAACGCTTCCTGGTCGATTCCGGAAGGCGGGAAACGGCCATCCACATGTCGCTGGGCGCGGGGCCGGCCGCCGTTCG
The DNA here is from genome assembly GCA_036351755.1 of Wenzhouxiangella sp. Taxonomy (GTDB): domain Bacteria; phylum Pseudomonadota; class Gammaproteobacteria; order Xanthomonadales; family Wenzhouxiangellaceae; genus Wenzhouxiangella. Next base: position 65,894 of record JAZBPT010000044.1, on the reverse strand, counting down.
GCGACGCGTTCTGTTGCAGGGCCTGAAACTGGGACTGCCCGGACTGGTCGTAGGCAGCCTGCTGGGCCTGATCGGCACCACCTGGCTGGTCGATCGCTACCTCATCGACGACGTCTCGCCGACACTGGTCGCGCTGTCGGTCGCCGCCGGGCTGCTGGGCATCCTGCTCCTGGCTAGTGCGCAGCCGGCCCTCGCTGCAGCACGCCTGCGTCCCGGCGACGTCCTCAAGGAAGAGTGATCGCTCAGCGCTCCAGGCGCTTGAGAAAGACCCCCAAAACCTTCTCGGCCTGCTTGTCGCCGTTGGCCTGCGCCGCCTCCAGCCCCTTTTCCCAGGCCTTGCGGGCGGCCTCGGGCTGACCCGCCTCGTTGAGGGCCTTGCCCAGCTCCTGCCAGGCCATGGTGTGCTCGGGCGCATGGCCGGTGGCCTTTTCCAGGTGCGCGATCGCTTCCGGGACATCACCGGCCTTCAGCCGCGCCTGCCCGGCCGCCAGCCGCGACTCGTAGGTGTCGCGGCCGTCTTCGATCATTTTTTCGATGGCTTCGGGATTCATTTCGACTATTGGCTTGTTGGCTTGTTGGCTTGTTGGCTTGTTGGCTTGTTGGCTTGTTCAACTAGCTAACCAGCCAACCAGCGAACGAGTCAACATCCTGTCAGTGCTTCCAGTAGGTCGGCGTGAGCAGGACCAGGATGGTGAAGATCTCCAGGCGGCCGAGCAGCATGGCGAAGCTCATGATCCATTTGGTGGCGTCGGCCAGGCCGCCGTAGTTGGCGCCGGCCTCGCCCAGGGCCGGGCCGAGGTTGTTGAGCGAGGAGAACACGATCGAAACAGCGGTCACTAGATCGTGCTCGATACCCGAGACGATCAGCGTAAGCACGACCACGCAGAGGATGTAGAGCGAAACGAAGCCCCACACCGCGTTCGCCACCTCCTGGTTGAGCGTGCGGCCGCCGAGCTTGAGGGGTACCACCGAGCGCGGATGAATCAAGCGCTTGAGCTCTCGGATTCCCTGCTTGGTGAGCAGGTAGACGCGGATGATCTTGAAGCCGCCGGTGGTCGCCCCGGCGCAGCCGCCGAAAGCACTGATCAGCAAGAGCAACAGCGGCAGGGTGCCCGGCCAGTTGTAGACCTCGGCCGTGGCGAATCCGGTGGTGGTCATGTAGGAAATCGACTGGAAGACGGCGTGCCGCAGCGATTCCCAAAACGAGGGATAGACGTCGAGTTGCCAAAGCAGGAGCGTCGCTGCCGCGGAAATGATCAGCAGCAGCAGCACGAAGAGCTTCAGTTCGGGATCGCGCAGGTAAACCTGGGCCGTTGCGCGACGCAGGGCCAGGTAGTGCAGGCCGAAGTTGAGGCTGGCGACCAGGATGAAGAAAACGGCCAGCCAGTCGATCAGCGCGCTGTCGAAGTAGCCGATCGAAGCGTCGTGGGTGGAGAAGCCCGCCGTCGCGATGGTCGAGAAACTGTGCCCGACGGCGTCGAACAGGGACATTCCGGCAGCCCAGTAGGCGGCGGCGCACAGCACGGTGAGGCCGATGTAGATCAGCCACAGGGCCTTGGCCGTCTCGGCAATGCGTGGCGTCAGCCGGCTTTCCTTGACCGGGCCGGTGACCTCGGCCTTGTAGACCTGCATCCCGCCAATGCGCAGCATGGGCAGGATGGCCACGGCCAGGACGATGATCCCCAGACCGCCCATCCACTGCAGCTGCTGCCGATACCACAGGATCGAGATCGGCATGTCGTCCAGGCCGGTGAACACGGTGGCCCCGGTAGTGGTCAGGCCCGATGTCGATTCGAAGACCGCGTCGGCGATGCTGGCATCGATCGCCAGCACGAAGGGCACCGCCCCGGCCAGGCAGACGGCGGCCCAGCAGGCCACCACCACCAGGAAGCCGTCGCGGATTCTCAGATCCCGGTGGGAGCGCCGGACCGGCAGGTAGAGCGCCACGCCGGCAACGGCGACCACCAACAGACTCACGGCAAATGCGCTGAAGGTCCCGTCGTGACTGAACATCGCGAACAGCAACGGCGGCAGGAACCCCAGGCTCAGGAAGACCAGCAGGACGCCGACGATGCGCTGGACCGGTGCGTAGGCGCGAAACTGCATGACGCCGGCGCTAGACAAATACGGCTTCGACGGCGAACAGGCGCTCCACGCGGCGAATGGAACGCTGGTCGGCCACGAACAGGATGACGTGATCGTCGGTCTCGATGACCACGTCGTGGTGGGCGATGATCACCTGCTCGCCGCGAATGATGCCGCCGATGGTGGTTGCCGGCGGCAGGTCGATCTCATCGATGCGCTTGCCAACCACCTTGGACTGCCCCGGCGTGCCGTGGGCGACCGCCTCGATCGCCTCGGCCGCGCCGCGCCTGAGCGAATGCACGCGCACCATATGGCCCTTGCGGATATGCGTCAGCAGCGCCCCGATGGTGACCTGCTGCGGGCTGACCGCCACGTCGATGCGGTCGGATTCGACCAAGTCGACGTAGGCCGGGCGGTTGATCAGGGTGATGACCTTGTCGGCGCCCATGCGCTTGGCCAGCATCGACGAGAGGATATTGGCCTCGTCGTCGTTGGTCAGGGCGCAGTAGACGTCGGTCTCGTCGATGCCCTCCTCGTGCAGCAGGTCTTCGTCGGCACAATCGCCGACGAGCACGATCGCGGTGTCGACGTCTTCGGCGATGCGCTCGGCGCGAACGGGATCGCGCTCGATGAGCTTGACGTGATGGCTGCGCTCGAGCCGGCGCGCCAGGCTGGCGCCGATGTTGCCGCCGCCGGCGAGCAGGATGCGGTGGCCGGGTTCGCTCATTCGCCTGAGTTCGCGCATCACCACCGGGATGTCGTTGCGCGCGGCCAGGAAGAAGACTGTGTCGTCGACCTCGATGACGGTATCGCCCTCGGGAATGATGGGCTCGTCGTTGCGGAAGATCGCGGCCACGCGCGCGTCGACGTCTTTGGGCAGCTTGTCGCGCAGCGCGCGCAGTTCATGCCCCACCAAGGGGCCGTCGTGGAAGGCGCGGGTGCCGACCAGCTGGGCGCGACCGTCGGCGAAATCGAGTACCTGCAGGGCGCCCGGGTAGTCGATCAGGCGCTGGATGTGGTCGGTGACCAGGCCCTCGGGGCTGATCAGCACGTCGATGGGCGTGTTTTCGCGGTTGAACAGCTCCGGGTGCGCCAGGTAGTCGCTGGCCCGAACGCGCGCGACCTTGGTCGGCGTGTTGAACAGCGAGTAGGCCACCTGGCAGGCAACCATGTTGGTCTCGTCGGAATTGGTCAGCGCGATCAGCAGGTCGGCATCCTCGATGCCGGCGCGGATCAGCGTCTCCGGGTGGGCGGCGTGGCCGAGCACCGTGCGGATATCGAGCTTTTCCTGCAGCTCGCGCAGGCGCTCGGGGTCGGTGTCGACCACGGTGATGTCGAAGTCCTCGGCCGACAGGCTCCGGGCCATGCCGGTCCCCACCTGCCCTGCGCCGAGAATGATGATCTGCATGGCTCTTTCCCCTTGCGGGATCTAGAACTGTTTCGGGTCGATGCCCAGCTGCTTGAGCTTGCGATAGAGATGGGTGCGCTCCATCTCGACGATTTCGGCCAGCTTGCCCACGCTGCCCTCGACCGACTGCAGCTTGAAAGTCAGGTACTGTCGCTCGAATTCCTCGCGGGCCTCGCGCAGGGGCATATTGTAGAGCGCCGGCATTTTCCGGTCGCCCACGGTCTCCCCGGTGTCGGACTGCGCCAGTGCCTCCTCGACCTCGGCTACGGTCACTTCCTCTCCGCCGCCGAGAATCAGCAGGCGCTGCACGAGGTTGCGCAGTTCCCTGAGATTGCCGGGCCAGTGGTACTGGCGAAGCCGGTTTTGCACGGCGACCGGAAAATGCCGGTAAGGGGTGCCGTCGCGGCCCGGGTAATACTCGGCGTAGAAACGCACCAGGTCGGGGACGTCTTCCTGGCGCTCGCGCAGCGGCGGAATCTCCAGCGGCAGGACGTTGAGCTGGTAGAACAGGGACTCGTCGAAGCGACCGTCGCGCACCAGCTTTTCCAGCGGCTGGCTGGTGCCGGCGATCACGCGCAGGTCGAGTGCGGTGCTATCGCTCTGCTCGGGATCGATCCGCCCGGCCTCGAGGACCTTCAGGAGCACCGTCTGGGCACCCCGGTCGAGGCGTGAGACGTCGTCGATGAACAACACGCCGCCCTGCGCTTCGGCGAGCAGGCCGTCGCTGCCGTTCTCGCCGAGCAGCATGGTCTTGAATGACGCACTGTCGACGCGGGTGGCGGCACTGACGAAAGGCCCTTCGCTGCGCGGGGAGTGGGCATGGATCCAGCGTGCGGCCTCCTGTTTGCCCACGCCCGGCTCGCCGGCAATCAATACAGGGGCCTCGTGCTGGGCCACGCGCTCGAGTCGCTGCCGCAGTTGCTGGACCACGGCCGAACGCCCCAGCGGCTCGAGCACGGCCGGCTGGTTACGCTTGAGCCCCTCATTCTCGCGCTTGAGTCGCCCGGCCTCCAGCGCGTTCTCGATGGTCACCATCAGCCGCGCCATCGACACGGGCTTCTCGATGAAATCGAAGGCGCCCAGGCGCGTCGCCTCGACGGCGGTCTCGACCGAGCCGTGGCCGGAGATCATGACCACGGGGCACTTGAGCACGCCCGCGTCGCGCCATTCGCGCAGCAGGCTGATGCCGTCGGTGTCGGGCATCCACACGTCGAGCAGGATCAGGTCCGGCGCGGCTTCGCGCAGGCGCTCGCGCGCCTCGGCGGCATTGCCGGCGTCGGTGATCTCGTGGCCCTCATCTCGGAGGATCTCGCCGATCATCTCGCGGATGTCCGGCTCGTCGTCGACGATCAGGATGCGCGCACTACTCATGGATTCATTTTCGCACCGATTGGGGTAGGAGAGGATACCCCAGCGAGCAAGCGATCACCCGCCGGGAAGCCAGATCCGGACCTCTGCGCCGCCATCCTCGGCGTTGGCCACCGAGATGTTGCCGCCGTGATCCTCGACGATGCGTCGCACGATCGCCAGCCCGAGGCCCGAACCGCGCGGCTTGGTCGTGACATAGGGCTCGAAGATCCGAGCCAGCACGTCGGTGGAAAAGCCGGGTCCGTCGTCGCGCAAGACCAGCTCGACCCCGTCACTGCCCTGGCGGCTCGCGGCAGCCAGCTCGATGACGATCCGCGGCTGGCCTTCGGGGTGAGCTTCCTGCGAATTCCGCACCAGGTTGATCAGCAACTGCCTGAGCTGGCCGGGGTCGGCGGTCAGGGGCAGCGGCGAAGCGGGTGCGCTGACGTCGAAGTGGATGGGCATATTGCCGCTGGCATAGAGATCCACGACTTCGTTGATGATTCGCCTCGGGTCGACTTGCTCGGCCTTGAGCCGTGCCGGTCGCGCGTAGTCGCCGAAGTTGTCGACCAGGCGGCGAAGGGCGTCGACCTGGGCGCGAATGGTCGTGGTCGCGCGCTTGAGCAGATCGCGCTGGTCGGTCTCCAGGGCGGGTTCGAGCTTCCAGGCCAGGCGCTCGGCCGCGAGCTGGATCGGCGTCAGGGGGTTCTTGACCTCGTGCGCCAGGCGCCGCGCCACCTCGGCCCAGGCGGCTTCGCGCTGCGCCTGGTCGAGCACGGTGACGTCGTCGAAGACCACCACGTGGCCACCGGTTTCGGCCGGCAGGTCCGAGCCGCGGCAGACCAGCACCAGGGGCTGCTCGGCGGTGCCGAGCTTGATCTCCTGGCGCCAGTCGGCGCCCGGCGCGGCGTGGCGCTCGACGATCAGCTCGACCAGCGGGGCCAGCTCTGGACGCTGCTCCGCCACTTCCGAGAGCTTGCGCCCGCTGTCGGCGTCGGCATCCAGGCCGAGAATGCGCGAAGCAGAGTCGTTGAAGGCGCTGATACGATCGTCGCCGTCGATGGCGAGCACGCCGGCCGACAGGCGGCCCAGCACGATCTCGAGATAGCGCCGCTGGGCCTCGAGCTGCTGGCGGCTGCTGGCAAGCTCGCGGGTCATGGTGTTGAAGGAGCCGACGAGGAAACCGAGTTCGTCGCGGCTGGTCACTTCCAGGTCTCCGGGGAAGCGACCTGCAGCGAGCTCTTCGGTGGCCTGGGCCAGTTCGCGGATCGGCTGCGTCAGCCGGCGCGCGGCGTTGAAGGCCAGCAGCATCGCCAGCAGGACGGTCAGCAACAGCACCAACGAAAGGATCAGGATCAGGCTCTGCTGCAGCCTCACGCGCAGGTAGGCGACGTTCTGGTAACGGTGGTAGGCGCTTTCGATTCGCCCGGCGAGGTCACTGAAGGCTTCAGGCAGGGGATAGATGGCCTGCAGCAGCAGGGTGTCGCCGCCGAGGGTCCGGTTGCCCAGGCTGTGCAGGACCCGGATGCGGATGCCGTCCTCGGTCGGCTCGGCCGCCGCATACTCCTCGTCCTGCAGCGCCTGGCTCAGGGCGAAATCACCCGGTCTCTCGGGCAGGATGCGACCCGGGTCGATGCTCGCGCTGACCGTCGAGGAGCCGGATGCGTCGACCACGGAAAGATCGGTCGGCCCGGCGCTGGAAACGTGCCGGAGCAGCTGGCGGAACAGGCGATCCTCGTCGCCGGTGTCGAGCTGATCGGCCAGGCGGCCGATTTCGTCGCGCACGTCGCGGGTACGCAGCTCGAGGAACATCTGCCCCAGTTCGATCGAGTCGGCCAGGGCCTGCTCGGCGCGGGTGTCCATCCAGCCGTCGATCGTGTCGCTGAGAAACTGGATCGCGAACAGGTAGAGAATGACCACCGGCGGCAGCGTCAGCGCCACGAAGACCGCCACCAGCCTAGCCGTCAGGCGGGCACCCGGCTCATCGCTCCTCAGGCGCCGGAACAGGCGCACGGCCCGGCCGACGATCACGCCCAGCAGCACGAGCACGGCCACGCCGGTCAGCGCGAAGATCCACTGCGCCAGGCGGCCGAGCTGGGTGGCTTCCTGCTCGACGGTCGAGACCAGGTACAGGGCCGAAAGCAGCAGGACCAGCACGGCGGCGATGGGAATCGCGCGCAGGATGCGCAGCCGCCCCCTTCTACCGATCATCGGCCATCTCCCGCGGCGGCGGCGTCAGTTCCCGCCACTCGCTGACCAGGTGCCACTGCGGCTCGAACCAGGTCGGCAGGCGCATCGGCGACGGCAGGCGCGTGCGGTCGAGCTGGATGCGCGCGCGCACGACCGAAACCGCCTCACCGGGCGCAAGCGGAATGCTCCAGGAACGCGCCTCGCGCAAGGACCGCACGAGCATGTTCAGCCGCGGATACGTCGAACGCGTGCCGTTGTGCAGGTCCTCGAGCTGGTAATGACGGCTCAGGGGCAGGTAGCTGATCCGGAATCGATGGCGTCGGCGTTCGTCCAGTCCGGGCAGCCACACCTGGCCGGACGAGGCGCGAAGGGCAATCAGGAACGTCACGCTCACGCCGCGGTCGAGCGCCTCGAGCATGGCCGGACTGGGATCGAGATCGACGCCGGCGACGAAATCCAGTCCTTCTCGCGTCCAGGCCAGGCGCGGCTGGATGAATTCGACCCGCCAGTCGCCCTCGCGCTCACTCCGGCAGCCGGCGAGCGGCAAGGTAATAAAAACCATCGCAGCCATGCTCGCCAGGCAGAATCTGGCGACCCGGCCTGGCCGGCCGACCGGGCATGTCGGCGTTTTCGATTTCGCGGGCATCTGCATGGCGCTCCAGAAAGGCGCGGGCCTGTTCGTCGTTTTCGACCCTCAAGAGCGAACAGGTCGCATAGACAAGGATACCGCCCGGCTCGAGTAGCGGCCACAAGGCGTCGAGGATCGTGCCCTGGAGGGTGGCGAGCCGGTCGATGTCCTCGTCGCGACGCAACCAGCGGATGTCGGGGTGCCGCCGGATGACGCCGGTGGCCGAACAAGGCGCGTCGATGAGGATCCGATCGAAGCGCCTCCCGTCCCACCAATCGTCGGGATGCGCGGCATCGCCCGTGACCAACCGGGCGTCCAGGCCGAGGCGATCGAGGCCGTTGCCGACCCGGGACAGTCGCTCGCCGTCGATATCCAGCGCCGTCAGATCCACATCGCGTCTTTCAAGGATGTGGGCCGACTTGCCTCCGGGCGCGGCGCAGGCATCGAGCACGCGCTGCCCGTCGTGCAGGTCGAGATAATCGGCGGCCAGCTGCGCAGCCCCGTCCTGCACCGAGGCCAGTCCGTCGTCGAAGCCCGGCAGGGCGCTGATCGCGGCGCGCTCGGCCAGACGCAGCGCGTCGGGAAAGCCGCCGGCAGCATGCGCCTCGAATCCGGCCTGCTCGAGCAGCTCGCGGTAGTCTTCGGGCGCAATGCGTCGTCGATTGACGCGCAGCCAAAGCGGCGGCGGCTCGTTGCCTGCCGCCAGGATGGCCGGCGCGCCGTCGCCGTAGTCGGACTCGACGCGCTTGATCAGCCAGCCTGGATAGCCGAAACGAAAGACGGGCGTATCTGGCAGGGCTCCAAGCAATGCCTCGCGTCGACGCCCGAACGCCCTGAGCACACCGTTGACCAGCCCGGTCAGGCGCTGCCCCCGCAGGGAACGGGCGGCGGCCACCGCGGCGTGGACGATCGCATGGTCGGGCTCGCGACCGTCGCGCAACTCGTGCAGCGCCACGGCCAGAAGGAAGTGCAGCAGGCGATTGCGGCCCTTGAGCGGTTTGTCGACCAGCGCGCCGACCAACCAGTCCAGCGCCGGCCACTCGCGCATCACGCCGCTGACCAGTCGCCTGGCCAGCGCACGATCACGCGAATCATCGAGGCGCTCGAGAAGGGGCGGCAGGGCCGTGTCCAGGGCGCGTCCCCGATCGAGCACCGCCTGCGCGGCCTGTGCGGCAACCGCCCTCGGCTGCGATCCGTCACGCGTCATGGCCGTAGCACCGCGGCAACCGGCCTAACGCCGGCCGCGCCGCGCGTTGAACCAGTCCCGTGCGGCCACCGGCTTGCGGCCGGGTCCCTGCAGCTCGAGAATTTCGAGTACGCCAAGGCCGCAGCCCACGGCCAGCACCTCCGGGCCGCGATCGGCGAGGACCTCACCGGCGGGAGCGCTGCCCTCGCCGGCCCGGGCACGGTGAATCCGCCAGGTCGTGCCCTCGATCTCGCCGAACGCGATCGGCCAGGGGTGATAAGCCCGCACCATGCGCGCCAGCTCCTCGGCCGGGCGATTCCAGTCGAGCCGTGCGTCGCCCTTGTCGATCAGGGGCGCACGCGTGGCCAGGGCCTCGTCCTGCGGCACGGCGGCCGGCAGGCTGCCGTCGTCGAGACGCTCCAGGGCGTCGCCCAGGATCTCCCCGGCCATCTCCGCGAGCCGGTCGTGCAGTTCACCGGCCGTCTCTTCGGGTCCGATCGAGGTGGCGCGCCGCACGATCACGGGGCCGGTATCGAGTCCTGCATCCATCTGCATCAGGGAAATGCCCGTCTCCGCGTCGCCGGCGAGAATGGCCTGGTTGATGGGGCTGGCGCCCCGCCAGCGCGGCAGCAGGGAGGCATGCAGGTTCCAGCAGCCGTGGGCCGGCATGTCGAGCACCTCAGGGGGGAGAAGCAGGCCGTAGGCGGCCGTCACCAGCAGGTCGGGTCGGTATCCGGCCAGTTCTGCCCGTGCTTCTTCATTCTTCAGGGAGCGCGGTTGCAGCACATCGACTCCGGAATCGACGGCCAGCTGCTTGATGGGCCCGAAGCGCAACTTGCGGCCACGACCGGCGCCGCGGTCGGGCTGGGTAAGCACGGCCACGGGGCGCCAGTCGGGATTTTCGAGCAACGCCCGCAGCGCCGGCACCGCGAACGCCGGTGTGCCGGCAAAAACGATTCGCATATCCGCTCCGGCCGATCAAGCCGTGGCTTTTTCGCGGCTGTTCTGCTGCTTGCGCAGCTTCTTGCCGATCATGCGACGCTTCAGCGGCGAGAGGTAGTCGATAAACATCTTGCCGTCGAGATGATCGATCTCGTGCTGGATGCAGACCGCCAGCAGGCCGTCGGCGTCGAGTTCGTAGGGCTTACCGTCGATGTCGAGGGCGCGGACACTCACCTTGTCGGCACGCGTGACCTCGGCGTAGAAGCCCGGCACCGACAGGCAGCCCTCCTCGTAGGACTGGCTTCCGCTGCGGTCGACGATCTCCGGATTGATGAAAACCCGCGGTTCGTTCCGCTCCTCGCTGAGGTCCATGACGACGACGCGGATGTCCTCGGCCACCTGCGTGGCGGCCAACCCGATTCCGCGGGCGTCGTACATGGTCTCGAGCATATCTTCGGCCAGCTTGCGCTCGCGCTCGCCTACGGAATCCACCGGTCGGGCGACGTGCCGGAGGCGCGGATCGGGATATTCGAGAATCTTGAGTTTTGACATGAGAATTTAAGAAAACCGCTTAAACGTGCGTTTTGCAATGGTAATGTTTATGATAGTCTGCGAAAAATCAAGCCTGTGGGCATTGCTGGAGGGAGTCGCTCCGTGAAACGCTTAGTATTTCTGACCGCTATTGTACTGGCGGCGTTCACTGTACAGGCTCAGGACGTGGAACTGCGCGAGGATCACCCGCGTGAGTATGTCGTGCAGGAGGGGGACACGCTCTGGGACATCGCTGGTCGTTTCCTGACCCGGCCGTGGCAATGGCCGGCGATCTGGGACGCCAACCCGCAAATCGAGAATCCGCACCTGATCTATCCGGGCGACGTGATCTCGCTGGTCTTCATCGACGGCGAACCACGCCTGATGGTCAATGACTCGGTTCGCCGCCTCTCGCCCGATGTGCGGCGCGAGCCGATCGACGGCCCGATTTCCACGATTCCGCTCGACGCGGTTGAAACCTTCCTCGAGGCGCCCCGTATCGTCTCGGCCGAAGAGTACGAGCAACTGCCCTACGTCATCGCCAACAACGAGCAGCGTGTGCTCGCGGGCCCGGGCGACCGGACCTACGTGCGCGGCCTCGAAGGCGCGCAAACCGGCGACGAAGTGGTCCTGGCCCGGGTCAACTACATGTTCGAGGATCGTAGCGCCAACCCGAACAGCGACGTTCGCATCAACAAGAAGATGATCGAGCACGAGGGCCAGGTCCGGGCCGAACTGCGCCCGGCCAGCGCCCTGTGGAAGTCGACCATCGGCCAGATCGACCGCTACAACTACCCGGTCATCGGCTACGAGCTTTGGGAAACCGCCCGCGGCCGCGTGGTCAGGACCGGTGATCCGGCTATAGTCGAAATCCTCTCCGGACGCCGCGAAACGATGGAGGGCGATTTCGTCCTGCCCGTCCACGATCATGTCTACGACGCCTCCTTCCACCCGCGGGCGATGGACGAGATCCCCGAGGACGGCCGCGTGATCGCGATCACCGGCAGCAGCTACGGCGCGGGTCACTACCAGGTGGTGGCGATCAACCTCGGCACGGCGCAGGGCATTCAGGCCGGCCACACCTTCTCGGCGTTCCGGCCCGGCGAAACCATTCGCGACGAGCGCTACCCGCTGATGAGTCGAGCCGCATTCCGCGAGCCCGAAAAGCGCTACGTGGACCTGCCCGACGAATTCGCCGGCCGAATCATGGTCTTCCGCCCGTTCGAGCACGTCAGCTATGCCATCGTGCTCGAGGGCAGCGGTAACACCATCCAGGTCGACGACGTCCTCGCGCACCCCGACCGAAGCCTCTGACCGGCGGGCCGTGCCCGCTCCGGAGCAAGCCCGCGAGTGGCTGAGCCTCGTCCTCGTCGACGGGCTCGGCCCAAAACGCATCGCGGGCCTCGAGGAACGCTTCGCCAGCCCCATCGAATGGCACGGCGCCGACGACCGGACGCTGCGCGAATGCGGACTTTCGGACCGTCACATCGAGCAACTGCGCCGGCCCGACCAGGACCGCCTGGCGCGCTGCCTGGAGTGGCTTTCGGGTGAGCGGCGCTGGCTGATTACCCGCGACGATGCGCTCTACCCGCCCCTGCTCAAGCGCATTCCCGATGCCCCCGTCGCCCTGTTCGTGGCCGGCGAACCCGACACCCTGGTCGCCCCGCAGATCGCCATTGTGGGCAGCCGAAACGCCACCAGCGGCGGGCTCGACCACGCGCGCTCCTTCGCCAAGACCCTGGCCCGGGCGGGCTTCGTGATCACCAGCGGCCTGGCCGAAGGCGTCGACGGCATGGCGCACGCCGGGTGCCTGGACGCCGGGGGCGCCACGATTGCCGTGGCGGGCACTGGCCTGGACAAGGTCTACCCCGCCCGTCATCGCGACCTGGCCGGCCGCATCGCGCGCTCCGGCGCGCTGGTGAGCCAGTTTCCGCCGGGGATCGGCCCGCTCAAGGGAAATTTCCCGGCGCGCAACCGCATCATCTCCGGGATGAGCCTGGGCGTGCTCGTCGTCGAGGCCGGAATCAAGAGCGGTTCGCTGATCACCGCCCGGCTGGCCAACGAGCAGGGGCGGGAAGTCTTCGCGATCCCGGGTTCGGTGCACAATCCCCTCTCCCGCGGCTGCCATCGTCTGATCCGGGACGGGGCCCGGCTGGTCGAAACCGCCGACGAGGTGGTCGAGGACCTGGCCCCTCTGGCGCGCGAACTGGCAGGCGAAATCGAGAACCTGCTCGAGCCCCGGCCGACGGCTTCGCCGGCCGGACTTGAGGAATCGGGCGAATCACCGCATATGGACAGTGACCCCGAATACGAGCGACTGCTCCAAGCGGTCGGATTCGACCCCACCCCGTTCGACCGGATCATCGAGCGTTCACAATTGACGCCCGCGGCGGTATCCTCGATGTTGCTGATGCTGGAACTGGACGGGAAAGTCAGCGCTCACGCCGGCGGACGCTACAGTCGCAACGCCTGAGGAAGGAACTGAATGAAGGAAAACGTGCTCGACCTGCTGATGTACCTGTTCGAGAACTACATTTACGACGAACCGGAAGAAGAGCCCGACCGCGAGTCGCTCAGCGAGAGCCTCGAGGAAGCCGGCTTCTCCAGCGGAGAGATCGATCGCGCGTTCAACTGGCTCGACGGGCTGGCCGAGCAGCGCAAGCTGCCGGAGCTCGGCGGCCACGAGAGCAATCCCATCCGGGTCTTCACCGACGACGAGAGCCGGCGGCTGGACGTCAACGCCCGCGGATTCATCCTGTACCTTGAAAACGTCGGGGTGCTCGACCCGCTTCGGCGGGAAATGGTGATCGACCGGCTCGCCGCACTGGAGACCGAGGACATCAGCCTCGAAGACGTCAAGTGGGTGATCCTGATGGTCCTGTTCAACCAGCCCGGCCAGGAAGCGAATTACGCCTGGATGGAAGACCTCATGTTCGATGAGGAGGGAGAGTACCGGCACTGAGGGAGGCATCTGGAAAACGGCCGGTCGGAAGATCTGCAGCCGTCGACCCGCCACCCTGAATATCCTCGTTGTTGCAGGCGCAACAACCGATCATCGCCGCTGCCGCCGTTGCGGCCGCGTCCCAACCAAGCAAGCTCGAATGTCAAAAAATCTGCTGATTGTCGAATCGCCGGCCAAGGCGACCACCATCAACAAGTACCTCGGACCCGATTTCAAGGTACTGGCCTCTTACGGGCACGTGCGCGACCTGGTGCCCAAGGAGGGCGCGGTCGATCCCGAGCACGGCTTCGCCATGCGCTACGACATCATCGAGCGCAACAAGAAGCACGTCGACAAGATCGTCTCGGAGGCCAAGAAGGCCGACGCGGTCTATCTCGCGACCGACCTCGACCGCGAGGGGGAGGCGATCTCCTGGCATATTGCCGAGATCCTCAAGCAACGCGGCGTCAACTCCGGCAAACCCGTCAAGCGCGTGGTGTTCTCCGAAATTACCGAACGCGCCATCAAGAAGGCGCTCGAGGAGCCGCGCGACCTGGCCGATTCCCTGGTCGACGCGCAGCAGGCGCGCCGGGCCCTGGACTACCTGGTGGGCTTCAATCTCTCGCCGCTGCTGTGGAAGAAGGTTCGCCGCGGCCTGTCGGCCGGGCGCGTGCAGTCGCCGGCCCTGCGCATGATCGTCGAGCGCGAGGAAGAGATCGAGAAATTCGACCCGCAGGAATACTGGACCATCGAGGCCGACCTGGGCAAGAACGAGGACGACGCCTTCGGCGCCAACCTGGTCAAGCTCGACGGCAACAAGCTCGAGCAGTTCGACATCAACAACGAGGATCAGGCGACCCGGCTGAAGAAGCAGATCGAGGAAGCCGCCAGCGGGCGCTTCAAGGTCGCGCGGGTCAAGAAGAGCCAGCGACGCCGCCGGCCGCAGCCGCCGTTCATCACCTCCACGCTGCAGCAGGAAGCCGCGCGGCGCCTGCGCTTCACCACGCAGCGCACCATGCGCATCGCCCAGCAGCTCTACGAGGGCATCGACACCGGCGGCGGCAACCAGGGCCTGATCACCTATATGCGAACCGACTCGGTTTCGCTGGCCGGCGAGGCGATCAACGAGATCCGCCAGACCATCGCCTCGGAGTTCGGCGAGAAGCTGGCGCCGGAGAAGCCCAACTTCTACCAGTCGAAGTCGAAGAACGCCCAGGAGGCGCATGAGGCCATCCGGCCGACCTCGGCGAAGCTCACGCCGATCAAGCTCAGGAACCACCTCAGCGACGACCAGTACCGGCTCTACGAGCTGATCTGGAACCGCGCGGTGGCCAGCCAGATGATCCCGGCGGTCTACGACACCGTCAGCGCCGAATTCGACGTCGGCAACACGACCTTCCGCGCCTCGGGGTCGACCCTGATCGAACCCGGCTTCCTGAAGGTCTACCGGGATTCGCGCGCGGAACAGGACACGCGCCTGCCGGAAATCAACGAGGGCGACGAGATCCCGCTGATCGCGATCCGCCCGGAACAGCACTTCACCGAACCGCCGCCGCGCTACTCCGAAGCCAGCCTGGTCAAGGCGCTGGAAGAGTACGGCATCGGTCGGCCGTCGACCTACGCGTCGATCATCCAGACGCTCAAGGATCGCGAGTACGTCGAGCTCGACAATCGCCGCTTCATCCCGACCTCCACCGGCCTGGTGGTGGCCAAGTTCCTGGCTCAGCATTTCGACCGCTACGTCGACTACGACTTCACCGCCCGGCTCGAGGACGAACTCGACGCCATCTCGCGCGGCGAGCACGACTGGGTGCCCCTGCTCGAGGAGTTCTGGCAGCCGTTCATCGACCGGGTCAAGGAAAAGGACGAGACGGTCAGCCGCAAGGAAGCCCAGCAGGCGCGAGAGCTCGGCACCGATCCCAAGACCGGCAAGCCGGTGATCGTACGCCTGGGCCGCTACGGCCCCTTCGCCCAGATCGGCGCCGCCGAAGACGAGGAAAAGCCGCAGTTCGCCGGGCTTCGCCCGGGCCAGAAGATGGACAAGATCACCCTCGAGGAAGCGCTGGAGCTGTTCAAGCTGCCGCGCAATCTCGGCGAGACGCCCGAGGGCGAGCCGGTTCAGGCCAACATCGGCCGCTTCGGCCCCTACGTGCGGTACGGCCAGCGCAATTTCGTCTCGCTCAAGGAGCACGATCCCCACGAGATTACCCTCGAGCAGGCCCTGGAACTCGTGGCCGAACACAAGCAGCGCATGAAAGAGCGCATCATCCAGCAGTTTTCCGACGAGGGCATCCAGGTGCTCAAGGGTCGCTACGGTCCGTTCGTGACCGACGGCAAGCGCAACGCCAGCGTGCCCAAGGACCAGGAGCCGGAGAAGCTGTCGCTCGAGGAATGCCAGAAGATGCTCGCCGAGGCCCCGCCCAAGGGCCGTCGCGGCAAGTTCGGCAAGAAGAAGGCCGGCGGCAAGAAGGCGGCGGGCAAGAAGGCATCCAAGAAGAAGGCGGCGAAGAAGAAGTCGTCAAAGAAGAAGGCCGGGAAGAAGAAAGCTTCGAAGAAGAAGAAGAAGAAGTCCGCAAAGAAGAAGGCTTCGGCTTGAGGCTTGAGGCCGGAAGACTGAAGGCAGAGCACGCTGTTGGCAGGCCGTCACTGCGGCCCGATGGCCTCACTCCCCCTGAGCGCGGCTTGCAAGCAAGATGACGTATAGCGAAACCAGCGTCGACGCGGTCAAGCAGTATCTGCTGGGCCTGCAGGACCGACTTTGCGCGGCCTTCGAGGCCAGCGACGGCCGGGCCCGTTTCCACGAAGACGCCTGGGACCGGTCCGAGGGCGGCGGCGGTCGCACGCGCGTCATCCAGGACGGGGCAGTCTTCGAGAAAGGCGGCGTCAATTTCTCGCACGTCCACGGCGCCGAGCTGCCCGCCGCCGCGAGCGCTCGCCGACCGGAGCTGGCCGGACGCTCCTTCCAGGCGCTCGGCGTGTCGATCGTGATGCACCCGGTCAATCCCTACGTGCCGACCAGCCACGCCAACGTGCGCTTCTTCATCGCCGAGAAGGAGGGCGAGCCGCCGGTGTGGTGGTTCGGCGGCGGCTTCGACCTGACGCCCTACTACCCCTTCGACGAGGACTGCCGGTTCTGGCACGAAACCGCCCGCGACCTGTGCGCGCCCTTCGGCGAGGAGGTGTACGCGGCGCACAAACGCTGGTGCGACGAGTATTTCTACCTGAAGCACCGCCAGGAGACGCGCGGCATCGGCGGCCTGTTCTTCGACGACCTCAATGCCTGGGACTTCGACACCTGCTTCGCCTACATGCGCGCGGTGGGCGACGGCTATCTCGCCGCCTACCGCCCCATCGTCGAGAAGCGAAAAGGCCACGACTACGGCGAACGCGAAGTCGATTTCCAGCGCTACCGCCGCGGCCGCTACGTCGAGTTCAACCTGGTCTACGACCGCGGCACCCTGTTCGGCCTGCAGTCGGGCGGGAGAACCGAATCCATCCTGATGAGCCTGCCGGCCGTGGCGCACTGGCGCTACGACTGGCAACCCGAACCCGGTTCGCCTGAGGCACGGCTGCCCGAGTACCTGCAGGCACGGGATTGGGTTTAGGCCGCGCCAGCGGCCTCACCCGGCCGTCTCGACGATTTTCGCCGCCAAGCGCTTGATGCGATCGAAGTAGCCGCCGTACGAAGGCGGCGAGGGATCGGAGATCACGACGATGGTCAGCGCCGCGTCGGGGACGACGAACAGCGCCTGGCCGCCATAGCCTCGCCCGTAGTAGGCCGAAACGCCTGAGAGCCTGTCGATGAACCAGCCGTAGCCGTAGAGGTCGTTGCTCCAGGGCGAGCGCCCCCTCGGCGTCCAGGACGCCTCGATCCAGGATTCGGGAATCACCCGCTCGTCGTCGAGGCTGCCGCCGAGCCGATAGGTTTCGCCGAAGCGCGCCAGCGCCCGCGGGCTCAAGCGCATCTGGTTGCCGCCGAAATGGATACCCTGGGGATCGCGCATCCAGTCGGGAATGCGGATGTCCAGGGGCTCGCCCAGCCAGTCCCGGGCCAGTTGCAGCAGGGAGCTTCCGCTGGCTTCCACCAGGGCGGCACCGGCCAGGTGCGTCGAGCCGGTCGAGTAAATCATCTCGCCGCCGGGCTCGTCCACCATCGGCCGGGTCAATGCATGGGCGACCCAGTCATCGCTCTGCACCCAGGCACCGTAGTAGCGTCCCGAGGTGCTGCGCAGGCCGGCCTGCAGCGACAGCGCATTGCCCAGGGTGATCTCGCCGACCTGCGGGTCGACCGCCTCGGGCACCCGCTCGCCCAGCAATTCGACGAGCGGCTGGTCGGTCCCTTCCACGATGCCGCGTTCAATGGCGATGCCCGCCAGGGCGGACAGGATGGTCTTGGAAAGGGACTTGAGACTGGCCGGCGAAGACAGGCCCGGACCCGAGCGGACATGCTCGACCACCGGCTCGCCTTGGTGAAGCACCAGCAGGCTGTAGAGCCGCGGCAGCGAATCGGCTTGTTCGACGATGGCCTGCCGCTGCTCGGTGGTGAACGCAGTCGCGTGAAGCGGCACGGCGGCGCACAGCGCTACAATGAGTATCAGGGCGGCAAACCGGGCGCGCGTCTTCGGCTTGCGGTTGTGCCGGTGTTCATTCATGGATCACAGCATGTCCTTCTCGGGTCAACTTTTTGACAACGCTGCATCGAAGGGTTCGGCCGAGAGACTCTCGGAGGGCGCGGTCCTGTTCCACGGCCGACTGGATGAGCACGCCGAAGCCATCATCGCGTTCATCCGGGACATCAACCGGCAAGCGCCGTTTCGCCACCTCGTGACCCCGGGCGGACACCGGATGTCGGTATCGATGACCTCTTGCGGGGATCTCGGCTGGATGACCGACCGCAAGGGTTATCGATACACCGAGACCGATCCTGCCAGCGATCGCCCATGGCCGCCCATGCCCGACCTTTTCTCGGAGCTGGCCGGCGCGGCGGCGACCGAGGCCGGTTTCCCGGCTTATCGGCCTGACGCCTGCCTGATCAATCGCTATCATCCCGGCGCCAAGCTGTCACTGCACCAGGACAAGGATGAGCGCGACTACGCCCATCCGGTGGTGTCCTTCTCGCTGGGCCTGCCGGCGACATTTCTCTGGGGTGGCTTCCGCCGCAAGGACAAGCCACAGCGCCTGGTGCTGGAACACGGCGACGTGCTGGTCTGGGGCGGCCCGGACCGCCTGCGATACCACGGCATCCTGCCGCTGCCCGACGGCGACCACCCGCTGCTGGGCGCCCAGCGCATCAACCTGACCTTCCGCAAGGCGGGCTGATTCGGAGGGAGTGCACCTGGCCTCACGCCAAGACGCCAAGGCGCGAAGTTCGCCAAGGAAAGAGAGATTGATTTCTTGGCGTCCTTGGCGCCTTGGCGCCTTGGCGTGAAAAGCCGATCTCGAACGAAGGCTCCTCAGTCGAGGTCGGCCGGGTAGGCGCCGTCTTCGCCGTGGACTTCGCGGCCGGAAACCGGCGGGTTGAACACGCAGACCATGCGCATGTGCGAGCCCTTGTTGGCGCGCAGGATGTGCTTGTCGTGCTGGTCCAGGGCATAAATAGTGAAAGCTTCGAGGTCGTAGACCTTGCCGTCTTCGACCGTCTCGATTTCGCCCTTGCCCTCGATGAGGTAGACGGCTTCGAGATGGTTTTTGTAGTGCATGTGCAGCTCGGCGCCTTCCTTGATGACGGTGTCGTGCACCGAATAGCCCATGCCGGCGTCCTTGAGCAGCAAGCGGCGGCTGTTCCAGCCTTCGGTATCGACGTCGTCCTTGGTGCCGATGATGTCCTGCAGTTTCTTGACGATCATTCTGGATTCTCCTGGGTTTGGGTTACTGGGGAACCTGATTCAAAAAAGAAGTCGCGCCGGGTGGCCCGGACGCGACTGGAACTGGCGAATCGCCTTATGGGCCAGAGCGGCTGGCGCCGCCCCGGCCCGGGCTCGGTCAGGCGACCTTGCGGTCCGGGGAGGCGTCGTTGGCCACCTTGGTCACCGCTTCTTCGATGATGCTCAGACCCTTTTCCAGGTCTTCATCGGAGATGGTCAGCGGCGGCAACAGCTTGAGCACCTGGTCGTCGATGCCGGCGGTTTCGATCACCAGGCCGAGTTTGAAGCACTCGGCCGAAGCCTTGCCGGCGAGCTCGGCGTCCTCGAAGGCGATGCCCTGGATGAAGCCGCGGCCCCTTAGCTTGGCATCCACCGGGATGCGCTCGGCCAGGGCGCCCAGGCGCGACTCGATGATGGCGGTCTTGCGCTCGACGTCCCTGGTCAGCTCGTCGTTGGTCCAGTAATCCAGCGCCTTGGTGGCCGTCACGAAGGCCAGGTTGTGGCCGCGGAACGTGCCGTTGTGCTCGCCCGGCGACCACTGGTCGTGCTCGGGCTTGAGCAGCGTGATGGCGAAGGGCAGACCGAAGCCGCTGAGCGACTTTGACAGGCAGATGATATCGGGCTTGATGCCGGCCGGCTCGAAGCTGAAGAACGGACCGGTGCGGCCGCAGCCGACCTGGATGTCGTCGGCGATCATCAGCACACCGTGCGCCTCGCAGATTTCGGCGAGCTTCTTGAGCCATTCCATGCGCGCCACGTTGACGCCGCCCTCGGCCTGAACGGTCTCGAGAATGACGGCAGCCGGCTTGTCCACGCCCGAACCCTCGTCGTCGAGGATGTGCTCGAGCAGTTCCAGGCTGGTGTCGCTGCCCTGCTCCAGGTAGCCGTCGAAAGGCATCTGCGAGGCATTGGAAAGCGGCACACCGGCGCCGGCACGCTTCATGGCGTTGCCCGTCACCGACAGCGAACCCAGGGTCATGCCGTGGAAGCCGTTGGTGAACGAAATGACGTTGTGACGGCCGGTGACCTTTCGCGCCAGCTTCAGCGCGGCCTCGACGGCGTTGGTGCCCGTCGGCCCCGGGAACTGGACCTTGTATTCCATGCCGCGCGGCTTGAGGATGACTTCCTCGAAGCGCTCGAGGAATTCGGCGCGCGCGGCACTGGCCATGTCGAGGCTGTGCACGATGCGATCCTCGGCGAGGTAGTCCATCAGCGCAGCCTTGATGTCGGGGTTGTTGTGGCCGTAATTGAGCACGCCCGCGCCGGCGAAGAAGTCGATGTACTCGGTGCCGTCTTCGGCGATCAGGCGCGCACCACGCGAATGCGTGAACACGGCCGGGAAGTTGCGCACGTAAGAGCGCACTTCCGATTCGAGTCGATTGATGGTTTCAAGATGATGACTCATGTCTTTTTCACTCACTAACTTCGGATTGAATTCGGTTCAGCTTTTTTCGAACGGGCCGATTCGGAACAGTTCCTCCGGCTCGTGTCCGTCCGGGAAGTGCTCGGCCAGCATGAAATCGCCGACCTCGCAGTTCACGCCGTGGTCTCGTGCCACCGAGCGGAACAGCTTCCGTGACGCGGTGTTGCTCGGCGTCACCGACGCTTCGAGCCAGCGGGCGCCCGGGTTCTGCTCCAGGAATGCCTCGAGCAGGCGCCGGGCCATGCCCTGCTTGCGCATGAAAGGCGCCACGCCCACCTGCCAGACGAACACCGCGTCGGGACGTTCGGGCGGCCGGTGACCCAGCACGAAACCGGCGAGCTTGCCGTCGACCTCGGCCACCACGCAGGTGTCGGCGAAATCGATGCAGAACAGGACGTAGAAGTAGGCGGTGTTCAGCTCCAGGCCGCCCATCTCCTTGACCAGCTCGTACATGCGGGCCCCGTCTTCGGGGCGCGCCTTGCGAAACACCGGCTCGGCGACGACTTGTGCGCCTTCAGGCGACATCGGCCACCTCAGTGTCGGTGATCTCGAACCGATCGTGGAAGATCTGCATGGCGCGCTCGACGGCATTGCAGTCGATCAGGCAGGTCACGGCGTGTTCGAAGCGCATGACCTCGTGGACCGCGATACCTTCCGATTCGAGTTCACTGCGTGCGATGTCCTCGGCGCCTTCCTCGCTGCCGGCCTTGTAGCCGACGGCGGAAACGCTCGCGACGGGGCCGCCCACGACCACGCCCTTGTCGAACTCCTCGCGGATCGAGTTGGCCAGGCCTTCGTCGTCGGCCAGCTGGCCGATCGAAATCAGGTAGCGGCCCGACTCGCCTTCGGCCAGTTCCGGCACGAAGATGTCGAGGTCGTCGAGGCGTTCGTGCAGGTTCTCGTGGTCGGCCGACTCGTCGAACTCGACCTGCAGCAACTCGTCGTGGCAGGCCACGCCGACGATGCGCGAACGACCCAGACCCGGCTCGGCGCGGACGATCGTTTCACCGCCCTCGCCATGCGCCTTGCGGCAGACGATGGTGACGTCGTGCTCGATGGCGTAGTCGATCGCCCGCTCGTTGAGCACGCCGGCGCCGTGATGCGCCAGGGTCTTCATCTCGGCCAGGCTGATCATGCTCAGGCGCGTGGCGTCCGGCACCTTGCGCGGGTCGGCCGTGTAGACGCCGTCGACGTCGGAATAGATTTCGCAGCGCCCGGCGCCGACTGCAGCGGCCAGCGCGACGGCGGTGGTATCGGAGCCGCCGCGACCCAGCGTGGTGATATCGCCTTCCGGACTCTCGCCCTGGAAGCCGGCCACGACCACGATCTTGCCCTCTTCGAGGGTCTCGAGCATGCGCTCGGGATCGACCGTCTTGATGCGCGCGTTCATGTGCGCGTCGCAGGTCTTGACCCCGGCCTGGGGGCCGGTCAGCGAAACGGCTTCGTGACCCAGGTCGTGCAGCGCCAGGCTCAGCATCGACGCCGAGGCCTGCTCACCGGCGGCCAGCAGCATGTCGAGCTCGCGATGCTCCGGGTTGGAGTTCAGCTTGCCGGCACGCGCCAGCAGCTGGCTGGTGGTCTTGCCGCGCGCCGAAACCACGACCACGACGGCCTTGCCTTCTTCACGGCAACGAGCCACGCGTTGGGCCACGGCCCGCAGTTGTCCGTCTTCCGCGAGCGAGGATCCGCCATATTTTTGAACGATGATATCCATCTTTGCAGTCGTCTTTATATTTGAGTGTAAGTGTCTGTTCTGTTTCAGCTCTTGCCAGGATGCATGGGCGACAGGGCCGACCCTTCGTCCTTGGTGTGCAGGATGTCGACCAGGGCTTCCAGCCCCTGACTGAGCTCGTCGAGTTCTTCTTCCCGCAGGCGGGTGAGCGCATCGAGCAGTGCGCCCTGGGCCGGCAACGGGGCCGTGGCCAGCAACTTGGCGCCTTCGTCGGTCACGAACAACTGCACCACGCGCTGGTCGGGACCCTGGCGCGACCGGCGCAACAGGCTCTTGCCCTCGACCTTGTCGAGCAGGTTGCTGGCGGTCGCCGGCTTGATCGACAGGCGCCGCGCAATCTCCGAGACGCTCATGCCGGGTTTGCGCTCCACTTCCCAAAGGGCCCACAGCTGGGCCGCGCTGAGGCCGCACTGGCGTTCCACCCAGGCGGAATGTGCCTGGACGGCCCGCACGGCCACGCGGAAGTTCCGCACAACGCCCATCACGCGGGGGTCGTCGGGTTCATTGACCAGCGGTCCATCCGTCGCCGTCTTCAGGGACGGATGGGAGCCGTTGGCAGCGGTGTTTTCGGGTTCGTTCGATCTCATTTGCGGCTAATTATATGGCAAAAAATTACTTTGTGGCTAAAGATTTGGCTAGAAACTAAGTTTGGCGGTAAAAGTGCATTTTCAAATGCAAGATCTGGAGAACGCCGTGAATACCGGGTGAAGAAATCAGCCGCCGGCGTCCACGCTCACCCGGTTTCGGCCGGCGTTCTTGGCCGTGTAGAGGGCGCGGTCCGCGCGTTCGACCAGAATCCGCGGCTCCACCTGTCCGTCGGGCGTGACGGCGGCAGCGCCGACGCTGATGGTGACGCGCCCGTCGATACCGCCTTCGGGATGCGGCAGACCGAGGGCCTCGACGCCGAGCCGCATCCGCTCGGCCAGTACGCGCAGGGATTCGATGTCGGTCTTCGGTAGCAACACGACGAACTCCTCGCCACCGTAACGCGCCACCAGGTCGCCGGGCCGGTGAACGACCGCCATCAACGCCTCGGCGACGCCGCGTAGGCAGTCGTCTCCGACCTGGTGGCCGCGGCTGTCGTTGAGCAGCTTGAAGTGATCGAGATCGGCCAGGATGAGGCCCAGCGGTTCCTTCTCGCGCCGGGCGAGCGCCCACTCCCGGGCCAGGCGCTCTTCGAAGTAGCCCCGATTGGCCACCCCGGTCAGCCCGTCGATGCGCGAGCTGCGCTCGACCGCCTCCAGCGCCTGCTCGAGCTGCTCGGTCCGCTCGCGGACCAGGCCGGAAAGCCGCTGCTCGCGAACGCGAAACTGCCGGATGCTGAGCCGGTAGACCAGCATCGCCAGCAGCAGGACGGCGAAGATCCCCAGCACCCGGAACCACGTCGTCTGCCACGCAAAGGGCTCCTGGACGACCGTCAGGCCGGCCGTCCGCGCCGACCAGACGCCGTCGTTGTTGCTGGCACGCACCTCGAAGCGGTACTCCCCGGGCGGCAGGCGGGTGTAGTAGGCGGTCCGGCGACCGCCGACGTCCTGCCAGCGCTGGTCATAGCCCTCCAGCCGATACCGAAAGCGGACCTGGCGCGGCGCGACGAGGCTCAGCGCGGTGTAGTGCAGCTCCAGGTTGTCGCTTCCCGGCGGCAAGCGGACGAGCTCGTCCGCGGGCATGCTGCGGCCGTCGACGGAAACGCTCTCGAGGGCGACCGGGGGCTCGATGCGGTTGATGCCCAGCCGGTCCGGGGCGACCCGAACCAGCCCCGCCAGTCCGGGGAACCAGATATGCCCCGATGGGCTCGTCGCGACCGGTGGCTGGAACCCGCCGGCGAACTGGCCGTTGCGCAGGCCGTCCGATTCGTTGAACAGGCGGGCGTCGAGCTCGATGTCCTCGCCGTCGGCGATCGCGAGCAGGTCTTCGCGCGCGACGCGGGCCAGACCGCCGCCCCCGCTGAGCCAGAGGTAGCTTTGCTCGTCGCCGGCGATGCCGTAGACCGAGGCCTGGGGCAGCCCCTCGGCGACCGAGAAGTGATGGAAGCGGCCGTCGCGATGCAGGCTCAGGCCGCTGTCGCGCGAGCCGATCCAGAGATTGCCCCCGGCATCCTCGTGGAAGGCGTAGATGATGTTGCCCGGCACGCCCGCGTTGCCGGCGAAGTTCTCGAAACGTTGGCCGTCGAAGCGGCTGAGCCCGCCACCGTTGGTGCCCAGCCAAAGCCGGCCCTGCTCGTCCATGTGCATCTGGCGCACCAGGGCGTCGGGCAGGCCGTCCTCGCGCGTCCAGGTCCGGAACCGGCCGTCGGCCAGGCGACTGATACCGCCGTCGGCGGCCACCCACAGGGCGCCGTCGTCCTCCAGCAGGAGCGCGAAGATGTGGTTGCTGGGCAGGCCGTCCTCGCGCGTCCAGGTGCGAATACCCCCATCCGAGAGGTGATTGAGTCCGCCGCCGAAGCTGCCCACCCAGACGCCGCCATCGCCGTCGGGGGCGAGCGCGGAGATGTTGTCACTGGCCAGGCCGTCGCTCACGCCGAAACGCTCGACTGCCCGACCCCGCAGCCGGAACAGGCCCGTTCCCTCCGTGCCGGCCCAGACCGAGCCGTCGGCCGGGTCGGCGGCCACCACGAACGTGGCGTCGGCCAGCCCCTCCGGTTCGCCGAAAGTCAGGAACTTGCCGTTGCCCAGGCGGTGCAGCCCTTCACGACTCGCCACCCAGAGACTGCCCTCGCGATCCTCGGTCATGTCGAACACGAAGGCCTCGGCCAGCGCGCCGCTGCCGAAGTGCGCGACCTCGCCGTCGTGAATGCGAATCAGGCCGTTGTTGTAGGTGCCCAGCCAGAGATTACCATCGGAATCCTCGAGGATGCTCTGGATGCCGTTGCCGGCCACACCTTCGGGCAGTGGATAGCGCACCGGGCCGGACGCTTCCATGCGGTAGAAGCCGCCCTCGTAGGTACCGATCCAGGTCGTGCCGGCGCTGTCCTCGTAGACGGCATGGACCTGGTCGGAAACCATCCCGGTCGCCTTGCCGTAGGTGGTCATGCGACCGTCGCGCATGCGCGTGACACCGGCAACCAGGCTGGCGAACCACATCGCACCGCTGCTGTCCTGGTAGACCTCGAAGATCCGCTCGTGCGCCAGGCCGTCGGCGCTGGTCAGCGTCGAGACCTCGCCGTCGGGCCCCAGCCGGGTCACGCCGCCGGCCGTACCGAACCACAGCGCACCCTCGTCGTCCTGGTGGATGTCGTAGACGATCGGATGGGCCAGGCCCTCCTCGGGACCGAACGGCTCGAAGCGACCGTCGCGATAGCGGGCGGCGCCGCCGCCGTAGGTCCCGATCCAGAGGTCGCCGTTGTCGGCCTCGATCAGGGAACGAACGTCGTGGTTGGCCAGCCCGGGCGTGCCGGCCGTGCTGAAAACCTCCGCGTCGATGCCGTCGAAGCGTACCAGCCCGTTCTGGGTTCCCAGCCAGAGATAGCCGTCGCGCGACTGCAGGACCGTCCAGACCGCCCCGGGCGGCAGGCCCTCGTCGCGCCCGTAGTGGTCATGAACGTACTGGGAGGTGAGCCGGTCGGGATCGAGCCCGAGTGCCGGCCCGGCCAGCATGGCGAGCAACGGGATGCCCAACCACCGCCGCCAGCCAAGGTAGGCGACACCCGGTCGGTATGTCCTTGCCCGTCCACCTGCCAACAAACGAGACTCCTATCGCCGCCGGCTTCGTCGGCTGCCCCAGTAGAGGATCAGCCCGAAACCGAAGAGCATGCCGCCAAGATGCGCAAAGTGGGCGACGCCGGCCATCGTGCCGGTCATGCCCATGAACAGCGTCAACAGGCCGTAACCTATCACGAAGTACTTCGCCTTCATGGGAATGGGCGGAATCAGCAGCATGATGGTGCTGTTGGGAAACATCAGGCCATAGGCCAGCAACAGGCCGAAGACTGCGCCGGAGGCACCGATCGTCGGGTAGATATCGCCGGTGACCGCGGCCACGCCAAGCTGGATGACGGCCGCGCCCGCCATGCACACGAAGTAGTAGACGAGGAAGCGGCGCGCCCCCCAGACCCGTTCGACGGGCAGGCCGAACATGTAGAGCGCGAACATGTTGAAGAACAGGTGGCCGATGCCGCCGTGCAGGAAGCCGTAGCTGATCAGCTGCCAGGGCGCGAAGCCGGTTGACATGGTCCCGCCATCGGCGAAGCGGATGAGTTCGGGCGTGCCCAGCGGCCAGAGCGCGAACAGGCGAATGACTTCGCTCATCGAACTGACCTGCACGAAGTACGCCACCACCGTGACCCCGAGCAGGATCATCGACACCGGCGGATTGCTCTGGCGCTGGAAGGGAAAAGGCTGGTTCATTGCAACTCCTGGAAAATTCGTTCGACGCCGGCCCGGCCTTCCGGGGTTCGCCGGTCGGCGAGCCTGGCACGCAGCGCAGCGACATCGCCAGCCGTCCAGTCCGGCGCGGCCTGCGACCAGCGCCGCTTGACGTAGCGCACGATCTCGGCCACGCGCTCGTCGTCGATGTGCTGCATCGGCGGCATGTAGCCGGCGTAGGCCTGGCCGGCCACTTCGATCTCGCCGCGCAGGCCGAGCAGGACGATCGCGGTCAGGCCCTCGGGCGGCAGCGCCAGCCACTCCGACCCCGCCAGCGGGGGGAAGGCCGGCGGCCGGCCCTGCCCCTGCATGCCGTGGCAGCCGGCGCAGTAGCGGCCGAACGCCGCCTCGCCCTCGACGGCGGGCTCGCCGCTTTCGCTCCCGCCGCCGCAGCCGGCCAGCAGGCCTGCAAGCATCAGCGCGCCGATCAGCGACTGTTTACAATGACGCATCTTCAACGATCTTCCTCGATACCGGTTTCGTTCATGTCCATCAAAAGCGTTACGGTCTACGCCGCGTCCAGCCAGGCTCTGGATGCCGTCTACATCGATGCGGCCGAGCGCCTCGGCCGAACCCTCGGCGCGGCCGGTCTGCGCATCGTCTACGGCGGCGGCAGCACCGGGCTGATGGGCGCGATGGCCGACGGCGCAATCGCCGAGGGCGCGCGGGTCCACGGCATCATCCCCGAGTTTCTCACGCGTGTCGAGCGGGGACATCAAGGCCTGCACGAACTGGAAGTGGTTTCGGACATGCGCGAGCGCAAGGCCCGCATGCTCGAGGAGGGAGATGCCGTCATCGCCCTGCCCGGCGGCTGCGGCACCTTCGAAGAACTGTTCGAGGCCATGACGCTCAAGCGACTGGGACAGTTTCTCGGCCCGATCGTGCTGATCAATACGACCGGCTACTACGACCGGCTTCTCGATTTCCTGGCTCACAGCGTGACGGAGCGCTTCATGAATCGAACGCACCTGGACATGTGGCAAACGGTCGATCGCCCCGAAGACGTGATCCGCGCCATGCGTGAGGCGACTGCCTGGTCGGCCCACGACGCGCTGGAATCCGCCGCCGTCCGCCCTTCGACATGAGCGCACCGGGCTATCGCAAACCCGGCTTCGCCGCCGGCCTGCGCTGGCTGCCGGCGGCCGGCGAACTGCTCTTCTCGAGCTTCGGGCCGCTTGCCGGCCTGGCCGCCCTGTGGCTGCTGGTTTCGATGATCGCCGTCATTCCACTTATCGGCCAGCTGGCGATCATGCTGATCACGCCGCTGCTCACCGCCGGCGCCATCGCGGCTTTCGCCCAGGTTTCCTCGGGCCGCCGGCCCGCGCCCACCATGCTGTTTGCCGCCTGGTCCCGACCCGGCTTGCGCAACCGCCTGCTCGCGCTCGGCGCCTTCGGAATCCTCG
This sequence comes from Wenzhouxiangella sp., assembly GCA_036351755.1. Lineage (GTDB taxonomy): Bacteria > Pseudomonadota > Gammaproteobacteria > Xanthomonadales > Wenzhouxiangellaceae > Wenzhouxiangella. The sequence goes on along the minus strand of JAZBPT010000044.1, from coordinate 37,853 downwards.
GCAGCCTGCTGGCGCTGCTGGCCCTGTCTTCCTGGCTGGGCAGCCAGGTCACTTCGGAACAGATCCTCGCCGCACAGGAGTCCGCAGACGCCATGGCCCGGCTGATCGAGCAGCTTTCCCTCGGCCCCATGCTGCTGCTGCCCATCGGCATTCTCGCCGCGGTCATGGCGGCGATGTACTTCGCGATTCCGCTGGTCATGTTTCACGACATCGGCACCACCGGCGCCCTGGCGACGAGTCTGCGCGCAGTGCTGGCCAACTGGGCGGCCTTTCTCGGCTTCGGCCTCGCGGCCATCGTCATGGTGATCGCACTGGGCTTCATGTTCGGCATCGTCACCGTGCCGCTGAGCCTGGCCCTGGGCGCGGCCGGACAGATGGTTTCCCAGGTCGTGTTCATGCTTGCGGCCATGCTCATCCAGGTGCTGATGGCCGGCACGCAGTGGGTGGCCTACGCCAGCGTGTTCGGTTCTCCCGGAAGCGGCGGCTCCGACGAAGAAGACGATCAGCTGTTGGCCTGATCGTCCGATTCGTCCGGGGGGCGCACCATGACCCGGGCGGCGATGATGCCCAGTTCATAGAGAAGCAGCACCGGCAGCGCCAGGAGGGTCTGGGAAATCATGTCGGGCGGGGTGAGCAGCATGGCTACCGTGAACGCCCCCACGATCACGTAGCCACGCATCTTGCCGAGCGCCTCGGGCGTGGTGATGCCCAGCGCCACGAGAATGATCGTGGCCACGGGCACCTGGAAGGCCAGGCCGAAGGCGATGAACAGCGTCAGGACGAAGTCGAGGTAGCGGTTGATGTCGGTCATCATCGCCACGCCTTCGGGTGCCATGGAGGCGAAGAAAGCGAAGACCACCGGAAACACCACGAAATAGGCGAAAGCGCAGCCGGCGTAGAACAACCCCACCGCCATGCCCAGCAGCGGTCGCGCCAGGCGCTGCTCGTGCCGATAGAGGCCGGGCGCGACGAAGGCCCACAGCTGGTAGAGCACGAAGGGCATGGCGATCAGGAGCGCCAGGATCAGCACCAGCTTGAACGGCGTCAGGAAGGGCGAGGCCACGTCGATGGCGATCATGCTCGCGCCCTCGGGCAGGTGGCGCACCAGCGGCTCGGCGAGCACGCTGTAGATCTGGCGCGCGAACGGCGCCAGCACGAGCAGGATGAGGACGATCGCGGCCACCGCCCGCAGCAGGCGACTGCGCAACTCGACGAGGTGGTCGATCAGCGAAAGTTCGGGATCAGTCCGCGTCGTTTCTTCGCTCATGCGATTCCTGTCCGGTCGGTTCGGACTGCTTGCGGCACTGTTCTTCTTCGAGGATGCGGCGATTGTGATCGCGATCCATCTCGTCCTGGAACTCGGACTTGAGGCTCGCCCAGGCCTGGCGGGCATGGCGCGTCCAGCGGCCGACGGTGCGCGCCACTTCCGGCAGGCGCTGCGGCCCGACGACCAGCAGCGTGATCAGAGCCAGCAGCAGCAGCTCGCTGAGGCCGACGCCGCCCACTCGCTCAGCTCTCCCGACTGGAGGCCGATCCGTCTTCCTTGTCGCTGCGCGTCGAGGATTTGTCCTTTGGCTTTTCCTCGCCGGACTCGTCGTCGCTTTCGCCGACACCCTTGCGGAACTCGCGGATGGCACCGCCGAGATCGCTGCCGATATTGCGGATACGCTTGGTGCCGAAGATAAGCAGCACGATGACGAGGACGACCAGAATCTGGGGCCAACTGATACCACCGATACCCATTTGCTAGACCTCTGTACAGGGCCAGGGAACGACCCGAGCGGGGAAAGCGCCAGTCTATCAGTTCCCGCCGAGTCGGCGAAGTGGCGCGACGGCCAGAACCAGGACGAGCAGCACCGTGGCCCACAGCCCGGCGGTTGACATGACGGGAATGGCGGAAGGCCCGGCGGGCGCACCGCGATCGCACGCTCCCGGCGGCGCGATGGCCAGCGACTCGATCCCGATCAACGCAGCCCCTGTATCGGCGGCCCTGGTTTCGGTCACGCGCTCCGCACGTCCCGTTGCAGAATCGATGCGCAGGACCTGGCTGCCGATCGAATCGCCCGATCGGGCCGGATCGCGCCGATCGGTCACGGCCCAGAGCCTGCCTTCGGCGTCCGCGGCCAGGCCTGCCTTGTTGTACAGATCCACCTCGGGGCCGAGAGGACCGACCAACTCGGCCCGGCCGGTCTCGACATCGAGACGGTAGAGATTGGGCGAAGCTGGCTGAGCATCGGAGGCCATACCCCGCCCGATGCCGAATACCTCGTCGCCGAGGCTTGCCATGTCGACGATGGGCGCCCCCGTATCCCCGATGCGCGATAGCTCACCGGTTTCGGGATTCGCTTCGTAGAGCCCGACGCCGAGGGAAACCGAGTCCGTGGAGATCAGCAAGCGCCCGTCGCAGGTGAACGTGACGCCGAAATCGTGGTTGCCGGCGGGGAGCCCGAGGTTGCCCGGCGTCTGGGCAACCGCAATGGCGTTGCCGCTTTCGGTGCCGATCCGCACCAGCGTGTTGGTCTGGTCGTCGACGCCGTAGAGGCGCTCGTCGTCGCGGAAGGCCATACCCTCCACGAAGAAGTATTCCTGAATTCGAGAACGGCCCTGCAGGCTCGCGCGGCCGGTTTCGAGATCGAGCGACCAAAGCGCTCCCACTCGTGTGTCGGTCGATACGTGATCTCGCGAGTTGATCACCCAGGCCTCGGGGCCTGCCCACGCAACTGCACTGCCTGCCAGGAAGACAGCCAGTAACACACTTCTCCAACGAAGAGATGTGCGAGCGCGCATTACTTTTTATTGTCCTTTTACTCCGACGTGTCCAATCATAGCAGAATTGTCCAGAACTCCCCAGCAACAGCTCCTCGCGAGCGGTTTTACCCTCCTGCCCTCACGCCCCGCTCAGTACAATTCAGAGTCAATTGATTCAACGCGGAGAGCCCAATGCCCGGTTCCAGAGAACAACTCGTCGAAACGATCGAAGCCACCCGCGAGGTCAACGCCCATCGCGAGGCGGCCCGCGCCGCGGTCCTGCTGGTCAACCTGGGCACGCCCGAGGCGCCCACCGCCAGGGCGCTGCGCCCCTACCTGCGCCAGTTCCTGTCCGACCGGCGCGTCATCGAGGTGCCGAAACCGATCTGGTGGTTCATCCTCAACGGCTTCATCGTGCCGTTCCGCTCGCCGAAGTCGGCCGAAGCCTACGCACGGGTCTGGACCGAGCAGGGCTCGCCCCTGCTGGTCGACAGCCGCAGCCTGGCCCACAAGCTCGAAGCCGAACTGCAGACCGACCTGCCGCGCGTCAAGGTCATGCTGGCGATGACCTACGGCAAACCCGACATCGACTCGGCCATTGACCGCCTCCGGCGCGAGAACATCCAGCGCCTGCTGGTCCTGCCGATGTACCCGCAGTACTCGGCCACGACCACCGCGTCGGTCTTCGACCAGGTCACCAACTCCCTGCAGCGCCTGCGCTGGCTGCCCGAGGTGCGCTTCATCAACAACTTCCACCACGACGAAAACTGGCTGTCGGCCGTGACCGAGTCGATCCGCCGGTTCCGCAAGGAACGCGGCGAGCCCGACAAGCTGCTGTTCTCCTTCCACGGCATCCCGAAGAGAAACCTGCTCGCCGGCGACCCCTACTACTGCCAGTGCCAGGCCAGCGCGCGCATCATCGCCGATCGCCTGGGCCTGGCCGACGAGGACTGGATGGTGACCTTCCAGTCGCGCCTGGGCCGGGCCGAATGGCTCAAGCCCTATACCGACCAGACCCTCGAGGAACTCGGCCAGCAGGGCGTGAAGAAGCTGCACGTGGCTTGCCCGGGATTCTCCGTCGACTGCCTGGAAACGCTCGACGAGATCGCCGTCGAAGGGCGCGACGAGTTCATCGAAGCCGGTGGCGAGTCGCTGGAGTACATCCCCTGCCTGAACGACTCCCCCGAACACGTGAAAGTGCTCAGTGCGCTGTGTCGCCAGCACGGCCAGGGCTGGCCGGAATTCGCCGGCGGGCGCGACGCCGGCGAATCGCAACTCCAAGCGCGCGTCGAGCGTTCTGCGGCGGCGGCCAAGCGGCTTGGGCTCGAATAGCCGCCTGGCCTTCCTGGAGGCTGCAAACGCGCTGGCCCTGGCCGGCGCACCGGTCTACTGGCTGCAGGGCCGGCTCGTGCGTCGCCGCACGCCGCGCCTGGATGAAGCCCCGGGCGAGCGCTCGGGCAGCCTGCCCGGCTCGCATCCCGCGCTGCACATCGTCGGCCTGGGCGAGTCGCCGATGGCCGCGGTCGGCCTGGACGATCAGGATGCGGGCGTGGTCCCCAGGCTGGCATCCCTGCTGGCCGATCGGTCGGGTCGCGGGGTCGCGTGGCGCACGGCCGCCCGCAGCGGCGCTACCGCGCGCTTTACTCGCGAGGTCTTGCTGCCGCAAGCCGGCTCCGGTCGCGTCGATCATGTCATCGTCGCGCTGGGCGTTAACGACTGCCTGGCCCTGTCTTCGTCGAGGGGCTGGCGTGACGAGCTCGGGCGACTGACCGCGGCCATCCGCGAACATCTCGACCCGCAAGCCATCATCTTCACCGGCGTGCCGCCGATGCGCCGTTTCCCCGCCCTGCCCGTGCCGCTGGCCGCAATGCTCGGACTCCGCGCGCGCCTGCTCGACGCCGCGCTCGCGCAGTTCGTCGAACGCGACGATTCACTCGTCCATGCTCCGATGAACTTCGTCGCGCGGCCCGACGGGCTGTTCTGTCGCGACGGCTTCCACCCCAACGAGAGGGCCCACCGGCTCTGGGCGGAGCAGTTGGCCGAATGCATCGGCGTCCGGGATCACCTTCGATAGGGACGATTTCGCACGACGATCCGGGCAGAATTGCCAACCCTCGAGCATTCGCTTTGTGGCAGTCTGTCAGCGACATGAACAGAGACCGGAACTTCAGTCGATGAGCACGGCGGTCCAGGCGGGTAAGCAACCGACGCCGGAAGACTTGCTGAGACAGGTCTTCGGCTACAGCGAGTTCCGCGGCCGCCAGCGCGAGATCATCGGGCATGTCGCCGAAGGCGGTCACGCCCTGGTGCTGATGCCCACCGGCGGCGGCAAGTCGCTGTGCTACCAGATTCCGGCGCTGATGAGCGCGGGCACGACCATCGTCGTCTCGCCGCTGATCGCCCTGATGCGCGACCAGGTCGAGGCCCTGACCCACAACGGCGTGGCCGCGGCCGTGCTCAATTCCTCGCTCGATGCCGAAACGCGGCGGCAGACCGAGCAGGACCTGCTCGACGGCCGCCTGGACCTGCTCTACATCGCGCCCGAGCGCCTGCTGCGTCAATCGACCCTGGGCCTGCTCGCGCGCAGCCGCATCAACCTGTTCGCCATCGACGAGGCGCACTGCGTCTCGCAGTGGGGCCACGACTTCCGGCCCGAGTACCTCAAGCTCGGCGTGCTCGCCGAGCGATTCCCCCAAGTGCCGCGCATCGCGCTGACCGCCACGGCCGACGAGCGCACGCGAGGCGAGATCGTCGGTCGACTGCTGGGCGAGCAATCGAAGGTCTTCGTGGCCAGCTTCGACCGGCCCAATATCCGCTATTCGGTCGGCCTCAAGCGCAACGCCCGGCAGCAGTTGCTGTCCTTCATCCGGCGCAAGCACCCCGGCCAGTCGGGCATCGTCTACTGCTTCTCGCGCCGCAAGACCGAGGAAACCGCCGCCTGGCTGGTGCAGCAGGGCATCGACGCCATCGCCTACCACGCGGGCATGGAATCGGGCGACCGGCAGACGGCACAGGACCGTTTCATCAACGAAGACGGGCTGGTCATCTGCGCGACCATCGCCTTCGGCATGGGCATCGACAAGCCGGACGTGCGCTTCGTCGCGCACCTGGACCTGCCCAAGAGCATCGAGTCCTACTACCAGGAGACCGGCCGCGCCGGGCGCGACGGCCTGCCCGCCGACGCCTGGATGGTCTACAGCCTGTCCGACGTCGTGCGCATCCGCCAGCTGCTCGAACAGTCGGGCGCCGGCGACGACCAGAAGAAACTCGAGCGCGAGCGCCTCGAAGCCCTGCTGGCCTACTGCGAACACGCCCGCTGCCGCCGCCCGGCACTGCTCGGCTATTTCGGCGAGAAACACCCCGGTGACTGCGGCTACTGCGACAACTGCCAGGACCCGCCCGAGACCTGGGACGCGACCGAGGCCGCGCGCATGGCGCTGTCCTGCGTCTACCGCACCGGCCAGCGATTCGGCGCCGGCCACGTCGTCGACGTGCTCACCGGCAAGACCTCCGAGCGGATCGAGCAGCTCGGCCACGACCGGCTCAGCACCTGGGCGATCGGCCGCGAGACCGACCGCAATACCTGGCACTCGGTCATGCGCCAGCTGCTCGCCGCCGGCTACCTGGTGCCCGACCCGGAAGGCCACGGCGGCCTGCGCCTGGGGCCGGACTGCCGCGACCTGCTCAGGGGCGAGGAGCGCATCGAAATGCGCCGCGACGCGGTACCCTCCAGCCGCAAGAGCGGCACGAAGAAGACCGTCGAGATCGATACCGAATCGCCGCTTTGGCAGGCGCTCAGGCAATGGCGCCTGGAGACGGCGCGCAACGAGGAGGTGCCGCCCTACGTGATCTTCCACGACGCCACGCTGGCGGCCATCGTCGAATCAAGGCCGCAATCGCTCGACGAACTGGCGAGCATCAGCGGCGTGGGCGAACACAAGCTGGCCCGCTACGGCGAGGCGGTCATCGAAGCGCTCGACAACGCCGAGGACGCCTGAGAATCGCCTGATCAGCCACCCGCCCGGAAGAAAATGATCACCGGCGCGAACAGCACCATCAGCACGAACAGGCTGCCGGCGACGATCAGCAGCGTCTTGAGGGGATGCCGCCGCACGCTCGACAGCAGGGTATCGGCCTCGCCCTTCTCGCGGGCCGCCTCCCAGCGCGCCCGGGCCAGGTCACCGCGCTCGGCCTGGTAGGCGTCCATCAACTCGCGCGCCCGGGCGTAGTCGTCCGGATCCTTCAGCCAGATGCCACCGGCGGTGATACCGAACGGCCCCGGCGGCGTGTCGTAGCACTCGATGCCGTGCCGGTCCATCAGGGAACGCACTTCCTCGATCTCGTCATCGGGTACGTTGCGGAGATTGAGCAGCAGTCGCGGCATGCGGTGGGACTCCATCAGGTCAGCAATTCGCCGGCGCCGTCCGGCGATGCGTACAATCATCGATGAGCCTTTCGCCTTGGCAAACGGCGACGCGGCTCGAATCGATCGAGGGAGATCAGTGTACCCAACTGCAGCAACACACCGGCGGATTCCTGCGACCGACCGACCCGGCAGATGCCGCGGAATCCCTTCTTGAAGGCGGCCGGCGCCAGAACGGCTTTCGGATTGCTTGCCGGGGCGACGCTTTGCGCGCTCCTGTCCCTGGCCGGAGTCCGGGCAGAAGAAATGACGACCGAGCAGTTCGGCCAGAAGCTCGACCGGGCGCGCGAGCTCAACGTCTCCGCCCCCTGGCAGGAATCCCAGGCCCTGCTGGACGAACTGGCCCGACACCTGCCGCAGGCGACGCGCGACCAAAGGGTCGACTACTGGTTGCTCGTCTCCCGGAACCAGGCGTTGGCAGGCGACATCGAGGCCGGACTGGAAACGCTGAGAGAACTACTCGCCGGGCCGATGCGGGACGTCCAGCGCGCCCGCGCCTACCGGCGCGCGGCCAACCTGACCATGATCGCGAGGAAGTGGGAAGAGACCTTCGAGTACATCATTCGTGGCCTGGAACTGATAGACCGGCTCGAGGGCGACGAAAAGATCTACGCGCCGTTCAGCCTGGCCGCCTATCTCTACGCGCTCGTCGGCGAATACGAAACCGCCACCGAATACGCTCACGCGGCCGTCGAGAACGCGCGTTCCCACGGCACGATGAGAGACCGCTGCGTCATCCACGGCCGCCTCGCTTTCGTCCACAAGGCGGCTGGCCGATACGATACCGCGCTCGAGCACTACCGCGAGGCAGTCTCGATCTGCCTCGAATCGGGCGACGATCTCTTCACCGGGACCATCCAGAGCGGATTCGCCGACCTGTTGCGCCATGCCGGCGAGTACGATCGCGCCGAGGAGGTTTTCGCGCAGGCCTTCGAACGACTCGAAGCCACCGGCTACGGTCCGGGCCTGGCCGAAGCGAGCCTCTACAAAGCGCGACTCCTCGAGGAAACCGACCGGCTTGATCACATGCGCGAATTGCTCGAGGACACCCTGCCGCGCCTGCGGGATCAGGAGGTCTGGGACTACGTGGCCGAGGCGCGGGAAATGCTGGCTAGGGCAGCGGCTGCCGGTGGTGAATTCCGCCATGCCGTGGAACACATGGAGCAAAGTCTCGAAGCGCGTCGGCGCCTGCTCGATCAGAATCGGGCCCGTCAGCTGGCCTATCTGCAGGTCGTCTTCGATACCCGGACGCAGCGGCAGGAACTCTCCCTGCTCCGTGAGCAGCGCCGCGCGGCGGAACTGGAAGCGGCATCCCGAAGCACCGACCGGCGAATACGCTGGCTCGCCTCCGGCGCCGCCGTACTGGCGCTGATCGCGCTGCTCCTCGTGCTCGCTCACGTCCTGCGGGGTCGGCAGCACTTTCGTCGACTTTCGCGCCTCGATTCCCTGACCCGGATCGACAACCACACCCGGTTCTTCCAGGCCGCCGCCGAAATGCTCAAGCACGCGCAGGACGACGAACATGCCCTGACCCTGATCATCGGGGACGTCGATCACTTCAAGCGCGTCAACGATCGTTTCGGACACATGGCGGGCGATCGCGCGCTCAGGGGCGTTGCCCGCGCACTCCGCAGCCGATGTCCGGATGGCGCCCGGCTCGGCCGGGTCGGGGGAGAAGAGTTTGCCGCCTGCCTGCCCGGCCTTGATCGCGATGCCGTCGATAAACTGCTCGAGCGCTGGCGAAAAGCCCTTGCCCGCATCGACTACGGGGGCGACGACCTGCCGCTGACGATGAGCTTCGGCGTGGCCCGCGCCCGACCCGGGGAGTCGCTCGCCTCGCTGAGACTGCGCGCAGATGAAGCCCTCTATCGAGCCAAGAACGACGGCCGCGACCGAATCGTGTTTGCCGACGCGCAATAGGTTGGGAAGCGGCCGGCTCGCCGGCTCGGACGGACGCCGGCTGCGCTTCCTAGAACCCTCGACTTGGCCGATGATCGCAAACGCTCCGGCGAGCGATTAGAATGCATGAACCCAAAGGGAGGTACGACCATGGAAGCACTGAAGCAACTTCTCAAGGATCTGGGCAGCGACGCCGAACTCGCGGCGGAGTACGAAAAGGACCCGGACGGCGTCATGAAAAAGCGGGGAATTCCCGACGAGGCGCGCAAGGCCATGATGAGCAAGGACCTCGACGAAGTGCGTCGACTGTCCGGTCTGCGTGATGTGCATCTCATCAACAGCACGATCCACGCTCACGACTGATTCGCTCACCTTGCCCCTCCGTTCACTCCGATGACCCTGCGTACGGCAATGCTTCTGCTCGCGTTGCTGGGCGGTTCGTCGTTCGCCCAGGACGACAACCTGGGCGAAGCGATCGAGCGAGCTCGTCATCTCAGCGTGACCGAAGCAGTACCCGCTTCACAACCGGCCATCGATGCACTGATGAAGCGACTCGACGAGGCCACGCCTCGTCAACGCGTGGAGATTCGCTTGCTCCACATCCGAAACCTGGCATTGCAGGGCGACTACGGCAAGGCCATTGACCAGATCAAGGAACTGCTCGGGAACCCGATCAGCGACGATCAGCGGCTGCGAGCACTCCGGCTCGCCGCCAATCTGGGAATCAATGTCGGGCAACACGAATGGGGCTTTGCACAGCTGAAGTCGGCACTCGAACTCAGCGGCGAAAGCGATGATCTCGTCGAGAGATCCCGTATTCTGAGCCTGGCCGGGTTCGTGCACAGCATTGTCGGTGACCACGAACGCGCGATCGACTACGCAACGCAGTCCATGACCATCGCCGGACAGTCCGGCGACAAAAGTCAGCAATGCCAGGCCGGGCAGCGTCTTGCTGTCGCCTATCGTTACGCCGAGCGCTACGAGGAAGCGCAAGTCGCAGCACGCAACGCACTGTCGCTCTGCCTGGACGTGAACGACCAGGTCTATACCGGCACCAGCGAGCTGGAGCTGGGCCATCTCGCGCTCGAAAGAGGCGATCTGGCGGCGGCACGACGCTGGACCGACAGGGGATTGGAACGACTTCGCCAGGCCGGCTGGGCGGACGGCGTGCTGACCGGGGAACACCTCCAGGCACAGCTCGCCGCGGAACGTGGCGAGAGCAAGCAAGCAATCGAACTTGCCCAGGTGCTGATCGAGCGCACCGACGAACGAGAACTTTGGCATCGCAAGTCAGAATTGCACCGGCTGGTTGCCGAGCAACAAGCCAAGCGCGAGGAATTCGCCGAAGCCTATCGCCACATGGTGGCGCACAGCGAGGCCCGCGACCGATTCATCGACGAAGACCGTTCGCGCCGGCTCGCCATCCTGGAAGTCGAATTCGACATGCAGCGCCAGGAGCAGGAACTCGAACTACTTCGGGAACAAAAGCGCGTTGCCGAACTGGAGGCGCAATCACGTCGGCAGCAGGCACGCGTGCGCTGGATGGCCACCGGCTTTGCGGTATTCCTGTTCCTGATTCTCGTGCTCTTGCTGATCCACGTCCTGCGCGAACGGCGGCACTACCGGCGCCTCTCCGAACTGGACGGGCTGACCCGGGTCAGCAACCACACCCGCTTTTTCGACACCGCCCGAATGCTGGTCGAGGAATCGCACCGGAGAAGCCAGCCGCTGGTCCTGGCCCTGGGCGACATCGACCACTTCAAGCAGGTCAACGACGAGCACGGCCACATCGCCGGCGACAAGGCGCTGCGACAGGTCGCCCGCGTGCTGTGCGAGAACTTCCCCGGGCTCGGTCACGTGGGCCGGATCGGCGGCGAGGAATTCGCCGTCTGCATACCCGACAGCCAGCTCGAGCCGGTTCTCGAACGGCTGGAACAGGTTCGCAATGACCTGGCCGAGATCCAGTACGGGGGCAACGAAAAACCGCTGACGATGAGCTTCGGCGTGGCCGAGCTGGCGCCGGACGAAGCCCTGGAGAGCCTGCGCAAGCGCGCGGACGAAGCGCTCTACAGGGCCAAGGGCGGAGGACGAAACAGCGTGGTCGTCGCCGAGCCCCAGCGCGTCGACTGATCCATGCGGCAACACGGCGAACTGGTGGTGGTCGGTTGCGGCATCCAGCTGGGGCGCCACATCACCGAGCGTGCCGTCAGCGAGATCCTGGCCGCCGACACGGTATTCGTCCTGGCCGACGCGCTCGCCTTCGACTGGATCGCATCCCGGCGCCCCGACGCCGTCGACCTCACGGACTACTACGACGATCGCACGGACCGGCGCGAGACCTACCGGGCCATGAAGGCATTGATCATCGAAGCGGTATCGGCCGGAGAGCGCGTCTGCACGGTGTTCTACGGGCACCCCGGCGTATTCGCCCAGGTGCCGCACGAAGCGATTGCGCAGGTCCGCGCCGCGGGGCTGCCCGCACGCATGGAACCGGGCATTTCGGCTGAAGCCTGCCTATACGCCGACCTGGGACTCGATCCGGGCGAGCGGGGCGTGCAGTCCATCGAGGCAACCCGCTTTCTGGCCTACAAGCACTCGCTCGATCCGACCGCGCTGGTGCTGCTGTGGCAGGTGGCGCTGGCCGGCAATCTCGACTGCGTGGGCTTCGAACCGGACCCGAAGCGGCTTCAGGTACTGGTCGACAAACTTTCGCGCCGATACGCCCTGGACACGCCCGTCATCCTCTACGAGGCCGCCCAGCTGCCGATCGAGGATTTCCGGGCCGAGCGAATGACGCTGGCCGACCTGCCGTCGGCGCGCTACAAGGAATACACCACCCTGGTCATCCCGCCGGCGGTCGAGGCCGAACGGGACGAGCAGTGGATCGCGGCAATCGATGCCCTGGACTGACCAGGTCGCTCAGCCGTCCGACCCCTCTCGCCCGGCTTCTTCGGCCAGGATGGTCTCGCCCGACCCGAAATCCATCGACGCCTGCGCGCCCAGCCAGGCCAGAACGGCGTAGGCCGCGGCGTTCTGCGCCAGGGCGTCGGGCTCGATCTTGTCGAGCGTGTCGTTGACCGTGTGGTGGTAATCGAAGTACTCGGTGCCGTCCTGCTTGAGGTCGACGGCGGCCACACCCAGGGGGGCGGCCGGGTAGAAGTCGGGGCCGCCGTTGGCACGGCGGTCTCCCATCTCGATGCCCAGTGGGGCCAGCTCGGCCTGGATGGCGGCAATCACCGGCCAGGCCTCGTCCTTCACCCGCGCACTGATTGCGTAGATGCGTCCGGCCCCGAAGTCGGATTCGGCCACCAGCTGATAGCGCTCTATCTCGCCTTCCCGGGCATCGGCCCAGGCGCGGCCGCCCCACAGTCCGATTTCCTCGGCGGCGAACAGAATGACGCGGATCGAGCGTTCCGGTCGCCGATCGAGTTCCTTGATCAGGCGCGCGGCTTCAGTCACGATCGCCACGCCCGCACCGTCGTCGATCGCTCCGGTACCCACGTCCCAGGAGTCCAGGTGGGCGCCGATGGCGACGATTTCCTCGGGCGTTTCAGACCCCGTGATCTCGGCGAAGACGTTCTGGGAGGTGTAGGCCTCGACCGTCTCGGCGTCGACTTCGACCTGGATGCGTACCGGTTCCTCGCCGGCCATCAGGCGCTCGAGCAAGTCGGCATCGGGGTTCGAGATAGCCACCGCCGGCAGCATGCGCACGTCGGAGTCGAAACGCTGCATGCCGGTGTGGGCAAAGCGGTTGTTGGACGTGCCGATCGAGCGGATGACCAGCGCCAGGGCGCCCTTTTCGGCCGCCACGCGGCTGCCCACCGAACGCGCGCCCACGGCGCGGCCGTAGCCGGCTCCGGTACGCGTGCGCTCCATGCGGTTGCGGATGAACACGATGCGGTCGGCCACTTCGGCCGGATCGGCCGCCTCGAGCGCGGCCAGGTCGTCGAACATCACCACTTCGGCCTCGATACCGCCCTTTGGCGTGGCCGGCGAAAACCCCAGCGCCAGGGTGACGAGCTCGTGGTGCGCAGGCGAAACGACCTCGGTGCGCTCCAGCCCGCGGTGCCAGGTCGGGAAGGTGGCCGGCTCGGTCCAGACGCGGTCGAAACCCATGTCCTCGAATAGGGCCACGGCCCAGTCGACGGCCCGCGCATCGGCTTCGCTGCCGGCCAGTCGCGGCCCGATACTGGTGGTCAGTTCGGCGACGACCTCGTAGCCGCCGTCACCGGCCAGGGCCGCTTCGCGCAGCTCGCGCGCGACGGCCAGGTCTTCCTCGGAAAAAGGCTCGGCGGCCAGCGGCCCGGCGAGAAGCAGGCCAGCGGCCAGCCAAAGCGCAAATTTCATTTCGACAATTCTCCTATCAGTCAATCGGGAGCCCAACCGCTGTCGGTCAAGGAAACTTGGCCGAGACATTCGGTCAGGCAGCTCTCGAAACGCGAGCGCGCGCCTGTTTCGAACGTTCGAATTTACGTCATTCGAATTTGTTTGGAATCTGGTGCTTCGGATTCGAGATTTCCGACAGCTTCGGCTCGAGATGCTTCAACGCCCTGGCATAGACGCGCCGCTTGAAGGGAATCACGTGCCTGACGGGATACCAGAAGTCGACCCAGCGATAGCGGTCGAATTCCGGCTTGTCGGCGGCCTCGAGGTCAAAGGCGTTGTCGTCGGCCAGGAACTGCAGCAGGAACCAGACCTGCTTCTGACCCACGCACACGGGCTTCTGATGGCGACGCCGATACCGCCGGGGCAGGCGATAGCGCAGCCAGCCAGGGGTTTGACCCAGCACCTCGACGTGGTCGGGCGTCAGCCCGGTCTCCTCGCCGAGTTCTCGGTACATCGCTTCGATGGGCGTTTCATCGGTGTTCATGCCGCCCTGCGGGAACTGCCAGCCATCCTTGCCGGCACGGCGCGCCCAGAAAACGCGCCCGTCTTCCCTGGCCAGCACGATCCCGACATTCGGTCTGAAACCGTCCGGATCAATCATGGTGATGGTCATCGCGGCCGGCTATCATACCGGGCCGCGGAAAGATTCAACTGTCTCGAATGGTAATCAATTCATGGCGAGTGCACCAGTCACGAAGACGCTGATCGCCTGGGCGGGCCTCCTGCTCCTGCCCCCGGCGGCCCTGCTGCTGGCCGCCAGCTGGGGCAGCGGCGGCTGGGCCTGGCCCTTCGCCGCCGACGAGGCCATGCGGCGCGTCATCGGCGAACTGCGCATTCCCCGGGCGATCGCGGCACTGGTCACCGGCGCCCTGCTCGCGCAGGCCGGCTGCCTGATGCAGGTCCTGCTCCGCAACCCGCTCGCCGACCCCTACGTCCTCGGGCTTTCCGGCGGCGCGGCCGCCTTCGCGCTGATCGGCATGAGCTTCGGCCTGAGCTTCCTGCCGGTGCCGGCGCTGGCCTTCGCCGGGTCGCTGCTGACCATGGTCATCGTCTTTGTACTGGCACGCGGGCGGGGGCCATGGAGCACCACGCGCGTGCTGCTTACCGGCGTGGTGGTCGCCGCCGGCTGGGGCGCGGTCATCTCCCTGATCCTGGCGACCGGGTCCGACGCCAGCCTGCGCTCGATGCTCTACTGGCTGATGGGCGATCTGAGCTACACCAGCCTGTCGGCCTGGTGGCTGATGCCGCTGGCCGCCGGGGTCGGCCTTTTGTGGCTGCGCGCGCGCAGCCTCAACGTGCTCAGCGGCGGTGAACTGCAGGCCGCCCTGCTCGGCGAGTCAGCGCGGGCTCGATTCTGGGAGATCTACGTCATCGCCTCGCTGCTGACCGCCCTGGCCGTGTCCCTGGCCGGGGCGATCGGCTTCGTCGGCCTGATCGTGCCGCACCTGATGCGCCTGCTCGTCGGCGCCGATCACCGGGTATTGCTGCCCGCCTCGGCCCTGTTCGGCGGCGGCTTCCTGGTGCTGGCCGACACCGCCGCACGCAGCCTGCTGGGCCCGCGCCAACTGCCCGTGGGCGTACTCACTGCCCTGATCGGTGTACCGCTGTTCCTGCTCCTGCTCTACCGGGCGACGAGGATCCGGTAACGATGATGCCTTCTCCTGACAGCCCGCTCGTCGTCGAGGATCTCGACGTGCGCATCGGCCCGGTCGACGTCGTGCGCGATCTCAACCTGGCCGTCGGGCGCGGTGAGTTCTGGGGCCTGCTCGGACCCAACGGCGTCGGCAAGACCACCCTGCTCAAGACCTTCGCCGGCGTCTTCCAACCCGAGCGCGGGGGGATCCGCCTGGAAGGGAAGCGCCTGGACGAACGCAAGCGGCGCGACATCGCGCGACGCCTGGGCATGCTGCCCCAGCACACCCACTACGCGTTCGACGCCACCTGCCTGGAGACCGGCCTGGTGGGGCGCCACCCGCACATCAAGCCCTGGGCGCGCGAATCGCGGGCCGACCAGGAACGCGCGCGAGACGCCCTGGCCGACCTGGAAATGCTCGAACTGGCCGGACGCAGCTGCATGGACCTGTCCGGGGGCGAATCGCGGCGTCTCGCCCTGGCCACGCTGCTGGTCCAGGACCCGCAGGTGATGCTGCTCGACGAACCCACCAACCACCTCGACCCGGCCAACCAGGTGACCATTCTCAACGTCCTGCACCGGCAAGTCACCGAGGCGCGCAAATCGGCGGTCATGGCCCTGCACGAGGTCAACCTGGCCACCTGCTACTGCTCGCACGTGCTGCTGCTCTACGGCAACGGTGAATGGGATGCCGGTCCGACCGATGAATTGCTCACCGCCGACAACCTGTCGCGCCTGTACCGCTGCCGCGTGCGCCTGATCGACGACGGCCGCCAGCGCGTTTTCGCCGTCGCCGGCGGCTTCGATCGACCAACCGGATGAGCGTCAACGCAACGGCCCGCTCTGCCTGCTGATCACCGGCCACGAACCGGAAGCGTGGATCGACCCGAACCAAAGCGAAGCGTCGCCCTGAAACCTGAAACCTGAAACCTGAAACCTGAAACCTGAAACCTGAAACCTGAAACCTGAAACCTGAAACCAAGAGGTTTCAATCAACTCCCCCGAATCTCCACCTCCTGCCCATCGCGCAAACGCTCGTTGCCGCGAACGACTATACGGTCCCCCGCCTGAACGGGGCCGGCGACTTCGATCCAGTCGCCCTGACCGATGCCGGTCGAGACGGTCGCGCGGCGCGCCGTGCCGTCTTCCTCGATGACGAACACGGCCGTCCCGGAGCCACGCAATACGAGCGCATCGCGCGGCACGGCCAGCACCTCGCGCAGTTCAGCGGTGGGAATGGTCACCCGCGCGGTCTGGCCCACCGGCAGTGGCCGTTCGATATCCAGGCGCAGCTCGAAGACGTGCAGGTCCTCGTTGCCGACGCTGACTACGGTGCGCAGCGGCGCATCGAAGACCTCACCCTCCGCATCGACCGTCAGTTCGTCGCCGGGCTGCACGTAACGGTAATAGCGAAGCGGCGCGCGGGCGACCACCTCCAGCCGATCGGGGTCAACCAGGCGCAGGATGCGCGCACCGGTGCCGACCCGCTCGCCGGCACGGGCGACGCGTTCGACCACCACGCCGGGGAACGGTGCGCGAACGCGCGTGCGTTCGATCTGGTCCTGCAGCTGGGCCAAGCGGGCGCGGGCAACGGCCAGGTCGCTTTGCGCCATGTCGCGTTCCGAGCGGGTCTGGTCGATCTGGCTGGCGGCCGCCAGGTTGGTCTCGGCCAGGCGCTGGACCCGATCCAGTTCGGCGTCGAGAAACTCGAGACGCGCCTCGCCGCGGGCGATTTCCGCCTCCAGTTCGGCCACGCGAAGTTGCAGCGTGGTGTCCTCGATGCGCGCCACGACATCGCCTTGGGCCACGCGCGTGCCCACGTCGGCCACTTCCACGAGGCGGCCTTCCACTTCGGCCGACAAACTGGCGTCCGAACGAGACAGCACCGTACCGGCTACCTGCATGGTCGGCGCCATTTCGCGCTGCTCTGCAGCGGCCACTTCCACGGTGGGCGAACCGCCGAACTGAGCCCAGGCCGGCACGGCCAGCACAAAGGCGGCGAGCGCCACGAACGTTCGATTCATTGCCATTCCCTTTGTCATTGCGTTTCTCATGCCGGCACCACCTCGCCTGCGGCGCGGCCCTGTTTCTCTTCGTTCATTCTCAGCAGCGATGGCAGCAGCACCAGCGTGAACAGGGTGCTCACCGCCATGCCCCCGACGATCACCGCCGCCAAGCCGCGGTACAGCTCGGTACCCGCGCCGGGCAGGACCAGCAACGGCAGCATCCCGAACACGCTGGTGGTGGTGCTCATCAAAATCGGCCGCAGTCGCAGGCGAACAGCGGTCTCGACCGCCTCGCGTCGACTCAGGCCTTCTTCCCGCTCGCCGTCGCGGGCGCGGTAGACCAGCAGGATGGCGTTGTTGACCACCAGGCCGAGCAGGATCACGAAGCCGATCATGGTCAGCATGTCCATCGCCTGTCCGGTGATCCAGCCCGTAATGCGAAGGGCGACGATGCCGCCGACAGTGGCCATCGGGATGGTCATGAGCACCAGCAGCGAATCCCTGAACGATCGGAACAGCGCCGAGATCAGCAGGTACAGGATCACGATCGCCAGCAGGAAGCTGCCGGCCAGGTTCGAAAGCGTTTCGCCCAGCGCCTCGGCCGTCCCGCGATAAGTGATGACGCCGTCGGGAGGCAGGGCACTTCGAATTTCCGGCTCGACTTCTTGCTGCAGGAAGGCCAGCGCGGTCTCCATCGGCATGCCCGACGGCGGCGTGACCTGCAGCGACAGGGTTCGGCGCCGATCGACGCGGCGGATCTGGTTGGGGCCGGCGGTGCGCTCGAGGTCGGCGAGCTCGCCCAGGGTGGCGATGCGACCCGAGGGCGTGGCCAGGGGCATGCCCATCAGCTCTTCGGGCGTGACCCACTCTTCGCCGCGCAGGATCACGTCGAGCCGGCGGTCGCCGTCGAAATAGTCGCCCAGGTAAGCGCCGTTGCCGAAAGCGCGCACCAGGGTGGCGACATCACCCCGAGTCCAGCCCAGCTCGGCGATCCGGCGGTCGTCTGGTTCCAGGCGCAGCTCGGGCTCGGCCAGCTCCAGGCCGGGCTGGGGCCGGATGCTCGCACCGGGCATATTCTGCTGGATCAGCCCGAAAGCGGTCTGGCCGGCGGCGAGCAACTCCTCGACATCGGCGGCCTGCAGATCGATGTCGATCTGTCGACTGCCCCGTCCCCCGAAAATGGGCGAGCGGCTGGCGCGGCCGAAGGTGTCGGGAAAACCGGTCAGAATCTCGTTGTTGACCACCGCGAGCAAGTCGTCGACCTGCGCCTCGTCGGCGGCGCGCATGCCCAGGAAGGCGCCGGTGCCGAAAAAGCCGAGGAAGGTGTTGGCGATGGCCGGCTCCTTCTCGCCGTTGATATGGGGGATAAGGCGCTCGTTGAGCGGTTTGACCAGCTCCTCCTCGGCGGTGTCGGGACCCATGCCCGACGGGGTCTGGAGGAAGCCGAAAATGAAGTTGCGCTTGCCCTCGGGCAGGTAGTCGGCCGGCGGCACCAGCAGGGCGCCGACCACCAGGGGCACGACGGTCAGCCCGGCGATCCAGCCCCAGCGGCGGCGCGGCGTGTCGGTGAGCGCCATGACGAAATCGCTGGCCTTCTGCCACCAGTGGCCGTGGCGATCCTCGAGCTTGGCATCGCCGAGCAGGCGATAGCTGGCCGTGGGCAGCACGACGATGGCGACCAGGAGGGAGCAGACGATGGCCGCGGAAATCACCACAGCCAGGTCGGCGAACAGCTGGCCGGCCTCGTCCTGCAGGAAGATGACCGGCAGGAAGATTGCCACGGTGGTGGCCGTGGAAGCCAGCAGCGCACCCCAGACCTGGCCCGTTCCGCGGTCGGCGGCCTCCAGCGGGGCCCGTCCCTGTTCGCGCTGGCGCACGATGTTCTCGAGCACCACGATGGCGGCATCGAGCACCATGCCGGTGGCGAAGGCCAGGCCAGCGAGCGAGATGACGTTTAGCGTGCGCCCGACGCCGTCGAGCACCAGGAAGGCGAAGCAGAGGCACAGCGGGATGGCCAGCGCAACCATCATGGTCGCCCTGAGCTTGCGGAAGAACCACCACAGCACCAGCACCGCCAGGCTCATGCCGACGATCAGGTTGGTCGCGACCATGCCGACCGACTGGCGGATGTAGACGGTATCGTCGCTGACCTGTTCGATGTCGAGACCGGCCGGCGTGAGATGGCTGCGCCGCAGTTCGTCGATCGTTGTCTGGATATTGCCCATGACGTCGAGCACGTTGACGCCCGGCTCGGCGATCACATTCATGGCGATCGAAGGGCCGCCGTTCTGGGTCATCACGCCCGAGGAGTCACGCATGACCCGCTCGACGCGGGCCACGTCGCGCAGGTAGACGGGACGCCCTTCGCGCCACTCGAGCACCAGGTTCTCGAGGTCGGCGATCTGGTACTGGCCGGCGAAACGCAGGGTGTATTGCCGCCGACCGACTTCCTGGAAGCCGCCGGAGACGTCGTTATTCTGGCCCAGGCGCTGGCCGATGCGCGTGAGGTCCACGCCGATGGCGGCCGCCTGGTAGGGATCGAAGGTGATGCGCACTTCGAAAGGCCGCCCGCCGCGCGGATTGGCCGAGGATACGCCGGGAAGGCGCTCGAGCCTTTCCTTGACGATCTCGTCGATGAAGTCCTGATACTCGATGATCGGCCGGTTGTTGTCGGGCATGGGCCGGATGGCGAACCAGGCCACCGTGTCGCCGAACTGGTCGGAACCGACACGCACGGTCGGTTCGGTCACGTCTGCGGGGTAGCGCGGCACCTGGTTGAGGCGGTTGATGACTTCGATGAGCGCACGGTTGAGATCGGCGCCGACGTCGAACTCCAGGCTGATCGAACCGCGCCCCTGGCTGGCCGTGGCCGTCATACGTTGCAATCCGGGCACGTCCCGAAGCTGGTTTTCCTGCGGCTCGATGATCTCCGACTCGACCTCCGACGGCGCGGCCGCGCGCCAGCCGGTCGAGATCGAAATCGTGGGTCGGTCGATATTGGGCGTCATCTGCACGGGCAGGCGCGACAGGCTCAGAAGCCCGAATATCACCAGCAAAATGCAGCCCACGGCCACGGCCACCGGGTTGCTCAGGCCAAGTCGAGTCAGGGGCAAGACGGTTTCTCCGCTATGGTTCGTTCTTGTCAGGGCCCGGCATCATCCCTCGGGCCCGATCACGGGATTGACAACGTCCGCCGCGAATGGTGCCCCCCGATCCGGGAAAATCAGCCGACTTCTTTCAGTTCTGCGACGCGCTTCACACGCTCAGCGTGGATCGCCTCGGCGATCGCAGGCCCCTGCAGGCCGCGCTCGACGAAGGTGCGGGCGCTGACCTCGACCGATTCGGCATGAGCGCGCCGGAGGAAATCGGCCTGGGGGTAGGGTTCGTCCTCGCGCCCGGTGCGGCCGCGGCGATCGGCCTCGCAGGCCAGCAAGAACGGTTCGAGGCGTTCGCGCCGGCGGAAAGCGTCGATTCGCTCGAACAGGCGCACCACCGTGGAAGGCTTCAATTCGAGCGCGCGGTGGGCGACGAGGTGGTGTTCGCCGACCAACAGGGCCATGTCCCGGCACTCGACGCTCACGCGCAGGCGTTCGCAGACCTCGCGGATGGCCGGCAAGCCGGCCTTCTCGTGGCCAACGTGCCGGGGGAGCTCGTCGGCCGGGGTGAGGCCCTTGCCCAGGTCGTGCACCAGGGTGGCGAACCGGGCCGGCAGCGAGCCGCCCAGGCGGGCGGCCTGGTCGACAACCATCAGGGTGTGAACACCGGCGTCGATTTCGGGGTGGTGCTCGGCGACCTGTGGTACGCCGAAGAGGCGATCGAGCTCGGGCAGGATCACGGCCAGGGCGCCAGTGTCGTGCAGCAGCTCGAAACACTTCGACGGCCGCGTCTCCATCAGGGCCGATGCCAATTCCTGCCAGACGCGTTCGGGCACCAGGTGATCGACCTCGCCGTCGGCCACCATCTGCCGGCACAGCGCACGCGTTTCCTCGGCCACGGTGAAATCGGGAAACCGCGCCTGGAAGCGGGCCAGGCGGAGAATGCGCACCGGGTCCTCGCGGAACGCGGGCGAGACGTGACGGAGCACGCGGGCTTCGAGGTCGCGGCGGCCGCCGAAGGGGTCGATCACTTTGCCGGCGGCGTCCTCGGCCATGGCGTTGATGGTCAGGTCGCGACGCTCGAGGTCGTCTTCGAGGCTGACCTCCGGTCCGGTGTGGAACACGAAACCGTGGTAGCCGCGCCCGGCCTTGCGCTCGGTGCGCGCGAGGGCATACTCGTCGCCGGTTTCCGGATGCAGGAATACGGGAAAATCTCGGCCCACGGGACGGAAGCCGCGCTCGCGCATGACTTCCGGCGTGGCACCGACGACCACGTAGTCCGCGTCGGAAGCGGGGCGTCCGAGCAGGCGGTCACGCACCACGCCGCCAACGCGATAGACGGCCAGCCCGGCGGCCGGGTCCCGGCGCGTGTCAGGTTCGCTCACGCCGGGCCTGGCGGCGGAACTGCTGGTAGCGGGCCTGCTTGTCGACCGGCCGAAGCCAGCTTGTGGCCCGCTCGGCCAGGCCCCAGGGACGAATCCCGAGCGCCTTGAAACCGTCGCTCTGGCACAGGCTGTCGAGCTTGAGCGACTTGTAGTTGTCGCTGGAAAACGGCTTGCCCGGAACGAAGTCGAAGGCCATGCCCTGCAGGCGGCCCAGGAAATCGGGCAGGCCGATGACGAAGCGCCTGAGCTCGAGCTGGTCGCGCAGCCAGCGCACGATGCCGACCAGGGTCCATTCCTCGGAGCCGCAGAGCTCGTAGGTCTGGCCGGCCGTGTCGTCGGCGGCTAGGACGCGCATGAAGGCCTCGACCACGTCGTCGATGAACACCGGGGCGAACTTCGCCTGCGGCCGGGCCAGTGGCAGGACCGGGCTGATCTTCAGGAGGCCGGCGAAGCGATTGAGAAAGCTGTCGTCGGGCCCGAAAATGGTCGAGGCGCGCAGGATGGTCCCGGCCAACCTGCCGTCGCGGTCGGCGGCGCGAACGCGGGCCTCGCCTTCGCCGCGCGTTCTCAGGTAGTGGCTCTCGCCCTGCCCGGCGTTGAGCCCGCTCATCTGGATCAGCCGCGGCACGCCGGCCTCGACGCAGGCCTCGATGAGCTTTTCGACCAGCTCGACGTGCACGCGACGGAAGCCCGAGCCCCCGAATCCGCGTTCGTTGAGAATGCCGACAAGATTGATGGCGACGTCGTGGCCGCGCAGTTCCTCGACCAGGCGCTCGCTGTCGAAGGGGTCGAACTGTCGAATCCTCGCCTGCGGAATCACCCACAGGTGCTTGCAGCCCGGGGCGTAGCGAGTGGCCACGCTGACCTCGTGTCCCTCGCGCGCCAGACGCCGCGTCAGGTGCGAGCCGACGAAACCCGAACCGCCCAGAATCAGAACCTTCATGATCGCTCCGGCCTTGAGTGTCGTTCCTATTCTACCGACCGACCGTCACGGCGGGCAGGCAAAGCCGGTGGCGGGACCGGCGCCCGGCGTGATTTCCCCGGTCAGCAGTTGCGGCCGGCGCTCCAGCTGCCACTCGTAGATCGTCGCGAAGGCCAGCACTTTCGGCACGTAGTCGCGCGTTTCGTAGTAGGGCAACGTCTCGATCCAGACGTCCGGCGGGGTGTCGGGACGCTCGTCGAGCCAGCGCTCGACGGCGTTGGCGCCCGCGTTGTAGGCGGCGGCCACCCGTACCCAGTTGCCGCCGAAATCGCGATGGAGTTCGCCGAGGTGGGCAATGCCCAGGGGCACGTTGACCTGCGGATCGGTCAGCGACTCCGCGCCGTCGTAGCGCAAGCCGTTGCGGCGGGCCACCGCCTGCGCGGTGCCGGGCATGAGCTGCAGCAGGCCCATCGCCCCGGCGTGCGAGCGCGCATCGGGCTGCATGGCCGATTCGGCCCGCATCAGGCCGTAGGCCAAGGCCGGGTCCACGCCGTAGCGCTTCGCCTCGGCCAGCACCGTGCCCTTGGCGGCCATGGGAAAACGCCAGGGGTAGGCCTGGCGCCGGCCCGCCTGGTTGAGCGCGAGAATCGACAGGTGGTGCCAGCCGCGGCCGGCCGCGATCAGGGCGGCCTGCTCGATCTCGCGGTCGATCAGGCGGCGCGACAGGTGCCGCCAGGTGCTGCGAGCGTGCCAGGGCAGGCCCGCGTGGAACAGCTCGAGCACCCGCTCGAACTCGGCATCGCGGAGCAGGCGGCGCTGGATGGCATCGTCGGCGTGCAGCGTCTCGTCGCACAGGCTCAGCGGCTGACCGAGACGGCTGGCGGCGAGGAAGCCGTAATAGTGCGCTTCGGTACTCAGGGAGGTGAAAGCCAGCATGGCTTCGGGGCGCTGCAGTTCCGCCAGCGCCCGGCCGCGCCAGTAGCGCCAGCGCGAATCCGCCTGCTCGCGCAGGGACATGGCCTCGATGCTGGCAAGGACCTCGGACCAATTCGATTGCGACATGGCCGCACGCGCGCGCCAGGCCAGCATCTGCTGGTCCCGGGCCGCCTCGGGCAAGGCGTCGATGGCGCCGATCGCGCCCTTGTCCAGCGCCACGGCGCGGAACAGGGCGATATCGCGTTCAACGGCCGCGACCTGCGAATCGCTCCAGGCGAAGTGCCGCGAAAGCACCCGCCAGGACTCCGACGCGGCCTCCCAGTCCGAGCGCGCCAGGCGCTCGAGCCCCCACTGGATGACCAGGCGGGCGTAGTCCAGATCGCGCCACTGGCGCGCCTGCCGTAGCGTTGCGTGGGGTCGCTGGGCGACGGCGATCCAGCGATCGGCCCATTCGCGCTCGTCGGCGGGGAGATAGCGGCGCAGGTAGCGGGCCAGGCCGGTTTCGCCGGCATCCAGCGCCAGCCGGAAGCGCCGCCAGGCGGTATCGGCGTCGGGCTCGCCCTGGCGCCGCCACCAGGCGAAGGCCTCGTCGCAGGCGTCCGGTCGGGAACGGCCCGACAGCCAGAGATCGCGAACATCGGACTCCAGGCCGTCGGTGCGACCGAGCCGGATCTTCGCCCGGGCGAGGTGGCAACGCACCTCCGTATCCCGGCTGTCGCCGGCGCGGGCCAGCAGCCGGTCGAAAGACTCCCGTTCGCCCAGGCTGCGCAGCCAGGCCCGTTCGAGCTGATCGTGGAAGGACCAGTCGCGATAGCGGGCCAGGAACTGCGTCATGACCGATTCCGGCACCCGGTCGATGCGCTGGCGGAACAGTTCGAACTGTAGATACGGGGTCAGGGCGTAGTCGGGCAACGCTGCAATCGCCCGGACCATGCCGGCCTGGTCGCCGCGCTCGGCCGCCTGCCAGCCCTGCCGGAAGGTCTCGCGTTGCTGTTCGATATCGGCCAGCGCCGGCACGACCCCGAACAGGGCGAATACGGTGACCACAACGAGCCTGCTTGCTTTCATCGCCTCAACGCTCCACCATTCCGGTCATCCTGCAACGAGTCCGGCATCCTGACAAGTGCTCCTGTCCCTGGTTTTCCTGTTGCTGATCGGCCTGGCGGCCGGCACGCTTGCCGGGCTGCTGGGAATCGGCGGCGGTCTGGTCATCGTGCCCGCCGTCACCGCCCTGCTCGCCCTGCACTCGGTCGACGAGAGCGTCGCCGTCCCGGTCGCCGTGGCCACATCGCTGTCCACCATGTTGCTGACTGCCGTCAGTGCCGTCTGGTTCCATGCAAGACGCGGCGCCGTCGACTGGCCGACCATCTCCCGGCTCGGCAGCGGCGTGGCGATCGGCGCGGCCGCAGGGGCCCTGCTGGCCACCGTGGTTTCGGGGGAAACCCTGGCGCGCGTTTTCGCCGTCATCGCGGCAGTCATCGGCGTGCGCATGATGCTTGCCGAAACGCCCCGCCCCGCCGCTCGCGAACCGTTTCCGCGCCTGTGGTGGCTGGCGGGACCGCTGATCGGCGCAGCCTCAGCGCTCGTGGGCATCGGCGGCGGAACCTTCAACGTCCCCTACCTGACGCGTAACGGCTATGGCATGGTCCGGGCGGTCGCCAACGCTTCGGCCTGCGGCTGGCCGATCGCCCTGGCCGGCACGATGGTCTTCGTCGCGCTGGCGCCCAGGGAGGCCGGCCCGGACCACCTCGTCGGCCATGTCTGGCTGCCGGGGACATTCGCGATCGGGCTGGGCGGCGTGCTGGCCGCCCCCTTGGGCGTCGCGCTGGCTCACCGGCTGCCGGCGGGCGCGCTAAGACGAGTATTCGGTGGGGTACTGATTCTGGTCGCTGCCCGAATGGCCTGGTAGGGCCACGTCGTCACCGAGATCCACGGTCATCGACAGGGGCTGGTGGTCGGAAAAGGTCACCGGAAGGGCCCGCAGTTCGCTGATCTGCATGTTCGGGGAGACCAGGATGTGGTCGATGGCTCGCTGCGGCTGCCAGGAGGGAAAGGTCAGGACCGGCTCGCCCGGACGAACCAGGCCGGCCTTGTCGCAGAAGCTTCGCACCTCGCGCGAACCGGGCCCGCTGTTGAAGTCACCCATCACCACCACGTGCGGATAGGAGCGGACCAGGGAAGCGACGTAATCGAGTTGCTGCGTGCGCGCGCGGCGCCCCAGCGCCAGGTGGAGCACGACCAGCCACAGGGCCTTCTCGCCCTCGCCGAAACGCACCACCATGGCGCCGCGGCCGGGAATCGCGCCGGGCAGGCGGTGCTCTTCGATCTCGCTGGGTTCGATCCGGCTGAGCAGGCCGTTGCCGGCGTGGGCCACGATGCCCACCTTGCGGTTCCCCTGGTGGCTCCACCAGGGGAACTGGGCGTGCGTGGCCAGGTACTTGGCCTGGTTGAGAAAGCCTGACCGCAGGCTCCCGCAGTCGACTTCCTGCAGCGCGACGATGTCGTAGTCGCGCACCAGCTCGGCGATGGAATCGAGGTTGGCGACGCGCTGGTTGTTGGGCAGGACCTGCCGCCAGCTGCGAGTGACATACTCGCGGTAGCGGCCGGTCGAGGTGCCGGCCTGGATGTTGTAGCTCAGCAGCTTCAGCTGCCGGCTGGCGCCGCCCACGACGATCAGCTGGAGGCTTCTTCAGCCTGTTCGGACGAAGCCGCTTCCTCGCTTTCCGGAGTTTCCGCGTCCTGTCCGAGGCCCAGGGCATCGGCTTCGCGCTGGACCAGGTAGTCGACGGCCGCCAGCATCTCGTCGTAGCTGCTGAAGCCGTTGGGGCTCACGAGCCACTTGCCCTGGACGATGACCGCCGGCGTGCCGCGAATGCCGAAGGTGCGCACGTCGTTCCGATTCTGGCGAATGCGGGCGTCCACGGCGAAGGACTGTGCGGTGTTGAGGAAGCTGTCGGCTTCCACGCCGTGCTCGGCGTAGAAGTCGGCGATGTCCTCGAAGCTGCGGAACTGGCGGCGCTCGTCGTGTACCGCCTTGAACATCGCCTCGTGCGTTTGCTCGGCAATGCCCATCACCTGGGCCGTGTAGTAGGCGCGGACGAACAGGTCCCAACCCGGCTGGAGCGCGATGGGCAGGTGCTCGACCTCGACGTAGTCCGGCGTGTTCTCGGCCCAGGTGCCCACGTAGGGCAGGAACCGGCGGCAGGCGCCGCAGGGATAGGCGAAGCCGTCGGTTACGACGACCTTGTCTTCGGGCGTGGCGACGGGACTTCCGATTCGCTGGAAGTGCTGCCCTTCCTGGAACTCCTGAGCGATCGCGCCACCGGAAACCAGCAGGGCCGCAGCGGCCATTGCATTCAGAAACTTGCGCATGAGGTACTCCGCGTTTGTCTTGGTTGTATGGCCCAATCAGACCCGCCCGGGTCGGGCGAGTTCCACCTTGAGCTTTATCAGTCCAGCTTACCAGCGCGCCGTGTGCAGCCCCTCGATGTAGGAGCTGACGGCCTGGATTTCCTCGTCGGTCATGTTTTCGGCCACGGCGACCATGATCTTGCTGTAGGGGTCGTCCTCGCCGCTGGTCACGCCGTTGCGGTAGTCCTGCAGGCGCTTCTGCGTGTAGTCGGCATGCTGACCACCCAGGCGCGGGTAGTAAGCACCCTTGATGCCGCTTCCGGAGGGGCCGTGGCAGGCGGCGCAGGCCGGCACACCCGACTCGGGATTGCCCGCCTGGTAGATCGCCTCGCCGGCGTCGACCAGCGCTTCGTCGGCCACACCGGGCTTGAGGGCCTGCTGCTCGTAGT
Organism: Wenzhouxiangella sp.; assembly: GCA_036351755.1. Classification (GTDB taxonomy): domain Bacteria; phylum Pseudomonadota; class Gammaproteobacteria; order Xanthomonadales; family Wenzhouxiangellaceae; genus Wenzhouxiangella. The sequence goes on along the minus strand of JAZBPT010000044.1, from coordinate 10,620 downwards.
AGGCAGCGATGTCGGCCAGGTCCTGGTCGCTCATGTCGGCGACGATCGGATACATCTCCGGCACGCTGCGCTTCTGCTCCCGGATAAGCCGCGACTGGCGCGCAGCGTAGCCGGCATGCTGCTCGGCCAGCTTGGGCCACATGCTGACCTGTGAATTGCCGTCCATGCCGTGACAGGACGCGCACACTGCCGCCTTCTCCTGGCCGGCTTCGGGGTCGCCGACGACCTGGGCCTGGGCCAGCAGCGGCGCCGATGCAAGCAGCATCACCAAGAATCGAGCCATTTGGATCCTTCTCCTGATTGGAAGTCTGAACCTGATATTATCGCCTCTCAGCTTCTGCCGTGCCAGCATCAATCCCCATGGAATCCGTCCAGTCGCTGCTCAGGCGGGCCGAATACCTGATCAGCGTCCACAACCGACCGCAGCTGCCGCCCGATATCGGCGCGGAAGTCGCCATCGCCGGACGCTCCAATGCCGGCAAGTCGAGCCTCATCAACCGCCTGTGCGGCCAGAAATCGCTGGCCCGGACCAGCCGAACGCCCGGCCGGACCCGGCAACTGGTGTTCTTCCGGCTCGACGAGACCCGTCACCTGGTCGACCTGCCCGGCTACGGCTTCGCCCGGGTCGGCGGCGATCTCAAGAAACACTGGAAGGGCCTGATCCAGGGCTACCTCGAGAAGCGCCAGGCCCTGGCCGGCCTGCTGATCGTCATGGACGTTCGGCATCCGCTCAAGCCGGGCGACGTCGACCTCGCCAATTGGGCGGCCGACCGCGGCCTGCCGCTCCACCTCGTGCTGACCAAGGCCGACAAGCTCGGTCGGGGCAAGCAGAAAGAGGCCCTGATGAAGGTCCGCAAAATGGTCGACGAAAGTGTCGGCGTGCAGCTATTCTCGGCAGTGACCGGACAGGGCGTCGACGAACTCGAGGCCGTGATGGCCGGCTGGCTTCTGCCCGCGGGCAATCAGGCCGCGCTGGGCGAAATGGACAAGCCGGGCCAGTAGTCAAGCTGGGTCAGTTCGCGGTCGAGCATCGACAGGTCGCCGAGATTGGCGGCAATCAGGTCCTTGAGATTCTCGAAGCTGTCCGGGTCGATGTGCAGGAAGCGGCAGGCCACGCGGCGCTGCTCGACCCTCAGCGCTTTCACGTCGACGACGATTTCCGCCCGGGTGCCGTCCGACAGGCCGCGCAGTTTCAGCGTCAGGTCGCCCGCACGTGCCGAATCGAAGTCTCCGGGGCGATCCAGCTCGACGAGCGCACCGTTGATGGAAAGATCGAGCAATTCGCAGGCGTGCGGCCGCCCCTCGTCGTCCACGAGTTCGCAGTCGGCGTGAAACGGGAATCGGTGGAAGCGGCGTCGTTCCTGTCCGGGGCTCATAGGCTCGGCGACCGGGATCGACCCGGTAAATGAAATGAATCTATCGCGCATCCTACAATGAACCATGGATTACGCTGACCCCACATCGACGACCGGCGCCGCTCTCCCGATAGGCGGTTACCGGGTAACGCCCGCGCTCGGCCTGGCGCCCATGGCGGGCGTCACCGACAAGCCGTTCCGCCTGCTGTGCCGCAAACTCGGGGCCGGCCTGGCTACCTCGGAGATGACGACCTCCGATCCTTCGCTGTGGCACACGCGCAAATCCCGCGAACGAATGGACCACGACGGCGAACCCGGCCCGGTGAGCGTGCAGATCGCCGGCACCGTGCCCGAGCGCATGGCCGAGGCGGCGCGCTACAACGTCGAGCACGGGGCCGAGATCATCGACATCAACATGGGCTGCCCGGCCAAGAAGGTCTGCAAGGCCTGGGCCGGCTCGGCCCTGATGCGCGACGAGGACCTGGTCGCGCGGATTCTCGAGGCGGTGGTGGCCGCCGTCGACGTGCCGGTCACGCTCAAGACCCGCACCGGCTGGGACGCTGAACACCGTAACGGTCCGACCATCGCCCGGATCGCCGAAGAGTCCGGTATCGCCGCGCTGGCAGTCCACGGCCGCACGCGCGACCAGAAATACCAGGGAAGGGCCGAGTACGACACGATCGCCGAGATCGTCTCCCAACGCGCCATACCGGTCTGGGCCAACGGCGATATCGACTCGCCGGAAAAAGCGCGCGAAGTGCTCGAGTACACCGGTGCGGCCGGCCTGCTGGTCGGCCGCGCCGCCCAGGGCCGCCCCTGGATCTTCGGCGAGATCGCCCACTACCTGGCCACCGGCGAGCGCCTCCCGGAGAAGCCGGTGACGGCGGTGCGCGACATCCTGCTCGGCCACCTCGAGGCGCTCTACGACTTCTACGGTGAACACCGCGGCGTGCGCATCGCCCGCAAGCACCTGGGCTGGTACGCGAAGGACCGCGCCGAGAACGCCGGCTTCCGCCAGGTGGTCAACCGCGCCGGGTCCGCCCGCCAGCAACTCGATCTCACGCGCGACTATTTCGACGCGCTGGCCGCCGGCGTCGCGCCGGGGCTATCGACCGCGGCCTGAACCCCGGCCCAGGCAAAGATCGGCGGCCGCCGACAGCGCCGTCTCGCAACCGGCATCGACCTTGAAGGCCAGCAGCTCGTCGGCCCGCGTTCGGCCACGATTGACGGCCGCCACGGGCAGGCCTCGGGCGGCGGCGTCGCGCACCAGGCGATAGGCCGAACCGACCACCAGGGAACTGCCCACGACCAGCAGCGCGGTGGCCCGCGACAGGGCCTGTCCGACCGCTTCATGCGTTTGCCGCGGCACCGTTTCGCCGAAGAACACGACCTGCGGCTTGAGCGTACCGCCGCATGCGGGGCAGCCGACCACACGAAAGCCCGGCCAGTCCGAATCGTCCAGCCGGGCGTCGCCGTCGGCGTTGATGCCCTGCACATCGGCGGTCCAGTCGCGGTTGAGTTCGGCCAACCGCCGCTGAAGCTCGCCGCGGCAGCCGACCGTACCACAGTCCAGGCAATGGACGCGGTCGAGGCGCCCGTGCAGCTCGACCAGGCCCTCCTGCCCGGCGCGCCGGTGCAGGCCGTCGACGTTCTGGGTAACCACCTGCGCGAGCCGACCACCGCGCTCGAGCGCCACCAGCGCCTCGTGCGCGGGATTGACCCCGGCTTTCGCCATCACCGGCCAGCCGAAGTAGCTGCGCGCCCAGTAGCGCCGGCGGGTGTGCTCGCAACGCATGAAATCCTGGAAAAGAATCGGCCGACGCTGCAGCCAGCGCCCGCTGCCGTCGCGGTAGGCGGGAATACCCGAATGCGTGGAGATGCCGGCGCCGGTGAGCACGACGAGGCGATCGTGAGCGTCGATGAACTCGGCCAGCCGGGCAATGTCCCCGACCGGCACGTCGACCGGCTCGGATGGGCGCATTTCGGGAATGCGGATGGTGGCTGGCATGGCGTTGAGATTAGCATCTCGGCGTCGAGGTTGGGGAAATTGGCTTCTTGGTTATTTGGTGTTTTGGTGTTTTGGTTCGGCGCTGCGGGATTCGGAGGCTTGGGCGAGGGTCATGGTACCGGACGCACTGGGGGGCTCGGCACTTCGCGGGCGCTGCGCTGGGTCAAAAGAAACTGCCGCCGATCCTTCCCAAGGAGCCTGAGCCCGAGGTTATCGAGGCGACATAATCGGACACATGGGAGACCCTGAGTATCGGGTAATTGCTCAACTTGAACAGTTGGTGCAGTTCCAAAGCACCGAGTTCGAACTATTCAGAATTCCAGCTCAATTGGCATTCCCGATTTCACGGATCAAACTTTCAATTTCCATCGCCACATCATCATCCTCCCAATTGGCGGATTCAGACTTTTCCAGGGCTCTTGAAAGAGCTCGACTCGCGCAATTCTCATTGCCTTCTTCCTTGGCACCACGGGCAGCCAATATGCACCCTTCCACCACAGCAGGCTCATTCCCATCAGACCTGCACGCCCTCCAGGCAGCGACACGCGCTTCGTCAGGCCTCTGAACTGCAGCTTCAAGCTTCGCCAGCAACAGATGGGTCGTGGATGGTACAACCTCTGGCATCAAAGCCGCCTTATTTAGCGCCTTTCTCGCGTAAGCCCTTGCCTCCGAGAAATCACCAGCTTCCAGATATAACGAAGCGCTCACCTGATAAGCCAGGAACCCAGTCTCCGGGTGATCCGAGCCCATAACCTTGATATAGGTTTCGTAGTAGTCTCTGGAGTTCTTTAGATACCTATCGGCAAGATCCCTCTGATCGTGAAACAGCAGCAGCCGGCTATAGCCGGCCAGCAATCTGGCCATGTAGAGAACAGCTTCCTTGTACGAATGAGCCAGACGAATAGCCTCCTGCATGTCATCAAGAGCTTTTTGGTGCTCGCCCATCCGCTGGTAAGCTAAAGAACTTCCGTGGCGCGCTACCGACTTGACTAGGTCGTGCTCTGAACTCTCGTAACTGGCATTAAAACAGTCAACCGAATCAGACAAGGAATACTGGTGGAACAACTCCTCGCAGTCAGAGTTCCCCCCAATTGCGCCGTCCAATATGGCCGCCAATTCTTGATCGCTCGCATAACATGATGAAGCAATCAACGAGAGACCCACAAATACAAGCATCTTCATACACATGTCCTAACATCCATCTGGCCCCATGCCAAGAGGGGCGCCACCAGACGGGTTTTACATCCACCAAAGTGGGCCACGTACGATGCTGCGGTGCTGAGGCGTGAGAATTAGAGCGGTAGGATGCGTGGAGCGAAGCGCAACGCATCGGCCGATGCGCCATCACGGCCCCGAACACACCGCGGCATTTTCCCAGGGAATAACCTTCAAGCCGCTAATGTCCCGGGTACTCAGGCAGCGCTGAATCAAGGTCATGGCCAGTGCTGTTTGCCGTGGATGACGCGCAGGATAATCAGCTCGTCGTCTTCCAGCTTGTAGACCAGGAAGTAAGGGGTGCGCCCAATGACCCATTCCCGGGTTCCGGCCACTCGCCCCCGCTGGCCCATACGGGGCTGGGTCATTAACTTGCGGGTAGCTTCGGCGATCCGTTCGCCGACCTGGCCGGCAGCGGCGGGATTTTGCTGGGCGATATAGTCCTGCGCCTCGGCGAGTTGCTCAAGGGCGCGGCGTGTCCACTTCAGCTTCAACCTGCACACCCCATTTGGCGAAGGCAGATTTCACTTCGTCGTCCGTGGCGAACTCGCCCCGGCGGGCTTCTTCCAGACCGGCTTCGATCTCCTGGCGGACAAAGGCCTCATAGGCGACATCCCTCCAGGTCGCTCCCTCGGGGAGTTGATCGGCCAGGGTGCGCAGCGCTTCTTTGATATTCGCAGCCATGGGTCGCATTCTACTCCGCCTGGCAATCGTATTCATCCTGCCGACCCAGGGCCATCTCGACTCCGACCCGATCGCGGCGCAAGCTTATAATGCCCGCATCGCACACCACCCGGATAAGCAATGACGTTCCCCGCAACCCGAATGCGTCGTACGCGCGCGAACCGGTTCGCCCGTGAACTGTCTCGCGAGACGCAGCTTTCGCCCTCTGACCTGATCCTGCCCGCCTTCGTTCTCGAGGACGAGGACGGCCGCGAGGCGGTCGAGTCCATGCCCGGGGTCGAACGGGTCGGGCGCAACGGCCTGTTCGAGCTGGCCGAGCGCTGCCTGGCGGCCGGCATACCGGCCGTGGCACTGTTCCCCGTGGTACCGGCCGAGCGCAAGAGCGAAGACGCCGCCGAGGCCTGGCGCGAGGATGCGCTGGTGCCCGAAACCGTTCGCGCGCTGAAAGCCCGGTTTCCGGAGCTGGGCGTGATCACCGATGTCGCGCTCGACCCTTACACCAGCCACGGCCTCGACGGCATCGTCGACGCCGACGGCTACGTGCTCAACGACCGCACCGTCGACGCCCTGGTCCGGCAGGCGATGACGCATGCCGAGGCAGGCGCGGACGTGGTCGCGCCCTCGGACATGATGGACGGGCGCATCGGCGCCATCCGCGAGCAGCTCGAAGCCGACGGTCACGTCAACACGCTGATTCTCAGCTACGCGGCCAAGTACGCCTCGAGCTATTACGGGCCGTTCCGCGACGCCGTGGGCTCGGCGGCCAACCTGGGCAAGTCGGGCAAGGAAAGCTTCCAGATGGACCCGGGCAACAGCGACGAGGCCCTGCGCGAGGTCGAGCTGGATCTCGCCGAAGGCGCCGACTGGGTAATGATCAAGCCGGCCCTGCCCTACCTCGACATCATCCGGCGCGTACACGAGACCTTCGGCGTGCCGAATTTCGCCTATCACGTCTCCGGCGAGTACGCGATGCTCAAGGCCGCGGCCGAAAAGGGCTGGCTGGACAACGACAAGGTCCTGCTCGAAACCCTGCTGTCCATCCGCCGCGCCGGCGCCAGCGGCATCCTCACCTACGCCGCCCTGGAAGCTGCCGAGCTGCTGAAAGGCTGAAAAGAAAGATGAAGATCGTCCACAGGTGAACGCATCGACCTACAAGCTGGCGGTTTTCGGCCAGCCGGTGGCGCACAGCCTGTCGCCGCGGATTCATCGCCTGTTCGGCGAGCAGCTCGGGACCGACGTCGAGTACTCGGCAATCGAATCGGGGGTCGACGAACTGCCGGATCGGCTGACCGCTTTCCGGGGCAACGGCGGCACCGGCGCTAACCTGACTGTGCCGCTCAAACAGGCCGGGCTGAGGCTGTGCACTCGAGTCGACCGGAACGCCCGGCAGGCGCATGCCGTCAACACCCTGCGCCTGGCCGATGGCGGCTGGCACGGCTACAACACCGACGGAGCGGGCCTGCTGCTCGATTTCGACCGCCTCGGCATCGACCCGGCCGGACGACGCATCCTGATCGTCGGCGCCGGCGGCGCGGTGGCCGGCATTCTCGGGCCACTGCTCGCGCGCAAACCCGCCTGTGTTCACCTGATCAATCGCACCGCCGATCGCGCCGAACGACTGGCCGACAAGTTCGCCCATCTCGGCACGATCGGAGGCGCCGGGTTCGAATCCGACCCGGGGAGCCATTTCGACCTGCTGATCCAATCGACCAGCGCCGGCCACGCCGATGCCCTGCCGCCGCTCGAACGCGAATGGCTTGCGGACTCGGCCGTGGCCTACGATCTCAACTACGGCACGGCCCACGCGGCCTTCTCACGGTGGTGCGATGCGCACGGGCTGCCGGCGCACGACGGGCTGGGCATGCTGGTCGGACAGGCCGCCCTGGCCTTCGAGATATGGACGGGGCGGCGACCCGAGATGGCGCCTGTTCTCGAGGAATTGATCCGGCGCTAGCCGGTCGCGCAGTCGACCGCCTCGATTCTCCGCTCGTCCCCTTCGACGACGAGCGCCGACAGGGATCCGCCCCATACGCAGCCGCTGTCGAGGCAGATCACCCCGTCGCCCTCGTAGAGCCCCAGCTGCGACCAGTGACCGAACACCAGGGTCCAGTCGCGCCAGTCGGGATGCAGGTGCTCGAACCAGGGCCCGTATCCCGGCGGCGCATTCCCGGCGCCGCCCTTCGTGGCCAGGTCGAGTCGGCCGTCGGCGCTGCAAAAGCGCATGCGCGTCATCACGTTGGTGATCGTGCGCAAGCGCTCGACCTCGGGCAGGTCGGGCTGCCAGCGATCGGGCTCGTCGCCGTACATGCCGGCGAAGAAATCCGACGGTGATTCGGCCAGGGCGCGCTCGACCTCGCCTGCGCATTCGCGGGCCTGCACCGGCCCCCAGCGCGGATCGACGCCGGCGTGCACCATGGCCAGCCCGGCGTCTTCGTCGAACCAGATCAGCGGGCAGGCGCGAAGCCAGTCAAGAAATTCCTGGCCGCGCTCGTCCTCCAGGATCGCCTCGAATTCGTCGTTGGGCTTGCCGAGTTGCCCGTTCGCGTAGGCGAGCAGGTGCAGGTCGTGATTGCCGAGCACCGTGATGGAGACATCGCGCAGGGAATGCACCAGGCGCAGCGTGGCCAGCGACTCACCACCGCGGTTGACCAGGTCGCCGGCCAGGCCGAGACGATCGGTCGCGGGATCGAAACGGAGCCGATCCAGCAGCTTCTCGAATGGCGTGCAGCAACCCTGCAGGTCGCCGATGTAGATGATGCGCCCCATCAGGCCGTGCGCCGCATCCGGGGTGCGCGCAGGGGGGCGACGCTGACGACGGCGTCGAAGACCTCGGTCGATTCGCTCAACAGCCGCGTTCGCACCATGGCTGCGACGCGGTTGGCCTCGTCGAGCGTCAGCTGCGGGTCGAGAAGGATGCACACGTCCATGAAGATCTGGCCGCCCATCAGTCGCGTGCGCAGGTCGCGGAAATCGTGCACGCCGTCGACCGAGAGGATGATCTTCGCGAGCTGCTTCTGCTCCCGCGGCGGCACGGCGGTGTCGACCAGTTCGACGAGCGAGTCGAACGCAAAACGCCCGCCCATGACGGCCACGGTGCCGGCAACCAGGATGGCCGCCACGGCGTCGAGCCAGAGGAAGCCGCCCATGGCGCCGACCACCCCGGCGATGACGACGATCGAGGAAAGCGCATCCGATCGGTGGTGCCAGGCATTGGCCATGATCAGGTTCGAACGCGAATGCCGCGCCACCCGCCGCGTGTACCAGAACAGGATCTCCTTGATGCCGACCGAGGCGGCCGCGGCCCATAGGGCCAGCCAGCCGGGCTGCATGAGGCGCTCGGGATCGAGCAACCTGAGCACGGCGTCGACGATGAAGCCGATGGCCACCGCCAGCAGGAGCACGCCCACGATGGCCGTGGCGACGGTTTCGATCCGTCCGTGGCCGTAGGGGTGATTGTGATCGGCCTCGATCGCGCTCCAGCGTGCGGCCACCAGTACCACTGCATCGCTGACCATGTCGGACAGGGAATGGATGCCGTCGACGATCAGCGCCTGCGAATGACCGACGATTCCGGCGGCGATCTTGCCGATCGCCAGCAGCAGGTTCCAGACCGCGCCCACGATCGTGACGCGGCGCTTGTCCGGCCAGTACTGGTCCAGGTTGGCGTTGGAACGAAAAGCGGCTGCCATCAGTAATACCTCGGCGGGCCCGCTATTGTACCTTCAGGATCAATCAATCGCGCGAAGCGGCCCGCTCGAAGGTCGCAAACACCAGGTTGTGGGCGTTGGCCTCGTCGGACGGGCGGGCCTGCATCACGGCCAGGCGCCATTCGGAGGCCGGCCATTCCGGGAAGACCGTGTCACCGGTGACCACCGCATCGATCAGGGTCAACTCCATCCGGTCGGCGCGCTGGAGCGCTTCCCGATAGACCTGACCGCCCCCGATGACCATCACCCGTTGTGCCCCGGCTCGCTCGATGGCTTCGTCCAGCCCGCCAGCGAGCACGACACCGTCGGGCAACTCGGGGCGCGAGCGACTGATCACGATATTGGTCCGCCCCGGCAGCGGCCTGCCGATCGACTCGAAGGTGCGCCGCCCCATCACGACGGGGCAACCCATCGTGACCGCCTTGAAGTGTTTCAGATCGGCCGGCAAGTGCCAGGGCATGCCGCCCTCGTCGCCGATCACGCGGTTTCTGGCCATCGCGGCCACCAGGGTGATTTCCGTCACGCCTCGTCCTCGTTGAAGTTCTCGCCACCATCTTAGCCCCGCCCGAGCAGACTCGGGGACAGCGCGCATCGCCGGACGCGGAGCCGGCATTCACGGGACACCGAAGCCCATGCGCGACTATGAGTCCCTCGAGCGGCATAGGCCGCAACAATTACACGCCAAGGGAAGGGGAAAACCCATGCAAGCATTCATCGCCAGCCATGATCTGGCGCTGGTCGGCCTGTCTTATGTCATTTCGGTCATCGGTGCCCTGATCAGTCTCTATCTCGCCGACTTCATCGTCGAGCGCGACGGCCGGATCAACTTCGGCTGGCTTTCGCTGGCCGCGATCATCTTCGGCGGCTGCGCCATCTGGGCCATGCATTTCACCGGCATGCTCGCCTTCCGAATGGAAGGCCCGGTCACCTACGATGTGAGCACGACCCTGCTTTCGCTGGGCCTGCCGATCCTGCTTTCGGGCATGGGGCTGTTCGTGGCCCATCGCTGGCGCGACAGCATCGTCGCCTGGCTGACCGCGGGCGTGGTCTTCGGACTCGGCGTGGCCGCGATGCACTATCTGGGCATGACGGCCATGCGCATGCCCATGACGATGACCCACGACAATGCCATCATCGCGCTGTCGATCGGGATTGCCGTCGTCGCGGCCACGGTCGCGCTGCGCATCATCGTGCACTGGCGCGGCGTCAAGCGTCTGCTCAGCCCGCTGCTGATGGGCCTTGCGGTCTGCGGCATGCACTACACGGCCATGTACGGAATGAGCTTCGCGCCCATGCCCGGCGCCGAGGCCGGTATCGACTACTTCGCCGGAGCGTGGTCGCAAGGCACCGTCGGCTTCCTGTCCGGGCTCTGGGTGTCGATGGCCCTGTTCGTGGGTGCGGCCCTGGCCGTCTTCCGCAAACTCTCGGATGTCGACGGGCCGGACGCTTTCGCGGGCACCTGAACGCCCGGAGGCGCCGATCGTCGTTACACGGCGATCGGCGCCCGGATGGCCGGGTGCGAGCGATAACCTTCCAGCCTGAAGTCCTGGTAGACGAAATCGCCCAGTCGCCCGCGATCGTTGTCGATGTACATGCGCGGCGCCGGGAAAGGCGTTCTCGAAAGCTGTTCGTCGACCTGCTCGAGATGGTT
>JAZBPT010000043.1:0-9842 GCA_036351755.1 Wenzhouxiangella sp. | reverse complement strand
CTCAACATCTTCATGACCGGCACCATCGCCTGGAAAAACCGCCATCACATCGACCGTGCGTTTCTGCTGAAACTTGTCCTGCCCTTGATGGCCGCGGGCACCATGGCCGGCTACTTTCTGCGCCCATGGCTCGGGGAGAGCCTGCTGAAAATGCTGCTCGGCGCCCTGATCATCTGGTTCGCGTCACGGGAACTGTGGCGACTGATCAAGCACGTCCCCAGCCACCGCCATCCACCCTGGCTGAGCCGCATCCTGACCTTCGGCGCGGGCATCACCCACGGGCTGTTCGCGTCCGGAGGGCCGCTGCTGGTCTACGCCATGGCCGGCAAGCACCTCGACAAGGGCAGCCTCAGGGCGACCCTGGTCACGGTCTGGTTCAGCCTGAATCTCGGGCTGACCGTCGCCTTTTTGATCGACGGGACGCTGATTCCTGCATTGCCGCGCGTCGCCATGTATCTGCCGGTGCTGGCAACAGGCTACTTCCTTGGGGAGTTTTTGCATCACCGGCTGGATGAGCGGCGGTTCAGACAGCTTGTCTACGTGATGCTGATCCTTACCGGGCTCGCGCTGATCGTCAGATAAGGTTCAAAGCCGCAAGATCTTTGGGCACTTGGCGGAGCGCAAGTCAGGCGGGCGCGTCACGGCAGTCCTCATCGGGTCGACGGCATGCCGGCTGGGGCTGACCGCCTATTGCGGCTCGACCTACCCCGCAGCGTGAAACAGCGGCGGCATGACCAGGATCCAGACGAGGACCAGAAGCCACAGCCGCCCCCGCTTCAGGTTGTAGTCGCGCAGCAGCTTCTCCCAGGGATGGCCGACCACGTAGTGCCCGAAGCCGAACTCGAAGGCGACGGTCGCCGCCAGCCAGATCGCGCCCACCAGCCAGGCCTGGCCCATCGACGCCAGCGGCCAGAACCGACTGACGGTGAGAACCACCAGGCCCGTGAAGAGGATGGCGGTGACGGTGGAGATCTGGTGGGCGGCCAGCTCGGGGAGGCGGCGGCCGTAGGTGTACTGGCGAAGCACGCCGTTGACCACACCAACGGCGGCGAGCAGGAACCAGCAAAGCAGGTACTTGGTCACGATCCTGTCACTCTCCCTTCACGATGACCTCGTCGACCGGTCGCCTGGGGGACCACGGCATCTTCGGCCCCCGGCCGATGCGCACCACCAGGTCGGGCCGGCGGTCGCCGAGCCCGAGAAAACGAGCGAAATCCGGGCGGAGTTCGCCGACCTCGACCGGCTGGTTGATGAATGCGGTCTTCAGGCCCAGCGCCGTGGCCTGCAACGCCAGGCGCTGGTAGCAGCGGCCCGCCTCGACCCAGTGCGACTTGTCGTTCTCGTCGGAGTGGATCACGGCGATCGCGGACGAACCGAGGATGTGCCGTCGATCCTTGGCATTCTGCCTGGCGGCGGAAAACGAGAAACGCATGGCCAACTCACCCAACCAGCGCGGCACGGCCGGGCTGCCCATGGCCGGACCGTACAGCCCGTCTCCGGTTTCGAGGGCCTCTCGCTCGTTGAAGCGAATCCAGGACTTGAGCTCCCGCGACCAGGCGGCATCCTCGAACTGCACGGAGTTGCCGCGAGTCACGAACTCGGCAATTTCCGCCATGCGCTTGCGATCGGTGATCAACAGGGTGGATACGCCGTCACCCTGCCCGGCCGCTTCGAGCCGGCAACGATCTTCGTCATGCAGTTCGGAGCCATCGTATTCGGAACGGCTGCACTGCCGCTCCGGAATCGCCTCGAACAGCGCGGTGTGTACCGCCTCGGCCTCCTGCAGCTCGATACGCACGCCCGAGGTCCTTGGGTCATGAAAACACTGCCCTTCCAGCCCGCCTGCCCGAGCGGCGATCAGCAGGTTCTCGGCAGCGCAACCCAGGCTGGCGTAGAGATGGTGGTCATCGGGATCCACCGCGGGACAGCGCCGTTCCAGGTCCGGCAGGATTTCGATCGCGCTCTCGTGCAGCCTGAACAGCCATGGCTGGGTATTGTGGCTGGAGGCGGCCAACGCGGCGTAGTGGACCAGCGTTCGATAGTCCTGCGCAGCCTTCTCGATCGGGCCGGGGCGGCGAATGGCGTCGGACTTCTCGACGTAGTGCATGCGAGCGATCTCCCTTTTGCCAGCTTCAATTTGCAAGTATGCGCCGAGTGCATTTCAATCCGTTGATTGACGTCAACAAGCTGCACAACTCCTCGAAGGGCGCGCCAGTATCGTTAACGGTCGAGCCTTCAGACCGTTTGGCACGTGCCCGGAATGGGCAGATGCCGTACCTCGCTCTGAGGGGATGTGATCCCGCCCCACCCTTGGGTATAGTCGGGGTCTCAGGAATCGTCGTTCCAGAAAGAGGCGGCGCCGACTCAATGCGACGTATGAACCTCTCCCACCACGTCTCCAGGCCCGACGACGTGGCGCTGCAAGCTCTCGGCCCGTTCCTGTTGGTCAGCTTCGCGCTCGCCTGGGGCATCCTGGCCGCGTTCATCCTGCTGCCCGGGCCGATGGCCGCCCTGTTCGGGGAGATCACGGGCGAGCACCCGCTGTTTTATCTGGCCGTCTGGGCGCCGGCGATTTCGGCGATTGTCGTCGTCTATGCGTACACCGGATCGGTCGGGCTGCGCAAATTCCTCTCTCGCTGCCTGCTTTGGCGCGCACCACCGGGGTGGTACCTGTTCCTGGTGCTGGGGGTGCCGCTGGTGTTCGTGCTAGGGGCGATGATCAAGAACGGCACACTGAATGTGGCGATTCTGATCCACTCGACCCACGGTTGGCTCATGGCGATGGCCCTGATGGCCATCAAGGGCCCGATGGAAGAACTGGGGTGGCGCGGCCTGGCTCTCCCATTGCTGCAGCGAAGAATCGCACCACTTTGGGCCGCGCTGCTGCTGGGTGTGATCTGGGGCGTATGGCACTTACCGGCCTTCCTGCTCAGCGGAACGCCGCAGAGCGCCTGGTCGTTCATGCCCTTCTTTCTGGGCACCATCGCGCTGAGCGTGATCGCCGCCGCCCTGTTCAACGCTTCGCGCGGCAGCATCCTGCTGCCGGCGCTGTTTCATTTCATCCTGATCAACCCACTCTGGCCGGAGGCCCAGCCCTACGACACCTGGCTGTTCGCGTTTGTCGCAACCGTGATCGTGTGGCGGGATTCCGATCGCATGTTCGGGCGCATCGACATTCCGACTGGTGTTGCGTCCGGCACCAAGGCCGCCTCGAATTGAGGATCCGAGCCGAGCATCTGGGAACACCACTGGCCATCGTGGCGGGTCTCTGGCTTCTCGTAGCGTTCGGCCTTGCCTGGCGGGCTACCGGGGAGCCGGACGATTCCCTTGACGACCTGGAAGCGCGCTTCCAGCTCGCCCTGGAAGCCCTTCGCAAGGAATATGAGCTGCCGGGCATGTCTGCGGCTTTCGTGCTGGCCGACGGCCGTCATCGTTCCTTCGCTACCGGCTGGGCTGACGTCGAGCGGAACGTGCCCATGTCCGCCGATTCACGCATGCTGGCGGCCAGCATCGGCAAGACCTTCGTAGCCGCGCTGACCATCATGCTGGCCGGGAACGATACGCTGGATCTGGACGCACCGATTGCCCGATGGCTGGGAGAGCGCGATTGGTTCGAGCGCCTGCCCAATCAAGACGGCCTGACCCTGCAGCGACTACTGACCCATACCTCCGGCCTGCCCGACCATGTCTTCCAGCCGGATTTCGCCAGGGCGCTTTCCGGGCGCTGGCACGAGCCCGGCAATCCATTCCCGCCGGAGGCACTGGTCGCCTTCGTCCTCGACGCCGAGCCGCTGTTCGCGCCCGGCGAAGGCTGGGCCTACACAGACACCGGCTATATCCTGATCGGCCTGGTGCTCGAAGCCGCAACGGGTAAGGACTACTACGAGTTGCTCGAGCAGCGCCTGTTGCGGCCGCTGGAACTCGAATGCACCGTTCCGTCCGACCAACGAGCAATACCCGGTCTGGCCGCGGGCTATATCTCGCCCGACAACCCATTCGGCTTTCCGACGCGGACGACCAATGAATCCGGACACCTCTTCTGGAACCCCGCACTGGAATGGACCGGCGGCGGCCTGGCCAGCTGCCCGGAAGACCTTGCGCGCTGGGGCCACGCACTTTTTGGTGGCGAGGTACTGTCGCCCCGGGAACTGGCGACGATGCTGCAGACAACGCCAATGGACGCTGAATCACCGGGCAGGCAGTACGGCGCGGGCGTCGCCGTCGACAAAACCGACCCCCGGATTCCTGTCTACGGCCACGGCGGCTGGATTCCGGGCTATACGTCCAGCCTCCGGCACTACCCCGGCTATGGACTGACGATTGCCTTCCAGATCAACAGCGATCGGGATGTTGGCAAGGCAGTGCCCGAGATCGAGTCGTGCCTGATGCACACGATCATCGGCTCGGCATCGGCGAACGCCTGCACACCTTGACGAAATCGAGCCGATTACCGGACAGGCAACGTGCCGACCCGATCAACCCTCCCGTCTGTGCCACCACTCGCGGAAGCTCGAACACAGGCCATCTTCGGCAAAGGCGGCTTCGAGAAAGCCGGCAATCTCGACTCCGACGCCCGACGGCACCCGGTTGAAGGAAGCCCTCCAGCGCGCGAAGCCCCGATTGCCGACGACCGCCGCCCCGTAAAACTCGAACGTTACGTTCGTCTGGGCCTGAACCGCACCCTCTTCCCAATACCTCCGGATGGCATCGCGGCCTACCATGGGTTCGTCGAAAGGCGTTTCGTAGTAGCGGGCATCGGCGGAGAAAAAGCGGGTGATCGCGTGCGCATTACCCGTCTCCCAACACTCTCCGTAGCCTTGCAGCCACTTTTCGAAAGACTCCGCGTTCATCGACTGAAAAGCTCCTCCATTCTCTGTCTTTTCGATCGATCGCCTCGGCTACAGGAAGCAATCGAGCCAGTCGAGCAACATGTGGATCACCAGGCCGAGGCCGACAATGTGAAACACACGAGCCTTCGGGTTCATACCCTGCCCGGCATCGCTCTGCCGCCACACCACCGGGATCAGAAATAACCCCGCATACACCGCGATCGCAGGCATGGTGTGCAGGGGGTGGAAGCCGATTGAGCAACGCTCGGGATCATAGATCGGATCCGCCAGCAGGTGATCGGCATCGACCAGCATGGTCGCGACCATGATCAGCACCGCGCTTTGCCATCGATCGCGGTAGAAGGTGAGCGCCACCAGCAGCGGGATCATGAAATGCAGGGCGATATGGATCATGCCCGGTTGTCATCCGCCTTCGGCAGCCACCTTCCTCGCAACATATACACCGTAGCTGTAATAGGCCTTGTACTTTGAATACAACTCGATTTCCCGGCGTTCGGCTTCGACGATGGCATGGGCCTCGTCGCTGTGGCCGTGTCGCTCGAGGAAGGCCCCGAAATCGGCCTGAAGGGGACCATAGTAATTGTCCGTCCAGCAATGCTCGGGTAAGGTGAAATAACCGATTGGTGAATAGCCGTTGGCTTCCATCTGCCCGATCTTCGCCGAAGGCGTGTCGATTTCCGGATATTCGCCGTCCCAGTGCTGCTGGATTTCTGCCGGGCGCGTATGGGTCAGCCAACTGATTTCAGAGGCCATCAGCAGCCCGCCGGGCTTCAAATGGCGCCGCCATTCGGCAATGCCCTTCTCGAACCCCATGTTGTAGATCGCGCCTTCGGACCAGATGACATCGAAGGCTTCGGGCTCGAAAGGCAGGCTGCCCATTTCGCAGCGCAGCGTGGTGATCTTGCCGGACAGCCCCTCGCGCTCGGCTCGTTCGTCGAGTACGTCGAGAAAGTCCTGCAGGAAGTCGACCGCCACGATCTCGGCATCGAGCAGCCGCGCCAGGACCAGCGTGGACGCACCCGTCCCGCAACCGATATCGGCGATCTTCAGGGGCCCGCGGTGACCGATCCGGGCCAGCGCCAGGGCCAATTCGGATTCCTCGTCGCCACCCGGGCCCTGACGATCATTGCCCTTGTGCAGGTCGATCAGAAGCTCAAATTCATCCATTCCAATACACCGCGAGTCAAAGGCTGGCGATCCGGTTGCGCCCGGATTCCTTGGCCTGATAGAGCGCCTGGTCGGCGCGTGAGACGGCCGATTCCATGCCGTCGTCCATGGCGACCTCGGTCACGCCCATACTGATGCTGAGCCGGACATCGTCGCCGTTGAAACTGAAACTGCGCTCCGCGACGACGCGGCGGATTTTCTCGGCCACTTCGGCGGCCTGTCGGGCATTGCATCCGGACATGAGCACCAGGAACTCATCCCCGCCCCAGCGGCACAGCGTGTCGGATTCCCGGATCACGCTGCTGATCACCTCGGTGAACTGCCTGAGCACGCCATCGCCGACCTGGTGCCCGTGGCTGTCGTTGATGTCCTTGAAATTGTCGATATCCAGGCACACCAGAGCCACCGACTCGTTGCGGCGTCGCGCGTTGCCGACGATCTGGGTGAAGACCAGTTGGAAGACGTGACGATTGGCCGCGCCGGTGAGCTTGTCGGTGGTCGCCATCTGCTCGAGGCGGCGCTGGTAGCGATTGAGGCTGACGTAGACCAGCCCGAGGATCAATCCGGTGATCGTCAGCGCCAGCACGATGTTGACACCCAGCGTCCGAAGTAGCTGCCCCTCGGCTTCGTTCTTGCTCTGCTCGACGATCAGGTACCAGTCGAATTCCGGCACGAGACGGCTGTTGAGAAAGACGGTCTCGCCGGCCTCGTTGGGGTAGGTCAGCGTGGCACTCGGGTTGGCGAGAATGCGCGTGGCATACTTGGCCAGGCCTTCGCGCTGCTGAAGATCAGGATGCGAGGCGGATTCGTCGCTGGCCAGCGTGACCTCGCCGTTGCGGTCGACGAAATAGATATCGCGGCTGTAGCGGCGCTCGTAGGATTCGATCAGCTCCACGACCTGCTCGACCGCCAGGCCGATGCCGGTCAGACCGAGAAAACGGCCCTCGCTGTCGACGACGCGATAGTTCACGAAGATGCTCAGGCGCGTGCGGTCGGCAGTATCGTGATCGATGTTGATCTCGTAGTCGTCGGTCATCCGGCGCGCGCGGAAATACCACCCGTCGGACGGATCCTGCGGATCGACCTGCTTGATGATGCCCTCGGGATGGTAATAGTGACGCGTGTCTTCGGAGACGAAGAAGGCCGTGGTCGTGCCGTACTCGCGCTGAATTTCGCGCAGATAGCGGATGATGGCTTCGGGATCTTCCTCTCCGCTCGTCACCCAGTCGCGCACGAACGTGTCGCTGGCCATCAGCGAGGAAATGAGGATGGAACGCAGCAGGTCGCGTTCGATCTCGGAGTAGACGTTGTCGCTGGTCAGCGGCAGGATCTCGCCGGCAATGCGCTCGTCCATGGCGTGTTCGGCCACGAAGTAGCTGAGCACGCTGATCAGGAGGAAGCCCGCCCCGAGCAGGGCGAGCAAGGCAATCACGAAACGGTTCTTGACTGGAAACATGGACAGGCTGGTCCGGCTTGGCGTGGAATTCCGCGCCGGCTCGGAGCATGCGGCGGTCTTCCCTTAGACTGGCGGCAGAATCTAATGGAAATCGCCGATGCCTGCAACGCCCAATCGATTCCTGCCTCCGGAGAGCGAACTCGACGAGCAGTTCATCCTGGCCGGCGGACCTGGCGGGCAGCACGTCAATCGCACCGAAACCGGCGTGCAGCTGCGCTACGACGTGCTCAACTCCGACTTCCTGCCCCAGGCGGTCAAGATCCGCCTGCTGGAGCTGGCCGGAAGGCGCGCCGACACCGATGGCGTCATCACCATCGAGGCGAAATCGCACCGCAGCCAGCACCGCAACCGCGAGGAGGCTCGTGAACGCCTGGCCGAGCTGATCGAGAAGGCGCACCACAAACCGAAGAAACGCATCCCGACCAGGCCCTCTCGATCGGCGAAAAAGCGCTGGAAAAAGAAGAAGCAGCGGCGCAAGGAAATCAAGCGGGCGCGCAAACCGCCGAAAATCGACGAATAGCGCTGCTGGCGCGTATTGACAACACTTTAACGCGCACACTGCACCATGCGCTATTCTTGCATTTCAGGCTTTTCTAATCTAAAGAGAGGATTCGACCCATGAGCGACCAGACTCGCGCATACGCCGCCCAGGCACCCGACTCGGGGCTGGCCCCCTGGCAATACGAGCCACGCGCCGAGCGCCCGGACGACGTCTCCATCGAGATCCTCTACTGCGGCGTTTGCCACACCGACATCCACTTCGTCGAGAACGACTGGGGCATGACCGAGTATCCCGTCGTCCCTGGCCACGAGATCGTCGGGCGAGTCACCGGCGTAGGCCGCGACGTGAAGCACTACAAGGAAGGCGACTTGGTCGGCGTCGGCTGCCTGGTCGACTCCTGCCGCGAGTGCGCCTGCTGCGAAGACGGCCTTGAGCAGTACTGCACCGGCGGCAATGTACCCACCTACAACGGCAAGGATCGCCACGACGGCTCGACCACATATGGCGGCTATTCCGAGCACATCCGCGTCAGCGAGCGCTTCGTGGTGCGCATTCCCGAAAAACTGGACCCGGCCGCTGCCGCGCCGATCCTCTGCGCGGGCATCACGACCTATTCGCCGCTGCGCTACGTCGACGTGCAGCCCGGTGATCGCGTGGGCGTGGTCGGCATGGGCGGCCTGGGCCACATGGGCATCAAGTTCGCCCGGGCCATGGGCGCGGAAGTCACCCTCTTCACCCGGTCGCAGGCCAAGGTGGATGAGGCGAAGCGAAACGGCGCGCACAACGTCGTCATCAGCACCGACGAGGAACAGATGGCCGCGGCCGCCGGCTCACTGGACTACATTCTCGACACCGTGCCGGTCGAACATGACCTCAACCCCTATATGGCTTGCCTGGACGTGGATGGTGCCTACCTGCTGGTCGGACAGCTCACGCCGGTCAATCCGCCGCTCGACGTCGGCCAGATGATCTTCACGCGTCGCGCGCTGATCGGCTCGCTGATCGGCGGCCTGCCCGAAACCCAGGAAGTGCTCGACTTCTGCGCGGACAACGACATCAGTTGCGATATCGAGATGCTCGACATCAGGAACATCAACGATGCCTATGAGCGCATGAAGAAAGGTGACGTGCGCTATCGCTTCGTCATCGACATGAAGACGCTCAAACAGGCCTGAGTGCGTCGACCATAAGCAAATCGAATCGCGGCGTTCGCTGTTGTCAATTGCATTGCGCAAGCAGCTCTGACATCTTCTAGCGCCCGCTGGCCATATCAAAGGAGAAGCTCTTGAGAAGCCTTTCACACGGACTGGCGGCAATCCTGCTGCTGGTCGCAATTCCGTCTGCCGTGACGGCCCAGACTCGTGCCTTCGTCGGCGCGAAAATCATCCCGATCGACGGCGACCCGATCGACAACGGCGCGCTGGTCGTCGCCGATGGTGAAATCAATTCAGTCGGTGCGCGCGACGACGTCACGATTCCCGACGGGGCGGAAGTCATCGAGCTCGACCCCGGCTCGGTGATCATGCCCGGCATCGTCGACACGCACAGCCATATCGGCGATGTCTCCGGCGGCGACCGTTCGGGTCCGATCCAGCCCGAGACGCGGGCGATGGACTCGATCAACGTACTCAGCTCTGGCATCAAGCGCGCGCTCTCTGGCGGCATCACCAGCGTCAACGTCATGCCCGGCTCGGGACACCTGATCAGCGGGCAGACCGTCTATCTCAAGCTGCGCGACGGCAACGCGATCACCGACCTGGCCTACCGATTCGAAGACGGCGGCATCGCCGGCGGCATGAAGATGGCCAACGGCACCAACCCGATGCGCCAGCCGCCCTTCCCCGGCACCCGGGCCAAGTCCGCCGCG
>JAZBPT010000042.1:0-2517 GCA_036351755.1 Wenzhouxiangella sp. | reverse complement strand
GCCGAGGCGCCCTTCATCGACAAGAGCCTGACGCTGCTGTCCGAATCGGGTGCGGCGGCCACCACGATCGATGCCGGCGGCGCCGACAACGCGGTTTCGATCGGCGATATCGACGGCGCGTATGATCCCGGTACCGGCGTCTACCCGGACGACGTCCGCGTGGAGGGTTTCACCGTGGTTGGCTGGACCCGGCGCGGCATCGCCCAGCGGCTGGGGACCGGCACCGTCGAGATCATCGACAACGTCGTCGAGGCCACCGAGGGCATGACCACGACTGCCATCGCCATCGCCGGCGGCACGGGTTCGATCATCAGCGGCAACCTGATCCAGGTGGTGGACGAAAGTCGGGGCTCATCGAGCTCGAGTATTCTCGCCATCGGTTCGATTCAGGCCTCGATCTCCGGCAACACCGTTTCGGGGGGCGATATCGGCATTGCCCTGGCCGGTGGCTTCTCGAGCACCGATCCGGGCTGGGCCCAGTCGAACGGGGTCGAAGTGTCGAACAACACGATCAGTAACACGAGCACCGGCATCGCCCTGCAAGGCGACGTCGTGGATGCACTGGTCGAGTCCAACGAGATCAACGGCGTCGGCGGTCGAGCCATATCGCACAGCCCCTTCGATGTCCCTTCCGTCGTGCCGAGCGGCATCACGATTGCCGAAAACATCGCCAGCGAGTTCGGAACCCGGGGGTTCAGCTCCGGCACGAATCCGATGAGCGACTCGATCATTCGCGACAACGACTTCAGTTCGACGGTCGCGAATGCCTGGGGCGTCCAGATCGGCGAAGGCAGCAGCAACATCCTGATCGAGGGCAATGTCATCAGCAGCGATGCCCCCGCGCTCAACCTGCGCGGCATGATCGACTCGGCCGTGTTCGACAACGAGTTGACAAGCAACGTCGCCAGCGTCGTGATCCAGCAAGGCGGGCATGTCAACAACGAGCTGACGGCCAACCTGATCGACGGCGGCGTGGTCGTCGGGCTCGGCGGCAACACCGACGGCGCCGTGCTGCGCGACAACCAGATCGTCGGCACCCCTCTGGACATCGGCATTTTCGTCCAGGGCGATGCCGACACCAGCGGCGGTCCGCTGGATGCGACCTGCAACTGGTGGGACAGCGCGAGCGGCCCGTCCGATGAAGGCGACGGCGGCGGCAGCTCGGTAGGCCAGGACGTGGTCTTCCTGCCGTGGAACACCACGCCCGAAGGCGACTGCCGCGGCGGCCTGGTCGCCGAAGAACTAGTCGCCGCAAGCCCGGTGACCATCAGCGGCCTGGCCGGGCAGCCTGTGGCCTCCGCCGACCTGCCCACCGCGCAGGTACTCGACCAGTTCGGCGACCCGCTCGCCGGCACGACCGTCGGCTTCGAGATCACCGCCGGCGACGGCAGTATCGGCGGCACGGTGCAGGTCTCGGACAACAACGGCCTGGTCCAACTGGGCAGCTGGACGCTCGGAAGCGCGGCCACACAGGAGGTGAGCGCGACAGCACCGGGGCTGACCGGCAGCCCGGTGACCTTCGTCGCGGAAGTCGAGGCGGTGGTCGAACTCGGGATCGGCATCACCGATTCGCGCAGCACGATCGATGCAGGCGAGCAGAATACCTACATCATCACCGCCGACAATTCCGGCCCCAGCGCAGCCGAAAGCGCTATGGTCAGCGTGACCTTCCCGCCCCAACTCGACGCGGGCAGCGCGACGTGGACCTGCACGGCCGGCCCGGGCAGCGCCTGCACCGCCGTGGGCAGCGGCGAAATTGTCGACAACGCGGTCGACATCGCGGCCGGCGGCTCGGTGACCTATGTTCTTGCAGTCGACGTCCGGCCCGATGCCAGCGGCCTGATGGTGGTGCCCGCCGAGATCATGGCCGGCGACGAGACGGCCAGCGATTTCGACGAGACCGAAATCACCAGCGTGGTCGATGCCATATTCCAGGATCGGTTCGAAGCAGAGGACTGATCCAGGTATACGCAGGCCGATGCCGATCTCAACCGACGAACTGGGCCAGGCCGTGGTCGAGCATGTCCGCGGCCTGTACGCTACCGACGAATTCATCCCCCTGCACCGCCCGCTCTTCGCCGGCGACGAGAAGGCGCTGCTGGCCGAGTGTATCGACACCAGCTTCGTGTCCTCGGTCGGCAAGCGCGTCGACGAATTCGAGGCGCGGGTGGCCGAGTTCACCGGCGCCCGGCATGCGGTGGCAGTGGTCAACGGCACCGCCGCGCTGCAGGTCGCCCTGCGGGTCGCAGGCGTCCAGTCGGGCGACGAGGTGATTACCCAGGCGCTGACTTTCGTGGCCACCGCCAACGCCATTGTCCACGCCGGCGCCAGCCCGGTATTCGTGGATGTCGAGCGTGAGACGCTGGGCATGAGCCCGGACGCGCTCGAGGCGTTTCTGGAAAGCGAGACCGAACGGCGCGACGACGGCTGCTACAACCGGCGCTCCGGCCGGAAAATCGCCGCCTGCATGCCCATGCACACCTTCGGCCACCCCTGCCGGATCGAGGAAATCGCCCG
>JAZBPT010000041.1:0-2503 GCA_036351755.1 Wenzhouxiangella sp. | reverse complement strand
TCGAGCCGGTCCTGCTCGATCAGGAAGGCGTCGTGGCCCTGTTCGGCCTCGAGCCACTCGAGATCGGCCCCGGGAATCGCGTCGGCCAGGGCCCGCTGGTCGCGGGGCGGGTAGAGCAGGTCGGAGCTGATGCCCACGACCAGGGTTCTTGCCCTGATTGCGCGCAGCGCCTTGCGCCAGCCCCAGCGGCCCCGTCCGACGTCGTGGTTGTCCATGGCGTCCATCAGCCGCCGGTAGGCGACCGGGTCGAAGCGCTCGCGAAGCGCCCGGCCGTGATGGTCGAGCCAGCCCTGTGCCGTGCGCTCGCCGCCGAGCTCCGGACCGAATCGGCCGTCGAGATCGTCCCAGTGCCGGTAGCTGAGCATGGCGATCATGCGCGCCAGCTCGAGATCGCCGTGGGTTGCCAGCGCGCGGCGCTGGGCGTGGTTGAGCGCGGCGGCCCAGGCGGTCTGGCAGGCCGGGGCGGCGATCGCCACGGCCGAGGCCACTCGGTCGGGATGGGACACGGCCCACTCGATCACCTGCATGCCGCCCAGGGAGCCGCCGATGACGAGCTTCAGCCGCCGGATGCCCAGCGCGTCGACCAGCAGGCGCTGGACGGTCACCATGTCGCGCACCGATACCGTCGGAAAACGCTCGCCCCAGGGGCGCAGCCCGCGGCGGCTGCCCGGCCCGCTGGTGTCGCCGCAGCCGCCGAGCACGTCGACGGCGACGATGAAGTCCGTTTTCGGATCCAGGCTGCGGCCGGGGCCGAGCAGGCCGGGCCACCAGCGGTCGACGTGGCGGTCGCCGGTCAGGGCCGGGCAGACCAGCACGGCGTTGGTCGCGCCCGCGTCCAGCCGGCCCCAGGTTCGCAAGCCGATCTCCAGGCGGTCGAGCCGCCCGCCGCCGGCCAGCGGCGGCGGGTTCTCAATGGTGATGGCGCGATCGTGGCCGTTCATGCCGCGGCCGCCAGTCCGGCTCGCTCGAAGGCGCCGGCGAAGTCGTCGATGATGTCGTCGATGTGCTCGATGCCGACCGACACGCGGATCAGCTCGCTGGTCACGCCGGCCGCGCGGCGTTCCGACTCGCTCAACTGCTGGTGCGTGGTGCTGGCCGGATGGATGACAAGGGTCTTGGCATCACCGACGTTGGCCAGGTGGCTGGCCAGTTCGACGTTGTTGATGAAGGTTCGGCCGGCCGCCTCGCCGCCGCGGATGCCGAAGGTCAGGACCGCGCCGAAGCCGTGCTCGAGGTAGCGTTTGGCCCGTTCATGCGAGGGATGGCCGGGCAGGCCCGGGTAGTTGACCCAATCGACCGCCGGTTGCTTCTCCAGCCACTCGGCCAGGGCCTGGGTGTTGTCGACGTGGCGCTGCACGCGCAGCGAAAGGGTCTCGAGGCCCTGCAGGAACAGAAAGCTGTTGAAGGGGCTCAGGGCCGGCCCGAGGTCGCGCAGGCCCTCGACGCGGGCGCGGATGGCGAACGCGATGTTGCCGAAGGGGCTGTCCGGGCCGAAGGCCTCCCAGAAGTTCAGGCCGTGGTAGCCCGGCGCGGGCTCGGTGAACAGGGGGAATCGGCCGTTGCCCCAGTCGAAGGTTCCGGCGTCGACGATCACCCCGCCGATGGACGTGCCGTGCCCGCCGATCCACTTGGTTGCCGAGGCCACCACGATGTCGGCGCCGTGTTCGATCGGCCGCGCCAGGTAGCCGCCGGCGCCGAAGGTGTTGTCGACGACCAGCGGCAGGCCGTGTTGCTTCGCGACCGCCGAAAGGCCCTCGAAGTCGGGTATGCGGAAGCCGGGATTGCCGATCGTTTCGGCATAGATCGCGCGGGTCTTGTCGTCGATCTGCGCGGCGAACGCCTCGGGATCGTCGTCTTCGACCAGGCGCACCTCGATGCCCAGCCGCGGCAGGGTCACCTTGAACTGGTTCCAGGTGCCGCCGTAGAGGGAGGAGGCGGCGACGATGTTGTCGCCGGCCTGCGCCAGCGTGGTGATCGCGATCAGCTGGGCGGCCTGGCCGGAGGCCGTGGCCAACGCCGCCACGCCGCCTTCGAGCGCGGCGATGCGCTGCTCGAAGACATCCGTGGTCGGGTTCATGATGCGCGAGTAGATGTTGCCGAACTCCTCCAGCGCGAACAGCCGCGCGCCGTGGTCGGCGTCGTCGAAGGTATAGGAAGTGGTCTGGTAGATCGGTACCGCCCGGGCGTTGGTGCCCGGCGCCGGCTCCTGGCCGGCGTGAACCTGCAGGGTCTCGAATCGTCTTTGCTTGCCGTCGCTCATCGTTGCTTCTCCGTTGCGGTTGGTCGGTTTGCCGCAGCGGAGGTTCGATGAGGGAAGGGAACAAGAAAAAAACCCGCACCGGCCTGGCCGCTGCGGGTTTCGTCGTGATTCGGTTGTTTCGCTAGATCAGAACACAGCCGTACACGCATCCGCAGCCGGGGCTTGCAGACACATGCACATGCACATCGCGCAGTTGAAGTGTTTGGCGGGTTCCGTGTTCATGCTTTTCATTTACTCAGACTC
>JAZBPT010000040.1:0-11471 GCA_036351755.1 Wenzhouxiangella sp. | reverse complement strand
TTCTTCCAGTAGGTGTGCCAGTGCGCGTCGGGCAGCATCCGCAGGCCGACGCGGAAGGGCTCTCCGGGCTGGACGTGTTCGACTTCGCTGACCAGCTCGACCTCGATATGCGGTCGTTGCACCGGGCCGGGTTGGGCGGGCGTCGCCATCGCCAGGAGCAGCAGCACGCCGGCGACCAGCACGTGAATCGCGGGATTCTTCATTACCGCCAATGATGCCATCGTGTCGTCAACAGGGGATTAGTGAGGTCCCTAACGCTGACATCTTGGACAGAAAAAAGTGCTGCGTTGACCGATGACTTCACGTCGAATCGGCTCGCCGCAGCCCGGGCAGGGCTCGCCGTCGCGCCCGTAGACCTTGAGCGACTGGCCGAAGTAGCCCGGCGTGCCGTCGCCCACGGTGAAGTCCCGAAGCGAGGTGCCGCCGACTTCGATCGCGTCGGCGAGGGTCCGGCGGATGGTGCCGGCCAGTATGTCGTAGCGTTGGCGGCTGATGCGCCCGGCCGGTCGGCGTGGGTGGATGCCGGCGGCGAACAGGGCCTCCGATGCGTAGATGTTGCCCACCCCGACGACCGTCTTCGCATCCATCACGAACCCCTTCACCGAGCTGCGCCGCCCGCGGCTGAGCCGCCACAGCCATTCGCCGTCGAAGGTCTCGCCGAGCGGTTCCGGGCCGAGCGTGGCCAGGCGCGGATGCGCGTGCGGGTCGTCGCCGCCCCACAGCAGCGCCCCGAAGCGGCGCGGATCGGTGTAGCGAATGACGTGGCCGTTCTCGATGGCCAGGTCCACGTGGTCGTGCGGCCCCGGTGCGGGCGGATTCTCCCAGCCGCGGAACGAGCCCGACATGCCCAGGTGCCAGAGCAGCGAGCCGGACTCGAGACGCCAGATCAGCCACTTCGCGCGCCGTTCCAGCGCGGAGACCGTCTGACCGGCGATCGCGTCCACTTCTTGCGAAACGGGCCAGCGCAGCTGCCGCTGGCGCACGGTCACCGCGGCCACACGACGCCCCTCGACCAGGGGGGCCAAGCCGCGGCGCGTGGTTTCGACTTCGGGCAACTCGGGCATCGTTCTCGATCATGGTCGTTCGCGTTTCAACCGTCCCATTATCGCTCCCCGGCGCGACGAAACTGTCCGGAATCTGAGCAGCCGCTGCCCAGAAGCCGCGCAGTCGGCATCGAGTCGCGCTGACGGATCTCCATGAAATCAAGAGTTTGCGGTAATGGCACGCCGCTTGCGCTGTGTTTCGGGGACATCCACGGGAGATACGCCATGAAACTGGTCACGGCCATCATCAAACCCTTCAAGCTCGACCCGGTGCGCTCGGCGCTGGCCGAAGTCGGCGTCACCGGCATGACGATGACCGAAGTGCGCGGCTTCGGTCGCCAGAAGGGGCACACCGAGCTCTACCGCGGCGCGGAATACCACGTCGACTTCCTGCCCAAGATCAAGCTCGAGATCGCGGTCGACGTCGATCGGGTCGACGCCGTCGTCGAGGCCATCCAGGAATCGGCCGGCAGCGGCCGCATCGGCGACGGCAAGATCTTCGTCGCCGAGCTCGACCAGGTCATCCGCATTCGCACCGGCGAACGCGACCAGGACGCCATCTAAGGGAGGTTGTAAAGAATGGAAGCCATCATCGAAACACGCTACGCCCTCGACACCTTCTACTTCCTGGTCTGTAGCGCGCTGGTCATGTGGATGGCCGCGGGTTTCACCATGCTCGAGGCCGGGCTGGTGCGCGCCAAGAACACCGTCGAGATCCTCACCAAGAACGTCGCCCTGTACTCCATCGCCTGCCTGATGTACATGCTCATCGGCTACAACCTGATGTATCCGGCCGAGGGCATCAACGGCTTCTGGCCCGGTATCGACTGGTTGCTCTCGGCGGCCGATCACAGTCCCGAGGCGGTCCTGGCCAGCGACGGCGAGATCTACTACTCGGGCCTGTCGGACTTCATGTTCCAGGTGGTCTTCGTGGCCACGGCCATGTCGATCGTCTCCGGCGCCGTGGCCGAGCGCATGAAGC
The DNA here is from genome assembly GCA_036351755.1 of Wenzhouxiangella sp. Taxonomy (GTDB): domain Bacteria; phylum Pseudomonadota; class Gammaproteobacteria; order Xanthomonadales; family Wenzhouxiangellaceae; genus Wenzhouxiangella. The sequence goes on along the minus strand of JAZBPT010000040.1, from coordinate 9,446 downwards.
TATGGAGCTTTCTCGCCTTCGCGGTCTTCCTGACCGGATTCATCTATCCCCTGCAGGGCTACTGGAGCTGGGGCGAGGGCTTTCTCGACGGTCTCGGCTACAGCGACTACGCCGGTTCGGGCATCGTCCACATGGCCGGCGCGGCCGCGGCCCTGGCCGGCGTCCTGCTGCTCGGCCCGCGCCAGGGTCGCTTCGGCCCCGACGGCCGGGCCCGCGCCATTCCCGGCGCCAACCTGCCGCTGGCCACGCTCGGGACCTTCATCCTCTGGATGGGCTGGTTCGGCTTCAACGGCGGCTCCGAGCTGGCGGTGTCCAGCGTCGAGTCGGCCAACAACGTCGCGCGCGTTTTCGTCAACACCAACGCGGCTGCCGCCGCGGGCCTGGTCGCCGCCCTGCTCGTCGCGCGCTCGGCCTTCGGCAAGGCCGACCTGACCATGGCGCTCAACGGTGCCCTGGCTGGCCTGGTCTCGATCACGGCCGAGCCGCTCGCGCCCACGCCCGCCCAGGCCGCCCTGATCGGCGCGGTCGGCGGCGGCCTCGTCGTCGGCTCCATCGTGCTGCTCGACAAGCTCAGGATCGACGACCCCGTCGGCGCCATCTCGGTTCACGGCACCTGCGGCATCTGGGGCGTGCTCATCGTGCTCTGGACGAATGCGGATGCGACCTGGAGCGGGCAGCTGGCCGGCCTGGCGGTCATCGGCGGCTTCGTGTTCGCCGCCAGCCTGGTCTTCTGGGCCATTCTCAAGGCCACGACCGGCCTGCGAGTCCACCCCGAGGACGAAGCCGCCGGCCTCGACCACGTCGACTGCGGGATGGAGGCCTATCCCGAGTTCGTGGCGACTGGAAGCGGCGACTAGGATCGTCATGGCATGATGGGAACCGGCCCCGGTCGGCGGTGGCTGACCGGGGTCATTCCGTTCAGGATTCCACAATGACGGAGGTCCCATGCCGATCGAAATCGTCGAAGGCGATATCGCCGACCAGCACGACCTCGACGCGGTGGTCAACGCCGCCAACGCCCAACTCATGCCCGGCGGGGGCGTGGCCGGCGCACTGCACCGCGCCGCCGGGGCGCAGCTGGCCGAGGCCTGCCGACCCCTGGCCCCGATCGAGCCCGGCCAGGCAGTGGTCACCGAGGGCTTCGAATTACCCAACGACTGGGTCATCCACGCGCTCGGCCCGCGCTACGGCATCGACAATCCCTCCGACGAACTCCTGGCCGCCGCCTACCGCAACGTCCTGAAAGCCGCCGCTGACAAGGGCATCCGCTCGATCGGCTGCCCGGCCCTGTCCGCCGGTGCCTTCGGTTACCCGCTGGAACAAGCGGCCCGCATCGCCGTCGAGACGGTGCAGCAACATGCGCCGGCCGAGCTCGTGTTCCGGTTCGTGCTGTTCGACGGCAAGACGAAGGACGTGTTCTCGCGGCTTGTCGAATGAGGGCGGCGAAGCCGCCGCATGCGCTAAGCTGACCCCATGCACCACACCGAGGACTCCCAATGCACGCACTCGCCCGCCTCTCGACCCTCCTGCTCGTCACCCTGATGGCCGCGGCCCCCGGGCACGGCGCGGACCAGACGCGGCTGGATGCCGACACGGCCGGGCGCTTCGCCGCGCTGGCGCTCGACTGCGTGGACCAGGAGTATCCCAATCTCATCCACCACGTCATGACCGGCGACGACGACGTCGGGCCGCCGCGTGAGCTGACGCCGGCCTTCTACGGCTGCTTCGACTGGCATTCCTCGGTCCACGGCCACTGGCTCCTGGTGCGCCTGACGCGGCTGTTTCCCGAGGCGGACTTTGCCCAGAAGGCCCGGGAGAAGCTGGCGGCCAACCTGACCGAGGCGAACCTGCTGGCCGAGGCGGCCTACATGGCGCCGGACGATCGCGACGGCTTCGAGCGGCCCTACGGCCTGGCCTGGCTGCTGCAGCTGGCGACCGAGCTCGACCAGTGGAACGATGAGCAGGCGAACCGATGGCGCGAGTGGCTGCGCCCCGTCGAAAAGATTGCGGTGCGACGGCTGATCGAGTGGATTCCCAAGCTGCACTACCCGATCCGCATCGGCGAGCACGACCAGACGGCCTTCGCCTTCGGGCTGGTGCTCGACTACGCCCGCCAGGTCGAAAATGATCAATTGGCCTCGGTCGTCGAGAATGCCGCGCTCGATTTCTACCGCGACGACCGCGACTGCCCGCTGGCCTACGAGCCCTCGGGGCACGATTTCCTCTCGCCCTGCCTGGCCGAGGCGGACTTCATGCGCCGCGTGATGCCCGCCGACGAGTTCGCCGCCTGGCTGGACGGTTTCCTGCCCCAGATCGGCAGCGACGACTGGCTGCCGGTCGCGGTGGTCACCGACCGGTCCGACGGCAAGCTCTCGCACATCGACGGGCTGAATCTCTCGCGGGCCTGGATGCTCGAGGGCATCGCCGCGGGCTTGCCCGATGACGATCCCCGCCGCGAGACCTTGCAGTCGGCCGCCGCGCGCCACGCTGAAGCCGGGCTGGCGGGCGTCAGCGACGAACATTACGCCGGGGGGCACTGGCTGGCCAGTTTTGCTGTCTACCTTGTGAGTCAACGCGGAATCGACGACGAGTGAACTGGCTGATCGGAACACTGCTGGCCGTAACGGTCGCCTCGGGCGAGGCCCGGCCGCCCGAACCCGACGAGGTGATGGCGGTCCCGCCGCAGCTGGCCGAGCGCACCCACGAGTCGGTGATCTCGGCCACGCCCAGCCGGACCGAGCGCCTCGACAAGCTGGTCGACTTCCTGCACAGCCACCACGGGCTGAACTTCAGCTACAGCGCGCTGCCGACGCGCTCGGTGGCGGAGACCTACGCGGCCGGCGAGGGAAATTGCCTGTCGTTCACGCTGACCTTCATCGCGCTGGCCCGCCAGGCCGGCCTGACGGCCTATCCGCGCGAGGTGCGGGTGCGCGACCAGTGGCGGCGCGAGGGCTCGGCCATCCTGAGCATCGGGCACGTCAACATCGGCGTGGACACGCCGCAGCGCAACGCCATCGTCGATTTCGAGCCGGACCTGATGGAAGCCCAGCGCCTGGCGCATCCCTTCCGCGGCCGGCGCATCAGCGACGAGCGTGCGCTGGCGCACTTCTACAACAACCGCGCCGCCGAGCTGCTGGTGGCGGGCAACACCGAGGCGGCGGGGCCCTGGGTGGCGCAGGCGCTCGACCTGGACCGGAAATTCGCCGCCGCCTGGATCACCCGGGGCGTGCTGGCGCGCCGGCAGGGCGATCCGGAAGCGGCCGAGCGGCACTTCCTCCAGGCGCTCGAGCTCGAGGAGCGCTCGCTCAACGCCCTGGTCAACCTGGTCAGCCTCAAGCGCGAAACCGGCGAGCGCGAGGACATGATCCGGTACGGCCGGCGGCTGGAGGAACTCTCCCCCGACGACCCCTACTTCCTCTGGGAACTGGGCCGCTTCCAGCGCGAGCTGGGCGAACTGGCCCTCGCTCGCCGGGCCATCGAGCGCGCCGTGCGCCTGACCGAGGGCGAAGACCCCGAACTGCTCGCGGGCCTGGCCGAGCTGCTCTTCGAGATGGGCGAGCGCGAGGACGCCCGGCGCTACCTCGCGCAGTCCATCGCCATCATCCCCGCCGACGACTCCGGCGACACGCTCGAGCGCCTGCTGCGCCTGAAGAAGCGGCTTTAGCCATTCGCCCGAGCGGTCGCGCACGACACGCGGCCGCAGACGGCCATTTCTCACCAAAACGATGCTTCGAGCCGGGAAATATTAAATATGCATTGCTTATAAGAATAATTCGCATTACCATTTGCGCGCTCTCCATTGACCTTTCATCGCGCAAAACAAAATGCAAAAGCCCCGAACCAACCCGCTTCGAACCGCCCTGCTGGCCTTCCTCGTCGCCGGATTCCTCGGCGCCCCGCCGCTGCTGGCCCAAGACGACGCCGGCCGGGACGAGGACCGCCGCGCCGATACCAGCGAGGACGACGCCGAGCTCGACCGCCTGACCGTGGTCGGCCGACTGACGCGCTACTCGGCGCTGAAGTCCGACACGCCGATCATGGAAACCGCCCGTTCGGTTTCGATCGAGACCGAGCGCGACATCGAGAACAAGGGCGCGCTGGAGTTGGCCGACATCTACCAGTATTCCGCTGGCGTGTTCGGCGAGGTCTACGGCTTCGCCACCCGCGGCGACTGGGTGCGCGTGCGCGGCCTCGACGTGCCCGAGTACCGCGACAGCCTGCAGGCCCTTTTCGGCAACTACAACAACGCCCGCCCGCATCCCTACTCGATCGAACAGGTCGAGATCCTCAAGGGCCCCGCCTCGGTGCTCTATGGCCAGGGCTCGCCCGGCGGCCTGGTCAACGTGGTCACCAAGCGCCCGCGCATCGACCTGCAGCCCGAGGTGGTCTTTCAGTACGGCAGCCACGACTACATGCAGGTGGCCACCGACTTCGGCGGCGCGCTCAACGAGTCCGGTTCGCTGATCTACCGCGTCACCGCCGTGGGCCGCGACGCCGACACCCTGGTCGACTACGTCGAAAACGACACCACCCTGATCGCGCCCTCGCTCACCTGGTCGCCGTCGCCGATGACCAACATCACCCTGCTGGGCAGCGTACAGCGCTCGCGCGGCCAGGCCGGCGCGCAGTTCGTGCCGGTGCAGGGCACGCTCACGCCCGCCCCCAACGGCCAGTTCATCGACGACAGCGACTTCTTCGGCGAGCCGGGCTTCGACCGCTACGACACCGACACCGACTCGATCACCCTGCTGGCCGACCACGTGCTCAACGCCACCTGGTCGATGGAAGTGACCGGCCGCTGGACCGAGGGCAGCGCGGACTACCGCCAGGCCTGGCCGTCCTTCATCCCCGGCCGCTACGTCTACAACCCCGACGGCAGCCTCTACGAAAGCGGCACCGTGCCGCGCACCTGGTACATCAGCGACGCCAGCTCCGAGCAGATGGCGATCGACACCAGACTGCGCGCCGACTTCTTCACTGGCGAGCTCCAGCACGAGCTGATGATCGGCGCCCAGTACCAGGACGTCACCACCGACAATGATTCCGGATCGGCCTATGCCCTGGGCCTGGACCTGGCCACCGGCCGGCCCGACGGCAACTTCGGCGACCGCTACTGGATCAACCTGTTCGACCCGGTCTACGGCGACATTCCGCCCGAAGCGCTGCTCCAGCAGTCCGTCTCCGACGGCCCCGAAGCCAATACGAAGGATCGCGGCCTGTACGTCAACGACCAGGTCAGCATCGGCAACTGGCGCATTACCGCCGGACTGCGCTACGACGACGTGAGCACCGACACCGGCACGCAGTCGCAGGACGACGACGCGTTCAGCTACAGCTTCGGCGCCCTGTATCGATTCGACAACGGCCTCGCGCCCTACGCCAGCTACGCCGAGTCCTTCGAGCCGGTCGTCGGCGTCGACAGCATCACCGGCGAGCCCTTCGACCCGCAGGAAGGACGCCAGTACGAAGTCGGCATCAAGTACCAGCCGCGCGGCATTCCGGGTCAGATCACTATCTCGGCCTTCGACATCGAGCAGTCCAACCTGCCCAACCCCAACAGCCAGCCGGGCCAGTTCTCGCAGCAGGAAGGCGTGGCCGAGATCCGCGGCGTCGAGATCGAGTCGGTGCTGCGCCTGGGCGAGTTCACGGTCGAGGCCAACGCCAGCCGAATCAGCACGGAAAACGCCGCCGGCTTCCGCTTCCAGGGCGTGCCGCGCGACCAGGCCTCGGCCTGGCTGGGCTGGCAGCCCGACGGCGTCCTGTCCGGCTTCACGGCCGGTGCCGGCGCGCGCTACGTCAGCGAAACCTGGGACGGCTACGACGACATCCGCACGCCGGGCTATACCCTGTACGACCTGATGCTCGGCTACGAGACCGGCGACTGGCGCTTTCGCATCAACGCCCGCAACCTCACCGACAAGCAGTACCTGGCCTCCTGCCTGGCCCGCGGCGACTGCTTCTTCGGCGAGCGACGCACCGTGGTCGGCACCGTCGCCTACCGCTTCTGATCCCGGACTGAACGGCCATGCAGCTCGCGCTCGCCATCCTGCTCACCGTCGCCGGAACACTGGCCCTGCGCCTGGCCTGGCGCCGGGGCCGCCAGCAGCAAGCCCGCCCCCCGGTCGTCCTGCGATGGGCCGGCTGGATGCTGCTGGCCGCGGCCCTGGTGCCCTGGGCGGCGACGGGCGGCGGCGACCGCGGCGTGGCCCTGGGCGTCGGCGTGGTCATGCTGGGCGGCCTCGCGCTGGTCCTACTCGAGGGTTGGCGGGCCTGGCGGGCGCCGGCGCGACGACGACGCGAACGCGAGCCGCGTAATGACCTGCCCCGGGCACCTTCCCGGGGCATCGCATTGTTCCTGCGCCGGGCGTGGATCTTCTGCCTGTCGGGACCGCTGGCCCTGGCCGCCGCCCTGGCCGTCGGCCTGGCGCTTTGGGTCGGCCTGGCCCGCGCCGGGATGCATGACGCCAATGTGCTGGCCGTGGCCATGCTGGCGGTGCCCGTCGCCTGGGCGGTACTCGCCACCCTGGCAACCATGGAAGCGGGACTGGGAAAGCGCACGCTGCTGGTGACCGCGCCCGGCCTGCTCGGAGCCGGCGCGACGCTGGCCCTGGCAGGAGGCCTGTCGTGAATCTCAAGTGGTCCCGCCTGCCTTCCGGCCTGGTCTCGAGCATGCTCTCCGGCCACCTCACGCTGGGCCTGGCCGCCAGTATCCTGCTCTACATCCTGTGTATCACCGGCACCGCGATGGTCTTCCATGAGGAGTTCGCGCGCTGGGAGCAGCCGCAGGTGCCGGAGATGGACTCCGTGGCGCCGGCCGCCGCGGCCCGGGCCGCGCAATCCGTCCTGTCCAAGCTGGAAAAAGCACCGCACCACTTCTACGTCGGCCTGCCCACGCCAACCAATCCGCGCCTTTGGGTGGCCACCAGCGAGCGAACCTGGTTCGCCAACTCCCAGGGCAGCATCGTCGACGAGGCCGACCACGAGTGGGCGCATTTTCTCGAGAAGCTCCACTACTACCTGACCCTGCCCACGCTGCCGGGCCTGACCCTGGTCGGCATCCTGGGCGTGCTCATGGCCGGGCTGTGCCTGTCGGGCCTGCTGGCCCACCCGCGGCTGTTTCGCGACGCCTTTCGCCTGCGCCTGAAGTCGAACCAACGCCTGGTGCAGGCCGATCTGCACAACCGGCTCAGCGTCTGGGCCTTTCCCTTTCACTTGGTCATTGCGCTGACCGGTGCCGCGCTCGGCCTGTCGCTGCTGGTCGCCGCGGTCTTCGCGCCGGTGGTCAACGACGGCGAAACCGCCACCTTCTTCGATCCGATCTTCGGCAGCGAGGTCGAGGGCGCCGACACGCCCGCGCCGCTGGCCGATATCGAAGCGGCCCTGGTCAATTTCGAGCAGGCCCATCCTGACGTTCGCGCCTGGGTGATCACCTTCCACGACCCCGCCACCGAAGGCCAGAGCGCGGAGATCCTGGCCTACCATTCGCGGCGCCTGATCTTCGGCGACTATGTCGGCTTCGACGCCGCGGGCAAGCTTGGCGACTGGACGGGCCTGTCGGACGGCGAAATCGGCCAGCAGGTGGTCGCTTCCCTCTACCCGCTGCACTTCGGTTCCTTTGGCGGCTTGCCGGTCAAGATCCTCTACGGCCTGCTGGGCCTGGCGGCCTGCGTGGTCGTGGCCAGCGGGCTCAACATCTGGCTGGTCAAGCGCCGGCAGTCGGGCCGGGCCGTCCCCGCCTTCGAGCGCGCCTGGACGGCGACCGTCTGGGGCGCGCCCCTGGCGCTGGCGGCCGTGGCCTTCGCCGATCTGGCCATCACCCGCGAACTGTCCTGGCTGATCGCCCTGTTCTGGACACTCCAGTTGGGCCTGATTGCGGTCGCGATGACCATACCCGGACTGCTCCTGCGAAGCCGGCTCCGGCTGGCCACCGCCGTTCTCCTGGCGGTGGTAGTGGCCTGGCACGCGGAACGCTTCGCCGGGGGCGAAGCCAACGCCGCCGCCTGGGGCGTCAGCCTGGCGCTGCTGGCCGCGGCCGGAGTTCTGGGCTGGCTGGGCCTGAAGGAGTCCGTCGCACCCGGCGACGATCGGGTGTCAGGATCGGGCGCCTGATTGCGTAGGATGGGGCAGGTTCCAACCAGCCCCCTTGAACATCATGCAACAGACCCTTCGCAAGCCCGGCTTCGGCGAGCGCCTCAAGCAGCTCGCCTACCTGCTCAAGCACACCTTCACCATCGTCGGGCGCGACCCGGGCATTATTCGGCCCTGGGTTCGCATGACCGTCTACGGGCTGGTGCTCGTGTGCGTCTTCTTCTCGGCGATCACCGCCTTCGTGCTCGATGCCGCCGGCACCGGCGTGCTGTTGCTGCTGCTGTCGATCCTGCTGTTCGTCTACCGCTATTTCTACGACACCCGCCAGGAACTGCGTCAGGCCTGGCTGGTCAGCGAAGCGCTCAAGGGCGAGACACGCTCGGCCGACGACGCCAAATCGCGGGTCAAGACACTGGCCTGGACGGCGCGCAAGATCGCCCTGATCGACATGCTCGTTGCCTGGCTGATGTCGATGTCGAGGGGCTCCGGCAAGGTGGGCTTCCTCGTGCGCCTGATCATGAAGGGCCTGGAGGAGGTCTGGGACCTGGTCAACAACTACCTGCTGCCGTCGGCGGCGGTCGACGGCTATGGCATCCGCGACGGGGTCTCGCGCATGGGCACGCTCAAGGACAACGTACCCGAGACCCTGGCCGGCGTGTTCGGCATCGACATCGCCGCCCGCGCGGTGGGCAGCATCATGGCGCCGGTCTATTTCGTGCTGTTCGTCGGCGCTCTGGCCCTGGGGCTGTGGGTGGGCGATGCGGTGCCCGCCTTCTACGCCGGCGACGCCCGCGAGCTGCTCAACAACGTCGAGGCCGGTTTCCTCCCCGATGAAATGCACTTCTCCTGGCTGCCGCTGCTGGTCGCCATCTGGCTGGGCAAGCTCGGCGGCGTAGTGCTCGACCGGCTGACCAACTCGGTCAAGGTCATCTACTTCTCGATCTTCTACATGCGCATCACCCACGCCGAGGACATCGTGTCGGAGATTCGCGGCGAGCTCGACGCCTACCTGCGTATGGAAGCCGAAGACCCCGAACCGGTAGCGCAGCCTACGCAAGGCTGATCCAACCGCGGACTTGGCGGGAGCGGGCGGGACGGCTAAGCTGGCTCGTCCCAAACGCTCCGAGGCCGCCGGTCGTGTCGAAACCCAAGCGCAGCCCGCTGTGGCGCGAACACCCGCGCCGGCTCGATGTCCCGCTGCTGATCGCCGCCTCGGCAATCACGCTGGTCGTGGGCCTGTTCATGCCCATCGTTCGCATCGAATCGACGCTCGCGGCCGATTCCTCCTACTCGATCATGGGCGGCATTGTCGGCTATTTCGGCGACGGCAAGGTCGTCATCGGTTCGATCATCCTGCT
>JAZBPT010000039.1:0-22130 GCA_036351755.1 Wenzhouxiangella sp. | reverse complement strand
TATTCGATGGGCATGACGGCCAACCCGACGTGCTTCGGAGACTGCGAGTCAGGCAGCGGCCTTCACAAGATCTCCGAAGCCCATCCTGAACCCTGAAACCTGAAACCGTTAGTTAAAAGGCGTTATGCCCAGTCAACTCCCGCCCGATCACCAGCTGGTGCACGGTCTCGGTGCCTTCATAGGTAATCACCGACTCGAGGTTGAGTGCGTGGCGGATGGCCGAGTACTCCAGCGTGATGCCGGAACCGCCCAGGAGATCCCGGCATTCGCGGGCGATATCGAGGGCCATGCGCACGTTGTTCCACTTGGCCAGGGAGACCTGGCTGGGGTGCAGCTTGCCCTCGTCCTTGAGCCGGCCCAGGCGCCAGGACAGGAGCTTGGCGCTGGTGATGCGGCGCGCCATGTCGGCCAGCTTGACCTGGGCGCTCTGCGTGGCCGAAACGGGCCGGCCGAACAGCTCACGCTCCTCGCAATAGTCGAGTGCCTCCTTCAGGCAAGCCGTGGCGGCGCCGATGGGCCCCCAGGTAATGCCGTAACGCGCCTGGTTGAGGCACGACAGCGGGCCCTTGAGACCCTTGACGTTCGGCAGGCGATTGGCGTCGGGCACGCGAACATTGTCGAAATAGAGCTCGGAGGTGATCGAGGCGCGCAGCGACATCTTGGCGTGGATCTCGCGCGCCTCGTAGCCGTCGAAATCCTTTTCGACGACGAAACCCTGGACGCCGTCCTCGGTCTGCGCCCAGACAATGGCGATGTCGGCGATGTTGCCGTTGGTGATCCACATCTTGGCGCCGTTGAGGATCCAGTCGTCGCCGTCCTTCTTCGCGCGCGTTTTCATGTTGGAAGGATCCGACCCGCCGTGCGGCTCGGTCAGGCCGAAACAGCCGATCACCTTGCCGGCGGCCATGTCCGGCAACCAGCGTTCCTTCTGCTCTTCGGAGCCAAAGGCGTGGATCGGATACATGCACAGCGAGGACTGGACCGACACGAAACTGCGCAGGCCGGAGTCGCCGCGCTCGAGCTCCTGGCAGATCAGGCCGTAGCTGGTGGCGTTCAGGCCGGCGCAACCGTAGCCCTCGAGGCTGGAGCCGAGCAGGCCCAGATCGGCGATCTCCGGGATGAGTTCGGCCGGGAAGCGGGCCTCGTCGAAGCACTTCGGAATCAGCGGCAGTGCCTTTTCGTCGACGAAGCGGGCGACGGAGTCGCGGATCATCCGTTCCTCGTCGGTCAGCAGGTCGTCGATTTCGTACAGATCGAGCGGATCGAGTGAGCGCATGGAGTATCGAATACTGGCTTGAGTCAATCGTCCCATTGTACGTGATCGGGCCCGGGACAGGCACCGGAATCCTCGCCGCCGAGGCCCCGATCGGCAACGGCGATTTTTGACCGCCCGGCGCCACTATGGTATTCCAGCAAGGGTCGGGCGTTGGTTTGGGGGCTGGCGGCGCAGGATCCGGCGCGCCTTGCCGCTTGCACCCGCCCGGTCCGTTTTTTCGACGCAGAGGTGGAAAATGAGAAGCTCGAAAATCCTGGTCTCGGCCGCGGCGCTGGCCGCGCTCTGCCAGCTCGCCATCGCCGCCAACGGCGAGCCCGCCACGGCCCGCGTGGTCGGCGGCCCGCCCAATCCCGTCCAGTACCTCTACGAAGTCGAACTGACGGCCATCAACGGCAAGCGCATCATCCCCCGCGAAATGCTCACGCTCGAACCGGGCGACTACACCCTGACCGCCCGCATACCGGCCCAGGTCACCGAGCCGGCCGTGGGGCAGCGCAAGCGCCGCTGGGATCGGCACGTCGACTTCGACATCACCCTCGAGGCCGGCCGCGACTACAGCGTCCGGGTCAAGTGGAACCGCAGCAACCTCGAAAAGCCCTACGAGTTGCTGGTCGAGGAAATGGACTGACCACCACGGGCCGACCGGGAAGGCCGGACCACGGCCTTCCCGGCGCGAGGTCCCCGGGAGTTTCCTCAGCGACGGCCGGCTGGGTATAATAGGCGTTTCACCATTTCTACCTGGCGAATTACATGCTGAAGCGAATTCTTGTCGTTGCGATTGTCGCTACGATTGCGGCGATGATCAGTCACGACGCACTGGCGCAGAACCAGAACGAGGGTGACCCTGAACGCGGTCGCACGATTGCCTACACCTGTTTCGGCTGTCACGGCATTCCCGAGCAGAAGAACGTCTACCCGACCTACCCGGTTCCCAAGATCGGCGGCCAGACCGAAAGCTACATCGTTTCGGCGCTGAAGGCCTATCGGGCAGGCGATCGCCAGCATCCCACGATGCGGGCGCAGGCCAACACGCTCAGCGACCAAGACATCAACGATATCGCCGCCTATTTCGTCAGCCTGCACGAAGGAGACGACTCATGAAGGCTCTTGTCCTGACCCTCGCCGCCTCCGTCCTGCTGCTGCTCGGCAGCGACGTCCTTGCCGCCGGCAGCGCCAGCCGCGGCCTCGAGAAGTCCCAGGCCTGCCAGGCCTGCCACGGCAAGGACGGCAACATGGCCGTCACGCCCGACACGCCGATCATCGCCGGCCAGCACGCCGGCTACCTGGAATACGCCCTCAAGCAATACCGCTCGGGCGAACGCCAGAACGCCCAGATGAACGGCTTCGCCAGCGGGCTCAGCGACCAGGACATCGCCGACCTGGCGGCCTGGTACGCCAGCCAGGAAGGCCTGGTGACGCCGCAACTCGACGAGAACTAGGCTCCCGGGCTCCATCGGAACCCGGCGCGAAAGGGCCGCCCCAGTGGGCGGCCTTTTTTGTTGGGGATCCATTCGTTTGTGGGGGTCGCGAACCTCGCGGGCGTTAGTCGGGACGGTGCTACTGGTCGCGGTTGGAGCTTCGACAAGTCAAAATCTGTTTCGCCCGGGCTCGCTTCGCGAGGTCTTGCGGCGACTCACTTTTGTCAATCGCGACAAAAGTAAGCAGAAGCGCTCTTTAACTTCAAAGTCCCACGCTTGGTTGTCTCAGGAGCTGGAAGACTGCGGGGGCTGGCCCCTTTGGTTGGCGGGCTTCGCGACGGCCCGGCTGGTCGCGTGATGCCCGGGATACTTGCTGAAAGTGGCCATGGGAAGGATCCGGGGCTTGCGCTCCTGATCGGTTACACCGCGCGCCTCGCGCGCGCCAGCTGGCAGGATTCCAGCCTATAGATAGGTGATTGGCCCGGACGGGCCGCCATGCCGGCGATTTTCGTGGGAGCGGCTTCCAAGCCGCGATGCCGACCTTGGGCCTTGTCATTGCGATCTGGAGATTGCTCCTACGGCCAGGTCGCCGCCTTCGAAGCCGAGCCGCTCTCGTGTCGGCTTCGCCCCATTCCCGCTACATCCACCGGATCCTCCGACGGAGTCTTCGCGAAGGCACCGCCCCGAAGGGACCAGCCCCCACAGTCCCCTAAGGACCGAACCAACCGAGCGTGGGACTTTGACGTTGAAGAGCGATTTTTCGTGACTTTTTTCGCTCTGGAAAAAAGTTACCCGGCGCAAGTGCCTGCGAAGCAGGCCGGCCGGAACGCTTTTGACATGTCGAGGATCGCACTGCAGCCAGTCGCACCGCCGTGCCTAGCGCCCGCGAAGTGTCGAGACCACCACAACACCCGAGTGGCATCAACCTCACCCAGCCCCCAATGCTCAACGCGCCGGAACGAAAGAACGAATTAGCGAATGAGCGAACGAACGAACCGGCGCCAGCCGGCCGCCCTCAGTAGTAAGGGTTCTCCCCGCTCGCGTGGTCGGTGGCATCCACCACCTCGCGCACTTCGGGCACTTCCTGCCGCAGCGTCGTCTCGATGCCCTGCTTGAGGGTGACGTCGACCATGCCGCAGCCGTGGCAACCGCCGCCGAACTGCAGGACGACGTCCTTTTCGGCGGTGACCTCCACCAGTCCGACCTGACCACCGTGCGAGGCCACCATCGGGTTGATCCGGGTTTCTAAAACCCAAGCCACGCGTTCTTCGAGCGGCGCGTCGTCAGCCGGCGCCCTGCCCTTCAGGCCCGGCGCGCGGATGCACAGCTCGCCACCCATTCGATTGGTCTCGAAATCGATCATGGCGCCGTCGAGCGTTTCGGCCGACGCCTTCTCCACGAACAGCTTGAAGACCTGGCAGTCCACGGCCTCGTCGCCTTCGGCCTGGTCACCGGGGCCGCAGTAGGTCAGCTCGACGTCGGCCGACGGCGTGCCCGGATTGGTCACGCGCAGGCGCAGGTTCGTGCCGTCGGGCTGCTGGCCCAGCAGGTCGGAGAAATAGTCTCGGGCGGCAGGGGTGACAGTGAGCATGCTGAGATCGCTTGATCGGTGTGTTCCTAGAATGTGCCGTCGGCTGAGCCGCCTTTCAAGCGCGCTGCAAGCCAGGGAAGCGAGTGATCGTAGCGCCAGTCGATGCCCGAGTGCGTGCCGTCGAACTCCTCGAAATGATGGTCGATGCCCTGCTGAGCCAGCTTCTGGTGCATCTCGCGGGTACCGTACTGAATGAAGTACTGGTCGCGATTGCCCACGTCGATCCAGAGACCGGCCAACTCGGCCAGGCGTTGCGACTCGGTTTCCACGCGGCGAGCAGGGTCGAAGGCCAGCCAGCGCGCCCAGACGGCTTCGTCGAGCCGGCAGGTGTGGAGGTCGAATGGCAGGCGCAGCCCCAGCGGACAGGAATCGTCCGGCGAGTAGCTGGCGGCCAAGCACAGCGTCATCATGGTGTGGAACTGCGCACCGCCGGGCCGCTTGTCGCCCCAGAAGGTGCGCACGAAGTGCTCGACGTCGCCGTCGTGCTTCGCGAGTACGCCGGCGGCCTGCGGAAAGTCGCCCAGGTAGGCGCGATCGAAGCCGGCGTCACCCGCGTGGCTGGCCACGGCAGCCCAGCGCCCCGGATGCGATAGGCTCAGGTGTAGCGCGCCGAAGCCACCGGACGACTTGCCGAACACCGCACGGGCGGCGGGCTCTGGAATGGTCCTGAATGCGCCGTCGATCGCCGGAACGAGCTCGTCGACAAGGAAATCGGCGTAGGGGCCCATGGCCGGCGTATTGACGTATTGGTTGCCGCCCAGGCTGGTGTAGCAGTCCGGGAAGACCACGATGACCGGGGGCATGGCGCCGGAGTCGATCAGGCGGTCGAGCCGCTCGGGCAGGTTTTCGCCGTGGTTGCGCCAGTTGACCTGGCCCGGGCCGGCGTTGGTGTAGGCCGCAAGGCACCACAATACGGGATAGCGACGATCGCTGTCGTCGTAGCCGTGCGGCAGGTAAACGGGGTGCCGACGATGTGCCGGGTCTCCCAGGGGGTTGTCTTCCAGCAGCCGTGATTCGTGGTCGAAACCGACCACGCGGCCGCCGCGGGCAACGGGATCGGGGCGGAGTCTCGGCATGATCGGGTCTCCGGAGTCGATGGGTCGGCGATCGTAAATGGTACGAGGGCGGTCAACCGCTCAGGGGAATCACTTTGCGGTCGCGCCTGGGCACCTTGCCCAGCTCGGGCACGAGTTCCAGCAGGATGCCGCGAAGCTCGTTGTTGTCGTAGCGCATCACCGCGGCTTCGGCCCGCCTGAGCTTCTCGTCGATGCCTTCCAGTCCCTGGCTCGCGCCCTGTGAGAGGAAGATCTTTTCGTGGGCGGTGGTGGCGTAGGACTCGTCCTCGTGGAAAAGTTCCTCGAACAGCTTCTCACCGGGGCGCAGGCCGGTGTAGACGATCTCGATATCACGACCCGGCTCCTTGCCGGCCAGGCGAATGAGCTGTTCGGCCAGGAAGCCGATGCGAACCGGCTCACCCATGTCGAGCACGAACACTTCCCCGCCCCGCCCCAGCACGCCGGCCTGGAGGATGAGCTGCCCCGCCTCGGCGATGGTCATGAAGTATCGGGTGATTTCGGGGTGCGTCACCGTGACCGGCCCGCCACGACGAATCTGCTCGTTGAACAGCGGCACCACCGAACCGGTCGAGTTGAGCACGTTGCCGAAGCGCACCGTGATGAACTTGGTGTCGGAGGCCTGGTTGAGGTGCTGGGCATAGAGTTCGGCGATTCGCTTGGTCGCACCCATGACGTTGCAGGGATTGACCGCCTTGTCGGTGGAAATCAGCACGAAGGTGCCGACGCCGTAGCGAACCGCCGCGTCGGCGACCCGCCTGGTACCGACCACGTTGTTGCGGAAGGCTTCGCGCACCTGGTTCTGCAGCATCGGCAAATGCTTGTAGGCCGCGGCGTGAAAGACCACCTCCGGCCGAGCGCGCTTGACGACGGTTTCCACGGTGGCGGGGTCGCAGACGTCACCGAGCACGGTTTCGATCATCAGGTCACGGAATTCGGACTTAAGCCGGTAGTCGATCCGGTAGAGATTGAACTCACTGTTGTCGAGGACGACCAGGCCGGCCGGGTCCAGGCGCGCGATTTGCCGGCAAAGCTCGGCGCCGATCGACCCGCCGCCACCGGTTACGAGAACGCGCTTGCCGGTCAGGCCGGCTCGAATCGACTCCCAGTCCAGGGAGACGGGCTCGCGCCCGAGCAGGTCGTCGATGGCAACGGGCTTGAGATCGTCGAATCGGGTGAGCGACGCACCGAGCTCCTTGAGTGTCGGCACGGTTCGGAACTCGACGCCGGCGCGCTCGCAGATCTCCACGACGCGCTGCATCTGGGCGTTGGTGGCCGAAGGAATGGCGATGGCGGCCATGTCGAGGTCGGCCTCGCGGGCGATGCGCGGCAGGCTGGCGATGTCGCCGAGTACCGGCACGTCGTCGATTTCGGTATTTCTCAGCCGTCGGTCGTCGTCCAGGAAACCGACCACGTCGAAACCGCCCCGCCTGCGAAGCTCGGGCAACAAAAGACGGCCGGAACGGCCGGCACCGAGAATGACCGTGCGGTGCGTCTGCCGGCGGCGATGCACTTCCAGGCGCATGTCCTTGAACACGCGATAGGTCAGCCTGGGGACGCCCAGGTTGAACAGCAGCAGCGCGGGAAAGAGCCAGACCATGAGCACCATCAGCTCCAGCGGCGCTTCGAGCACCAGGAGCACGGCCGCGGCGGATACCGCCGCCAGGATCGCGGCTCGCACCAGATTGCCCAGGTCGGGAAGGCTAGCGAAACGCCAGACGCCGCGGTAGAGGCCGGCGCGCCAGTGCAGGAAGCCCTGGAGCACGATCACGAGGTTGGCCTCGATGACCACCTGTTGCCAATCCATGGAGGCGGCGCCGAGAAGCCACATCGACGCCAACCGGGCCAGCAGCCAGGCCGCCGCGACCATGACGAGGTCATGGACGACGACCAGTGCACGCAGATTCAGGAAGGACCCTCGCTTTTCGGGCTGTTCGGTCACGGTCATGCCTTGTCGTTGTTCAATGTCGCAGCCGACTGAACGACCCGCCACCCCACGGCAAGTACCACCGCCAGACCGGCAGCCAGCATGGTGTCCAGATGCGGCCACCTGACGGCCGCCGCGATCATCGGCAACACCAAGAGCACATTGATCAGCGCGTAAAGCCCCAGAACCCCGCTATGACTCCAGCCCAGATCGAGCAAGCGCTGATAGGCGTGCTGCCGGTGCGCAGTATACCACCGCTCACCGCGAAGCACCCGCGCCAGCAGGGTCGCAGTCGCATCGACCACGAAGAGCGCCGAGATCATGAAACTGACCCACACGGAGATCGCCCCGCTCGACGCCCCCATCACCGCGCAACCGGCGACGGCGACGCCGAGCGCCAGCGACCCGGTATCGCCCATGAAGATGCCGGCAGGCGGACGATTCCAGGCGAGAAAGCCGCCCCAGGCACCGGCGGCGGCCAAGGCGAAAGCTGCCAGCTGTGACTGGCCCGAGGAATACAGAAGCCATGCAGCGACTCCGCCCGCCCACAGGCCCTGCATGGCGGCCATGCCGTCCGAGCCATCCATGAAGTTGTAGAGATTGATCAACCAGACGATCGCAACGGCGCCCAGCCCCGTCCAAAGCCACCAGGCATGCCAATCGAAGCCAAACAAACCCACCGAATCGATCCCGCCGGCCGCCGCCAGCAAGCCGACGGCAACCGCCGCCTGGCAGAAGAAGCGCAAGCGCGCCGAGAGTTGGTGGCGATCCTCCAGCCAGCCCACGATGGCCATGAACGCGACCGCGCCCACCAGGGGCCACCAGGCGTACAGGGCGCCCGGCCAGGCCAGCGAGGCAAGAACGAGCGCAAGGACACAGGCCAGGCCGCCCCCGCGCGGCGTCGGCAGGGCGTGGCTTCGGCGGGATCCCGGCAGATCCACGATGCGCCTTCGCAGCAACCAGGCCCGAAGCGGTGCGGTCAGGATCGCGGATGCCGCGGCGGCTCCGGCCAGGAGCAGCCAGAACGCCGGCTCGAACATCACTCGCCGAGCACGCCGGTAATGGCTCGGGTCGTGTTCCAGCGACGACATCCCGGGCAGAGCCAGTGCCAGGAACTCCCGCTGAACCCGCAATGCTCGCATCGATAGCGGGGTTGTCCCTCAAGAAGCCGCTGCAGGATGTCCTGGATCAACTCAGGGCCCACCTCGTCCAGGCTGACGCCCTGCCGATAGACCAGCTCGATCAGATAATCGAGTCCGCGCACCGTCGGCCGCCGGGACAGGTGCGTCAACAGAAAATCGACCGCCTGGTGAGGGTCTCTTTCGGCCTTCATTCTCGCGAGCGCCAGGATGCCGGTCGTCATCGGGCTGCGATCGATCAGCTTCTCGAGCCAGGCTTCGAACTTCCCCATGAGACCCGCACGCCTGTGCGCATCGACCATCGTGTCGAAGGCGAAACTGAGGCAATCGGGATCGAGCTCGCAAGCCTGCCGGAAGTGATCGGCTGCGTCGACCCACTCGCCGTCCCGTGTCGCCAGCTCGGCCTGGATCAGGTGCGCCCGCGCGTTGGCGGGATCGTACCGACGCGCCTGCCGCAGAGAACGGCGAGCGCCTTCGATGTCCCCCTGGTCCAGGGCCTGGCGGGCGAGCTCACAGTGAAAACTGGCGATCAGCGCCGTTGATTTCTCCCCATCGACCTGCTGCAGGCGCCGAGCCTGGGCGATCGCCTTCTCCCAGTCCTTCTCCTGCTGGTAGATGTCGAGCAGCTGGCGCACCGGACGGACATGCGAATCGTCGTGATCGAGCAAGTCGGAGAACAGGTACTCGGCGCGATCGAGCAGCCCGGCCTGCATGTAGTCTTCGCCCAGCTCCATCAGGGCCTGGGCTCTCTGCTCGTCGGTCAGACCGGGGCGGGTGATGATGTGCTTGTGGAAACGGATCGCCTTGTCCATCTCGCCACGCCGCCGGAAAAGACTGCCCAAGGCCAGGTGGGTCTCGACCGTGTCGGGAGTGACCTCGACCAGCTTGAGAAAGACCTCGATGGCCTTGTCGGGCTGCTCATTGAGCAGATAGTTCAGGCCGCGAAAGTAATTGCTTGAAAAGGAACTGGCGCGCTTGCGATTGCGCCGCGCGCTCTGGGTGCGGGCCAAGTACCAACCGCTGGCCGCAGCAACCGGGAGCAGGATGAACAGGACGACCAGCTCAGCCATGCTGCCGGTCAGCCAGCTCGGCCCCCTTGCCGTGTTTGCGGGATTGAATCGTTCGCTTCAGCCGGCCGGGCAGATAGAAGAGGAGCCAGGAAAGCGCGAGACCGCACAGAACGCCCGCGGCAAGCGCCAGCAGGACCAGGCCACCGAGCGGCAGCGTCAGGTCGGTCACCAGAAGGTCCAGGGTCGCGGGGCTGCCATTGAGCACACCGACGACCAGCCCGGCGACAGCGGCCACGAGAACGAGCAGAATCAGGAGCCAGCGGTACATGGGCCGATCAGTCCGACGACCCTCCGTCGTTGACCCTTTCCCGCAGCGCCTTGCCTGGCTTGAAGTGCGGCACGTACTTGCCCGGCAGGGCCACGGAATCCCCCGTACGCGGATTGCGGCCCATGCGCGGCGGGCGATAGTGCAGTGAGAAGCTGCCAAATCCGCGGATTTCGATCCGCTCCCCTTCCGAAAGCGCGCGGCTCATCTGCTCGAGGATGCAGCGCACCGCCAGTTCGACGTCGGCTTGGCTGAGGTGGTTCTGCTCACCGGCCATGCGTTCGATCAATTCGGATTTGGTCATAGCCGCTCCCCGTGCGGAACCGGCCGGGCGCCGCCGCGGTACAGCGACGCCGGCTCGGAGGTGTCGTCTCAGTCGTCCTTGTTCTCGAGCTGCTCTTTGAGCAGATCGCCCAGGGTGGTGCTGCCACCGCTGCGGGACGTCTTGTACTGATCGACGGCTTCGGCCAGTTCATCGTCGTCCTTGGCGCGAATCGACAGCGTGAGGTTACGCGTCTTGCGATCCAGGGCGACGAACTTGGCTTCGATATCGTCCCCTTCCGACAGGATCTTGGTGGCGTCGTCGACGCGTTCCTTGGCCAGATCGGAAGCCTTGATGTAGCCGTCCACGCCGTCGGCGAGTTCGACCACGGCACCCTTCGGATCGACTTCCTTGACCTTGCCGGTCACTATCGAACCTCGCGGATGCTCGGCCATGTAGGTCGCGAAGGGATCCTGCTCGAGCTGCTTGATGCCCAGCGAGATGCGCTCACGCTCCGGATCGACGGCCAGCACCGTGGCCTCGACTTCCTCACCCTTGCGGTAGTTGCGGATGGCTTCCTCGCCCGGCGTCATCCAGGAGATGTCGGAGAGGTGAACCAGGCCATCGATACCGCCTTCCAGGCCGATGAAGATACCGAAGTCGGTGATCGACTTGATCGCACCCGACACCTTGTCGCCCTTGTTGTGCGTGGCAGCAAAGGCTTCCCAGGGATTGGGGGTGCACTGCTTCATGCCCAGCGAGATGCGGCGACGTTCTTCGTCGACATCCAACACCATGACCTCGACTTCCTGGCCGACGTGCACGACCTTGGCCGGGTTGACGTTCTTGTTGGTCCAGTCCATTTCGGACACGTGAACCAGGCCCTCGACGCCGTCTTCGATCTCGACGAAGCAGCCGTAGTCGGTGATGTTGGTGACCTTGCCGAACAGGCGGGTCGTCGGCGGATAGCGGCGATCGATGTTTTCCCAGGGATCGTCGCCGAGCTGCTTGAGACCCAGCGAGACGCGCATGCGCTCGCGGTCGAAGCGCAGCACGCGCACTTCCAGCTCGTCGCCCACTTCCACGACCTCCGACGGATGACGGACACGCTTCCAGGCCATGTCGGTGATGTGCAGCAGGCCGTCGATGCCGCCCAGATCCAGGAAGGCACCGTAGTCGGTGAGGTTCTTGACCACACCCTTGACCACCGCACCTTCGGTCAGGCGCTCGATCAGGTCCTCGCGCTCGGCGGCGTATTCGTGTTCGACCACGGCGCGGCGGCTGACCACCAGGTTGTTGCGACGACGATCAAGCTTGATGATCTTGAACTCGAGGTCCTTGCCCTCGAGGTAGGCCGGATCGCGCACGGGACGAACGTCCACGAGCGATCCGGGCAGGAAGGCGCGAATACCGTCGATGTTGACGGTGAAGCCACCCTTGACCTTGCCGCTGATCTGACCGATCACGTTGTCTTCGTTTTCGTAGGACTGTTCCAGCTTGGTCCAGACCCGGGCCCGCTTGGCCTTCTCGCGCGACAGGCGGGTTTCGCCGAAACCGTCCTCGACGGTGTCCAGCGCCACTTCCACCTCGTCGCCCACTTCCACTTCCAGCTCGCCGTCGGGCTTGCGGAACTGGTGGATGGGAACGATACCCTCGGACTTCAGTCCGGCATTGACGACGACCACGTCGTCGCGGATATCGACAATCTTGCCCATGACGATCGCCCCGGGGCGAAGGTCCTTCTCGGCAATACTCTGTTCAAATAGTTCGGCAAATGATTCGGTCATTACGGTTGGTTCTTCCTGCAAGATCTGCGCGGCGTTGCTAGTCAAGGTCCGCTTGTCTCTCTGGTTTCCGCGTCCCTGGCGGACGCTCGTGAAAAAATCCGACCGCCGCCTCACGCGGGGCCGGGACTTCGCTCGAATTTCTTTTTCACGACCGGGCCGATTCGGCGGCCAGATCGAGGATGCGTTCGACCACCTGTTCCAGCGTCAGTTCGGTCGAATCGATGACCACCGCGTCTGGCGCCGGAACCGTCGGTGAAACGGCTCGCTCACGATCCCTGCGGTCGCGCTCGGCAAGGTCGTGAAAAAGACGGGAGAATTTAACACTTTCCCCTTTTTCTTTCAACTGTTTATGCCGGCGGCGTGCGCGCTCCTCCACGCTGGCGTCGAGAAACACCTTGACCGGGGCGTCCGGAAAAACCACCGTCCCCATGTCACGGCCGTCCGCCACCAACCCGGGAGGGCGCCGGAACTGCTGCTGCAAGCCGAGCAGCGCACGGCGCACGGCCGGGCGGGAAGCGACCCGCGAGGCCATGACCGACACGGCCTCGCTGCGCAGGCGCTCGTCGACCGGCCGCCCCTCGAGCAGCACCGCGATACCGTCCTCGCTCGACTGGAACTGAAGGTCCAGGTTCTCGCACAGCGACACCAGGGCGGGATCATCCTCAGGATCCACTCCGCGGTCCAGGGCCGCAAGCGCCACCGCCCGGTAGACGGCACCGGAGTCGAGCAGGTGCCAGCCGAGCCGCTCGGCCACGATCGCCGAAACCGCGCCCTTGCCTGCGCCGGAGGGGCCGTCGATGGTCAGGACCGGCGGCTCGCCGGTCGTTGGCTGGTTGGCTGGTTGGCTGGTTGGCTGGTTCACGCGACAGTTCGTTGGTTCGTTGGCAGGGCATTATAGATCGGCAGCAACACCCGCTAACGCCGAACAAGCAAACCAGCCAACCAGGCAACCAGGCAACCAATTCATTCCCACAGCATCTCCGCCCCCAGAGCCGTCATGTCATCGACGAATCCCGGATAACTCGTCTCGATCCACTCGGCATTGTCGATCGTCACCGGCGCTTCGGCGACCAGGGCCAGCACCGCGAAACTCATGGCCACGCGATGGTCCCCGTGACTGTCGACCTCGCCGCCGCGCACGGGGCCGCCCGTGATGATGGCGCCGTCGTCGAGTTCCTCGACGGCGACACCGAGTCGGGCGAGCTCCCGGCACATCACGGCAATGCGATCGGATTCCTTGACGCGCAGCTCGCTGGCGCCGCGAATTCGGGTGATGCCTTCGGCCGCGGCGGCGAGCGCCATGAGCAGCGGAAACTCGTCGATGGCCTGGGGCACCTGCTCCGGGGCGATGTCGACTCCGGATAGCCCCCCTCCTTCGACGGTCAATCGGCCGACGGGCTCACCGCCGTCGGCCCGGTGCCCCTCGATCTGGAGCTTCGCGCCCATGTTGCGCACGATATCGACGAAACCGCTGCGCGTGGGATTGAGGCCCACGCCCACCAGCTCGATCACGGAATCTTCGACCAGCAGTCCCGCGGCCAACGCAAAGGCCGCCGAAGACAAGTCGCCCGGCACTTCGATCCGTGCCCCGGACAGGGCTTGCCCGCCGCGGACAGCCACACCCGGCTCGCCGTCGTGCAAGGACACACCGAAGGCCGGGAACATGCGCTCGGTGTGGTCGCGGCTTACGCCCGGCTCCACGACCACCGTCTCGCCTTCGGCGAAGAGGCCCGCCAGCAGGATGGCCGACTTGACCTGGGCGCTGGCCACGCTCAAGGCGTGCCGCCGACCGGTGAGCTTCGTTGGCTCGATCACCAGCGGCGCCCGGCCGTCGCGGCTTTCGATGCGCGCGCCCATGCGCGCCAGCGGTTCGATGATCCGCGCCATCGGCCGGCGCGAGAGCGACTCGTCGCCGACCAGCTCGATGCGGGCACCGTTCAAGTCCGGATGGCCCGCCAGCGCGCCGGCCAGCAGGCGGATGCCGGTCCCCGAATTGCCCAGGTCGAGCGGACCCGCCGGCGCTTCGAGCGATCCACCCCGAATCCGTATGACACCGCCCGATTCCTCGATGCGGGCGCCGAGCTGCTGCATCGCGCCCAGGGTCGCGCGAGTGTCTGCGCTCTCCAGAAAACCGTGGACCTCGGTCTCACCGCCGGCCAGGCCGCCCAGGATGGCGGCGCGGTGCGAGACCGATTTGTCGCCCGGCGGCCGGTATCGGCCGCTCAGTCCCCGGGCGGCGGGGCGGACGATCAGGCGCATCGGGCGGCGGCGACGATCACTTGAGGATCTCCGACAGCGCCGCGAGCAGGCGCTCGTTCTGCTTGCGGGTGCCGATGGTGATGCGGAGGTAGTTGTCCAGTCCATAGTTGCCCACCGGCCGCACGATCACGCCGCGCTTGAGCAGCGCCTCGTTGAGCTCGGCGCCCGGCCGGTTGAACCCGACCAGCAGGAAGTTGGCCGCGGAGGGAACGACGGTCAGCCCCAGCTTCTCGAAGCCCTCGCTCAACTGCCGCATGCCTTCGCTGTTGACGCGGCGGGTCTCGTCGATGAACTCATGGTCGTCGAGCGCGGCGCGCGCGGCGGCCAGCGCCGGCGCGTTGACGTTGAAGGCCGGGCGGACGCGGTTGAGCATATCGGCGATACCCGGGTTCGACAGCGCGTAGCCCACGCGCAGGCCGGCCAGGCCGTAGGCCTTGGAAAAGGTCCGGGTCACGACCAGGTTCGGGAACTCCTCAAGCCAGGTCGAGGCATCACCCAGGGTGTCGGACTCGGCGTATTCGGTATAGGCCTCGTCGACGACGCAGATGACGTGCGGCGGCAGGGAGCCGACGAAGTCCTTCAGGCGCTCGCCCGACAGCCAGGTGCCGGTCGGGTTGTTCGGATTGGCGACGAAGACCAGGCGCGTGTCGTTGCCGACGCGGTGGAACAGCCCCCGCAGGTCATGCCCCAGCGGCATGGTCGCGTGATCGGCGGGCAGCGCCGGCGCGATGTTGGCGGTTGCGCCGACCATCTGCGTAGCGATCGGGTAGACGGCGAAAGCGTACTGCGAGAACACCGCTTCCAGGCCGGGCTGCAGGAAAGCCTGGGCCAGGAAGACCAGCACGTCGTTGGAGCCGTTGCCCAGAGTGATGGCCTCCACGGGGACGCCGTGCTTTTTGGCCAAGGCCTGCTTGAGGTGGAATCCGTTGGCGTCGGGGTACAGCCAAACGTCGTCGAGTTCGGCGCGGGCCGCCTCGATCGCCATCGGACTGGCGCCCAGGGGGTTCTCGTTGGAGGCGAGCTTGATCGAGTCGGTCACGCCGTACTCGCGCTCGAGCTCGGAAATCGGCTTGCCCGGCAGGTAGGGCATCAGCTCCCGCACACCCGGCGCGGCCAGATCAGAGTAATCGCGTTGCTTCATTCAGATTCCTTCCAAAAAAACCAAAAATCCAAAAACCTAATTGTCCACAGATGAACACAGATAGACACTGATGGAAAACACCAGCCGTCCGATACCTTTGCGAGCTATAAATACTTTCCGCTGATCTTCAGATTCCGAGAGAACAGAATCTCTTCTTAATTCGGTTCTTCTTTTTTCTTTTATCTGTGTTCATCTGTGTTCATCTGTGTTCATCTGTGGACCAACTTTTCTTTTGATCTTTTGCCTTACTCCTACTCCCCCGGCAGGCGGCCGACGACGGCGCGGGGGTAGCAGCCGAGGATGCGGACCTGGGCGGCGCGGCTCTCGATTTCCGCCAGCGCCTCCTTCAGGCCGGGATCGTCCACGTGGCCTTCGACATCGATGAAGAACACGTAGTCCCAACGCCGCTCGCGCGAGGGCCGTGACTCGATCCGCGTCATGTTGACGCCGTGCTTCGACAGCGGCTCGATCAGGCCGAAAAGCGCGCCCGGGCCGTCCAGGCCGGCGACCATGAGCGTGGTCTTGTCCTCGCCCGAGGGCGGCAGCGGTTCGCGACCGAGCACCAGGAAGCGCGTCGTATTGTCGGTGTGATCCTCGACGTTGGCAAACAGCACCGGCAGGCCGTAGACCTCGGCCGCGTCGCGACCGGCCAGCGCGGCCGCGTCCGGCGCATTGCGCACCCGCCGAGCCGCCTCGGCGTTGCTGGACACGGCGATGAGCTCGGCATGATGGAGATGCCCGGCCAGCCACATCCGGCACTGCGCCAGCGATTGCTGGTGCGCGTACACACGTTCGATCGCATCGAGCGAGCGGGCGTGGGTGAGCAGGTTCTGGTGAATCCGTAGCTCCACCTCCGCGGCGATGCGCACGTCGGTGTTCATGAACATGTCGAGCGTGTGGGTCACCACGCCCTGGGATGAATTCTCGACGGGTACGACGCCGAAATCGACTTCGCCTCCCTGGACGCGGCGAAACACCTCGTCGATCCCGTTCTCGGCGCTCGCGCTGACCGAATGCCCGAACTGCCTGAACACCGCCTGCTGGGTGAAGGTCCCCTCCGGCCCCAGGTAGGCGACGCGCAGGGGTTCCTGCTGGGCCAGACAGGCGGACATGATCTCGCGGAAGACGCGAAGCATGACCGAATCGGCCAGCGGACCCTCGTTGCGCTCGATCACGCGACGCAGCACCTGCGCTTCGCGGTCGGGGCGGTAGTATTCGGCGGGTGAGGCGGCCTCGCCCTTGGCCGAGCGCACGGCCTGCGCCAGTCCGGCCCGTTCGGCGATCAGCGCCTGGATGCGCTCGTCGAGCGAATCGATCCGGCGTCGGATTTCGTCGAGGTCGACCTTGACCTTACCCGAACCGTCTTTCGAATTCCCGCATGAATTCAACGAGGGTCTCCACCGCTTCCAGGGTCTGGGCATTGTACAGGCTGGCCCGCAGGCCGCCGAGCGCGCGATGTCCCTTGAGTCCCTGCAGGCCCGCTTCCTCGGCCTGCTCCACAAAGGGCATGACCATCGATTCCTCGGCCGGCCGGAACGGCACGTTCATCACCGAACGGCAGTGCTCGGCCACGGGGTTCGACCAGAAATCCGATGCATCGATGGCGCGGTAGAGCGTTTCGGCCTTGGTCCGGTTGCGCTCGGCAACGACCTCGAGTCCGCCCTGCCGCTCGATCCAGCGCAGCATCTCCAGCGCCGTGAACCAGGCCAGGCTCGCCGGCGTGTTGTAGAGACTGAGATCCTTCGCCCAGCTGCGGTAGTCGAGGAACCGCGGCAGCGTGTCGGGCACTCGTTCGAGCAGGTCGCGCCGCACCAGCACCACGGTCAGCCCGGCGATGCCGAGGTTCTTCTGCGCGCCGGCGTAGGTGACGGCAATGTCGCGATAGGGATAGGGCCGCGAGAGGAATTCGGAAGACATGTCCGCGGCCAGCGGCACGGCCACGCGCGGCGGCTGCTCGTACTGCAGCCCGTGAATGGTCTCGTTGCCGGTGTAGTGCAGATAGGCGCAATCGGCGGGCAAGTGCCCCATTTCGGGCAGGTCGGTAAAGCCACTCTCCTCGCTGCTGCCGACCACCTGCGTTCGGCCGATCCGCTCGGCCTCGGCCAGCGCCTTCTGACCCCAGTGCCCCGAGATCAGGAACGCCGCTGTACGGCCGGCGGCAAGATTCATCGGCAGTTGCGCGAACTGGAAGTTCGCCCCGCCGTGCAGCAGCAGAACGGCGTGATCCTCACCGATGCCGGTCAGGTCACGCAGGCGCTGGTGCAGTTCTTCTGCAACCGCCATGAAACGCGGGCCGCGGTGCGAAACCTCCGCGATCGAGGGTGCGCCGTCGGCCGAAGGCGCGAGCGCATCGCTCAGGCGCTCGCGCACACACGGAGGAAGCATTGCCGGGCCCGCGGAAAAATTATGCACCTGGCTTCTCCCTGATCCGAGCGAAATTCCCTTCGATGAACAAACGGCTCAAAAGCGCCCTCCCTGAATCCTATTGAACGGATACGTCGTCAGAAAATTCATCGCTGAATATCCATATCTCGTCACCATCCACAATATCCAGGCGCGCTGCTGCATTCTGACCGCTGTTGGCATGCAGGGAAAGCGGCTCTATGCCCAACACCCCGGAATCATATGTGATTTCGATTGAACAGCTTCCACCAGGCTGGATACCGGATGCGCACGTGTCCGCGATGTCGGAAATACCTTCGTGGTAACTGGAGAACACGAGATCGGTTGCCCCCACGCTCCCGTCATTGTGCAACAGGACAGTAGAAGCGGCAGGGCCTGCACCTGTCTCCGGCACATCGACGGCCAACAGCGCCGGCTCGAACCGGAGACGCGGCGTCCCGGACGTTATGCGCACCAGCTCATCGTCATGGGTCACGTACACAAACTTGCCTTCGCTCGTCGCCAAAACGGTAGATGGAAGCGTCCATTCCTCATCGGCACGAAGCGCCAGATCATCCACCAACCTGAATTCCGACTGACTGATCCTGTACATCCGGCTTGGAGCACCATCGACAGCCATGAATATGAACCGCCCTGACGGGTCCATCGCCCCGGCGCTGAAGGGGCCCGGCGAGTTTTCGATCTCCATGAATCCGGCCAGGGAGAAGCTCGCCAAATCCACTCGACTGAGCCGAGGGGGATAGGAAAAGTCGTAGATGTATGCAAACTGATCGTGAGCATCAATCATTGCGCCCAGCGGTGCCCACGGCGTGCTGGACAATTCGAGTTCGCCATCGATCTCGAATGACTGAGCGTTCACCCGGATCAGGGACGAGACCTCTTCCGTACCACCCCACAACGTGAAGTAGATGTACTCTCCGGCCCCATCCATGAACCCCGCAAAAATCTCCCCCGAACCTCCGATCGAAATCTCGTCTTCGATCTGGAATGTAGACAGGCGCACCTTGACGATTCGGGCTGGATCACCAGCTGTTGCGAAATATCCGAACTCGTCGCCGGGATCAATTTCCGCTGCCCATACAAGGGCGCTCGAGGACGGGATCTGGATTTGGCCGGCACCCTCGAATTCAGACACTTCAACGCGCAAGATTCGACCCGAGTCGGCTCCGAAATAGATGAACTCGCCAGCCGAATCGATCGCTGCATCGCGAGGGTCTCCTTCGCTACCCAGGGATTCAAGCTGATCGGTGAATACCAGTCTCTCGAGGTCTATGCCGTGCATTTGGATATCTCCAAACCTCCTTGTGGCATAGACCGCTTGTTCCTGGCCCGGGACCAGCACCCCACCGTTTCGAACGAATGACGTCGGAGCCCCTGTAACACGGCCGGACACGGTCAGCTCAGGCTGCTCGATACCTCGGCCGATCAAACTGACCTCGGTGTAGGTCCCGTCATCAGCAGTCGCAACAAGCGTGGATTCCTGCGCGCCCCCACCCTGCGGGACGAACACCATGCCAAGCGCACAGGTATCGCCTGGCGGGAGGTCAGCCGGACAATCATTCCCGACTATGCGGAAATCAGTTCCGGCTACTTCGAAGTGAAGGTTGGTCGCCGACTCCGTACCCGGATTCGAAACCGACAGCTCCAGGCTCGGCGAAAAATAGCCGACCAATTGCTGACCGAACTCCAGCATTTCGGCCTGAAACCTCAGCTCGGGGGCGCTCGTTGTGAATTGCGCGATACGGCCGGGATCGACATCCGCACCAAAAAAGACCTTGCCGTCCGCGGGTCTTGGGAGAGCGGAAAACAGCCTCGCGGACGGGCTGTCGATTTCAGCGGAGCGAACGGCGATCCGGCGCTCCAGGTCAATCTTGATGACCCGGCTAGGCTCCTCGTCCATCCCCAGGAATGCGTATTCTCCCGAAACGGAGAGCAAACCAGACACTGGCCGACCATCCTCTGCTGGAAGGTCCATAGAGCCGTTCAGGGAAAACGAATCCAGGTCGACTTCGAACAGCCTTCCAGGGTTTGTGCCGCTCGCGAGCCACAGCTTCCGACCCAGTGAATCGACAGAAGCAAAATCTACCCAATAACCTCCCGGGCCAAGCAGGAGAGCGCTTACCCGACTGAATGGTTCAAGACTGACCTTGACAACGGTCGCAATCGGCGGTGGACCGAAAACGCCGTCTTGCCCCGAAACCAGATAAATGTGCTCGCCCGCCGGATCCATGGCGGCGGCACGAAAATCCACTTCAGCACCCGTGAACTCGATGGAGTCTTCGAACTGAAAATCGATCAGATCGACGCGCACAAGATGGCCCGGGTCGGTATCAGTAGCGAAGTAGGCGAATTCACCGTCGGGAGAGATGACTCCGGCGCTTATGTGAGGAAATGCCTCCGGCACCTCAAGATGATCCTGACGAGAAAAATTCGTGAGATCGATTCGAACAATCCGGGGCTGTAGGCCGGGTGCCGCAAGATATGCAAACTGACCAGAGGGATCAACGAGAGCGATTCTCATGTTGGAATCCCCGGCCTCCAGCTCAATCGAATCAACGACTGCGGAAGCAGCCAAGTCTATCTTTACAAGCCGCGCAGGCTCGGTCTCCGTCACGAAGTAGCCAAACTCCCCTGCCGGATCCATAAACGAGGCAGACACCCCATCGAAACCTGCGTCCAGGACAATATCGCCGGCCCATTCAAGTGCTGAAGCGCGGCCAACCATGAAAAGAAGAAATACGAATACAAAAACTCCCCAGTCGGGCACAGACCCGAACTTCCCCGAACGCATTGGCAATTCCTTGAGATTGGATATTGAAAGAACCGGGGAAACCGCAACGTCAAACACAGCCTTCCCTCACCCATGGCTACAGCATAGGCGACCCGATCCGCTCAGGCAATCAGAATAGCCGTCGCAAGATCTTGCTATATCTTAGCCTTTGCGCCCGAGTCGCTCCGCCCCACCCATATACGAGCGAAGCGCTTCGGGAACCACAACCGATCCATCCCGCTGCTGATAATTCTCCAGCACCGCAATCAGGGCGCGGCCGACGGCCAGGCCGGAGCCGTTGAGGCTGTGGACCAGCTCGGGCTTGCCGGTTTCGGGATTGCGCCAGCGCGCCTGCATGCGGCGGGCCTGGAAATCGCCGAAGTTCGAGCAGGACGAGATTTCGCGGTAGGCGTTCTGGCCCGGCAGCCAGACCTCCAGGTCGTATGTCTTGCGCGCCGAAAAGCCCATGTCGCCGGCGCACAGGGTCATGACGCGGTACGGCAATTCGAGGGCCTGCAGCACCTTCTCGGCATGGCCGGTCAGCGCTTCGAGGCCGCTCTCGGAGTCCTCGGGTCGCACGATCTGGACCAGCTCGACCTTGTCGAACTGGTGCTGGCGGATCATGCCGCGCGTGTCCTTGCCGTAGGCGCCGGCCTCGCGACGGAAGCACGGAGTGTGCGCGACGAACTTCAGCGGCAACCGGTCGGCATCGACGATTTCGTCGGCGACCAGGTTGGTCAGCGGCACCTCGGCGGTCGGGATCAGGTAGCGCGCAGGGTCGTCGTCGATGGCGAAGGCATCGTCGGCGAATTTGGGCAGCTGGCCGGTGCCTTTCATGGCCTCGGCGTTGACCAGGTACGGAACGTACATCTCCCGGTAGCCGTGCTCGCCGGTGTGCAGGTCAAGCATGTACTGCGCCAGCGCGCGGTGCAGTCGGGCGACCTGCCCGCCCAACACGGCGAAGCGGCTACCCGAAAGCTTGGCGGCCAGCTCGAAATCGATGCCGTCGAGCATCTCGCCGATCTCGACATGGTCGCGGGGCTCGAAGTCCAGCTCGGTCGGCTCGCCGAAGCTCCGCGACAGGGCATTGTCGGATTCGTCCTCGCCGTCGGGCACGGATTCGTCCGGCAGGTTGGGCATGTCGAGCTGGACGCGCTCGAGCTCGTGGCGGACCCGCTCGAGCTCCTCGCTGGCGGCCTTGAGATCGTCGCCGAGCTTGCCGACCTCGGCCAGCAGCGGCTCGATGTCCTCGCCAGCTGCCTTGGCCTGGCCGATCGACTTCGAACGCCGATTGCGCTCGGCCTGCAGCTCCTCGGTCCTGGTCTGCAGCTCCTTGCGCCGCGCCTCGAGCGAGGCGTAGTTTTCGATGTCGAGGTGATAGCCACGACGGGCCAGCTTGGCGGCGACGTCGTCGAGATCGTGTCTGAGCAACTGTGGATCAAGCATGGGTGCTTCTCTTCAGGTGTTGTCTGGTTCACGCCAAGGCGCAAAGGCGCAAAGGACGCTAAGAGAATGAAACTGTAGTCTCAATGAATTCCTGGGCCTTTCCGGCATCACAGCCTAACCATTCCTTGGTTCTTACCTTCTTGGCGAACTTCGCGCCTTGGCGCCTTGGCGTGAACCCGAATCCTGCACTCAACCCGAGAATGGGTGCCGCAGGATGACGTTCGCGTCGCGTTCGGGGCCGGTGGAGAGCATATGCACCGGCGCTTCGATCAGTTCCTCGAGGCGGTCGAGGTAGGCGCGGGC
>JAZBPT010000038.1:0-5514 GCA_036351755.1 Wenzhouxiangella sp. | reverse complement strand
GGCACCCAGGCCGAGGCCATCCTCGAGCTCAAACTGCGCCACCTCGCCAAGCTCGAGGAAATGAAAATCAACGGCGAGAAGGACGAACTGGAAGCCGAGCGCAAGCAGATCGAGGCCATTCTCGACTCGCCGAAGAAGCTCACCCGCCTGATTCGCGACGAGCTGATGGAGGACGCCGAGAAGTACGGCGACGAGCGTCGTTCCCAGCTGGTCGAGCGCCAGGCCGCCCAGGCGCTCAAGGAGACCGACCTGGTGCCGTCCGAGCCGGTCACCGTGGTGCTGAGCGACAACGGGTGGGTGCGTGCGGCCAAGGGCCACGACATCAAGCCCGAAGAGCTCAACTACCGCGCCGGCGACGCCTTCCTGGCTGCCGCCCGCGGGCGCAGCACGCAGACCGCCTGCTTTCTCGATTCCAACGGCCGCAGCTACTCCCTGATCGCGCACGAATTGCCTTCGGCGCGCAGCCTGGGCGAGCCGCTGACCGGGCGCTTCAGCCCGAAGTCGGATGCCGTCTTCCGCAGCCTGGCCATCGGTGCCCCCGAGGACCGGGTGTTGATGGCCAGTGACGCCGGCTACGGCTTCGTCACGCAGCTGGAGAACCTGCACACCCGCCAGAAGGCCGGCAAGCAGCTGCTGACGGTGCCCGCCGGCTCCGACGTGCTGCCCATCGCCCCGGTCACTGAGGACGAAGAGGCGGTGATCGTCTGTGCCACCACGGAGGGCTACCTGCTGGCCTACTACCTCAGCGAAGTCCCCGAACTGTCCAAGGGCAAGGGCAACAAGCTCATCAACATCCCGCCCAAGGCGAAAAAGGCCGGCGAGAAGATGGCCGGCGCCATCGTCATCGCCGCCGGTGAGGACTGTCTCGTGTGGGCCGGGCAACGCTACCTGCGCCTGGGCTGGGCGGATACGGAAAATTACTGGGGCGAACGGGCCCAGCGCGGGCGCAAACTGCCGCGCGGCTTCCAGAAGGTGACCCGGCTGTCCCTGGCCGATTAGCCGCAGCTGAGCTCCTGCAGGTCCGTCGACCAGTCCGCGAGCCGGTCGCGAAAGCGCTCCACCTGCCGCTGTCCGGCCATCCGGTGCAGGTCCGCGATGGCCTGTCGAGTTTTCTCCCGATTGTCGGCCTGCAGCGTCCGGTAGTGGTCGGAGCCGCTCGACTCGGGTGTCATCAGGCGCGACATCGCCCGTTCGAATTTCGCCCGGTCGTGTCGAAGCGACAAGGCCTCGCGGAGCCTCGCCTGCCAGGCCAGTTCCTCCTCGAGCGCCAGCGCCGCGGTGGGCGCCAGGCTGGCCGCCCAGGCCTCGATGCGTTCCCGCTGCTCGCTGCTCGGCCGGCCGCTGAATCGCTGCATGCCCTTGCTCATCGACTCGACGCGCTCGATTCGACGTTCGGCTAGCGACATGGCCGCTTCCTCGCGCAATTCCCCGTTGCGTTCCTCGAAGCTGGCGAAGAGTTCGTCGACCTGTTCGTCGCTCAGGCTGGCGAGCAAGTCGAGCAGCGACGGCCTGACGCGCAGCAGGATGCGCCGGCCGAACTCGGAGACTTGCTCGTTGTATTCGCGCAGTCTGGCGGGCGTGATTCGACCGGCAGCCACGTCCCGGTCGACGCGTCGGAGAAATTCGGAATAAGCGCCCACCTCGCTGGCGCAGTGCCACTGCAGGTGCTCATCGAGGGCATTCCGAACGGACCGTTCCTGTTCGTCGGTGAGGCTGACACGGTCGTTGACCCAGCGCATCACCAGCCAGTCGGCGTTGTTGTAGGCCGTCTTGACGCCGCAGGCGGTCGTGATCCAGGCCGCGGCTACCAGGAGCAGGATTTGAAATAGGGTGCGCATGCGAACTGATTATGCCGCGGCGCGTGAAGAACCGGTCGATGCCGGCGGACTGGAGTGGATTTTCTTCACTCAGGAATCCGGTGAGTCATTCGCTCGCAGGATCGCGTTGCGGAAATTACGCAGCCATTCCTTTATCCGGCCCGCTTGTTCCGCTCCCATGCGCATCAGCAGCTTCCGGCCCCAGCTTTCTCCCTGAAGCGACTCGTCGGCGAAGTGCAGCCGGCCCTCGAAGGGGATGACTTCGAAGGGGAGGTCCACGTCCGGGGTCGCCAGCAGATGGTCGATGACGTCGATCAGGCGGTCATTGAAATACGGGTCGTTCTCGCCGAGTTCCTCCCAGGCCTGCTGGAACAACGGGTAATAGCGCCCGTAGCGGGCCGCGGCCTGCTCGGGCGAGACGGAGGTCAGGGTGGTCACCATGACGGCGTAGCGTTCGGCGTTGGCCGGGGTCCACACCAGAGTATTGCCATCGGCGCGTTCTTCGGTCAGCGGCTCTGAGTCCAGTGGGCGCACGGGCCAGCTCTTCAGTGCGGGCGCCGGACCGTCGAGATTGTTGACGACGGCGACGGTGCGCGAGATCACGAACTCCGGCTTGATCCACGCCTCGACGAAGCCGCCTCCCAGCATGCCGGACAGGGTGTCGATCGCGGACGCGTCGCTGTCGGCCAGGTCCGGTAGCGGCGGCTGCGGCTCGGGTTCGGGCTCCACCGGTTCTTCCGGCTGATCCATGTCGTCGTTTGCGTCGGGCTCCTCGATCGTCGGCGCTGGATGCTGTTCAGGTTTCGGCAGGGGATATCGTGGCTCGGGATCGGGTGCTTCGGCCGGGAGATCCACGTCGGGATCCGGAGTGAGCTCGGCCTGCTGCCGCTGCTCCATCCACCACAGGCCGCCCACAAGGGCCAGCACGACGAGTGCGCTGATGAACCATCGCATAGCCGAACTCCATTAAGACTCTATTCCTTGTGACCGCGCAAGGCCGTGCGGGTTCTGGGCCGGCTGAAGCGGCAGGAGGCCCGGACTGCCATTGCGAGCGCTCCATGAGCGGGCCCGTGCGCGATTTGTTGCGTCTGCCGGGCTGTGAAACAATGCGGAGCAGGTTCCACTGGGAGCGGGTTGAATGGCAGCAACCCGGGATGAAGTTCTCCAGGCGATTTACGGCGCCGCGATGGGAACGGCCGCCTGGCCGGATGCGCTCGATGCGCTGGCCGGGTTCGCCGACAGTCGCGTGGTGACGCTGGACACCTATGATCTGGATGCCCACGTTGGCCAGGTTCTGGCCGCCAACGTGGTGCCCGATCCGTCCATCGAGGACTACAACCGGGAGTTCGGTCGCGGCAATTTCCAGATCGAGGCTGCAGCGCAGCTATATGAGCCTGGGAGGGTAGTTTGCACGAGTGATCTCGTTTCCCGTAAGGAACTGCTTCGTAGCGATCTGTACAACCATGTCTACCGACCCATGGGCATACGTTGGGGGTTCGGTTTGGCGCTGGAGGTTGGCAAACGACACATCACCGAATTCACCCTCATGCGCGCACTCGACGCCAAGGATCACTCCGAGCGCGAACTTGAGCGCATACGGTCCGTTGCGCCCCATCTGCTCCAGGCCTGGCAGGGCTACCAGCACCTCACCCGGCTCCAGGACTCGCTCGATGTGCTCAGCTCGCTTTGGGATCGTTTCGATCACGCCGTAGTCGTGATCGATGCGAAGCGACGCATTCGCTTCGCCAACCGGCTGGCGGAAGAGCTGCTGTTGGCCGGGCGAGCCTGGATCAGCCGGGCCGGACGGCTGCACATGGGGCAATTGGGCGACGACCATGCATTCGGCGAGGAACTCAGGACGGTGATGGGGGGTGAGTGCCACCTGCTGCGCTTGACGGCGGGCGAGTTCGGCAACCGGCTTGTTTCGACGCTGATCCGCCTCGATCCGAATGCCGCGGCCCTCTTGGTCACCGATCCGGCCCGGAATCACCCGGACCTGAGACAAGGGCTGATGATGCGTTTTCATCTCACGCCGGCGGAGGCAGCGGCGGTGAATGCCATCGTGGAGGGTGAGCCGCTCAGACGCTTTGCCGATCGCCAGGCCATCGCCTACGAGACGGCGCGCTCGCAGTTGAAATCCGCCATGGGCAAGAACGGTTGGCGCCGACAGCCGGACATGGTCGCCGATGTGCTTCGGGCGCTGTTGCCTGCGGCGTTGTTCCGGGCCTGACGGCGCGCTGCGCTTCCGCCCGGCCATAACCCATTTGGGGGATGCGGCCGCGATCGCCGCTTGCTAGCCTGCCTTTGTCTCGTCATGGGGCTGTTGTTGGCAGTGACAGGGACGCACCGCCCGGCGAGGGCTCAGGGGGGCGGGGAGATCCTCCTGCAGCCCATCGTCGTCTCCCTTCCGGCAACTTACGCCGCTTGTCCCGGATGATTTCTCCATGTGGGATCAGCGCTTTGCCCGGGCGAACGCGTCGGCCAGCGCACCGCCCTGCTTCTTGTCGGCTTTCTTGCCTTTCCCGCCATTTCGGCTCGCCTTCGGATTTTTCGCCCCGCCTTTCTCCTTGTTCGTCGGCGCATCGGCTTCGTCGGGCAGCGGGTCGTCCAGGCGCAGGGTCAGGGCGATGCGCTTGCGATCGAGGTCGATATCCAAGACTTTGACCTTGACCACGTCGCCGGCCTTCACGACCGTGCGCGGGTCCTGGATGAACTTCTCGCTCATGGCGCTGATGTGCACCAGGCCATCCTGATGAACGCCCAGGTCGACGAAGGCACCGAAGGCGGCCACGTTGCTGACCGTGCCTTCCAGGATCATTCCGGGGCGCAGGTCCTTGATGGTCTCTACGCCCTCGGCAAACTTCGCCGTCCTGAACTCCGGGCGCGGATCGCGGCCGGGCTTTTCCAGTTCCCTGAGGATGTCCTTGACCGTGGGCAGGCCGAAGCGCTCGTCGGTGAACTGGTTGGCGTCGAGTGAGCGCAGGGCGCGGGTGTCGCCGATGACTTCCCCTACCGGCCGGGACAGTCTCTCGAGAATGCGCTCGACCACCGGGTAGGCTTCGGGGTGGACGGCCGAGGCGTCCAGGGGATTCTCGCCGTCGGCGATGCGCAGGAAGCCGGCGGCCTGCTCGAAGCCCTTCGCACCCAGACGCGGCACCTTGAGTAGATCCTTGCGTCGACGGAAGGGGCCGTTTTCATCGCGGTGGGTGACGATGTTTTCGGCGACCGTTGAATTGAGCCCGGCGACCCGCGCGAGCAGCGCGCTGGAGGCGGTGTTGACGTGCACGCCGACGGCGTTGACGCAGTCCTCTACGCGCGCGTCGAGCGCCCGGGCCAGCTTGTACTGGTCGACGTCGTGCTGGTACTGGCCAACGCCGATGGCCTTGGGCTCGATCTTGACCAGCTCGGCCAGCGGATCCTGAAGGCGCCGGGCGATGGAGACCGCGCCGCGCAGGCTGACGTCCAAGTTCGGAAATTCCTTTGCCGCCAGTTCGGAAGCGGAGTAGACGGAGGCGCCGGCCTCGGAGACCACCAGCTTCTGGATGCCGCGCAGGCCCAGCTGCTTGAGTGCGTGGGTTAAGAACTGGTCGATCTCGCGCGAGGCGGTGCCGTTGCCGATCGCGATCAGTTCGACCTCGTGCTTGCGGCACAGCGCGCCCAGGGTGTCGAGGGCGTCCTCGACGCGTTTCTGCGGCGG
>JAZBPT010000037.1:0-3454 GCA_036351755.1 Wenzhouxiangella sp. | reverse complement strand
TGCGCCTTCGAGACGGCCGTAGTGGTGCGGGGAGCGGTTGTGGTCGAGGATGACCTGCTGGTAGAGCTTGTCGAGCGCCATGGGGCGGAATTCTACCAGCGGCCGGCTCTGGTCGCCCGTCGATCAGGCCAGCATGTCGCGGGCCTTGTCCAGGGCCTCCAGGAAGATGTCGATTTCGTTGCGGATGTTGTAGGGCGCGAAGGATACGCGCGCGGTGGCCGGCACGTCGAAGAACTGCATGACAGGCATGGCGCAGTGGTGGCCGGTGCGGATGGCCACGCCGTAGTGATCGACGATGGTGCCGATGTCGTTGGGGTGGGCGCCTTCGAGGGTGAAGGAGACCACCGGGCCCTTGTGCCTGGCCGTTCCTATGATCTCCAGGCCGTCGATGGCCTGCATTTGCTCGGTTGCGTAGTCGAGCAGGCGTTCTTCCTGCCAGACGATGCCCTCGTAGCCGGTCTCTTCGAGAAACTCGACGGCCTTGCCGAAGCCGATGGCGCCCGAGATGTTCGGGGTGCCGGCCTCGAACTTGTGCGGCAGGTCGTTGTAGGTGGTGCCCTCGAAGCTCACGCGGGTAATCATCTCACCCCCGCCCTGCCAGGGCGGCATGTCCTCGAGGATGGATTCCTTCGCCCACAGCGCACCGATGCCGGTGGGGCCGTACATCTTGTGTGCGGATATGCAGTAGAAATCGCAGCCCAGGGCCTGCACGTCGACGGCCATGTGCGGCGTGGCCTGGGCGCCGTCGACCAGCACCGGTACGTCGTGCTTTTTGGCGATGCGGCAGACTTCCTCGACCGGATTGATAGTGCCCAGGGCATTGGAGACGTGCACCATGCCGATGAGCCGGGTGCGTTCGTTGATCATCGAGGCCAGTTCGTCGACCAGCAGTTCGCCCTGCCTGTTGATGGGCGCGACCTTGAGCACCGCGCCGGTCTGCTCGCACAGCATCTGCCAGGGCACGATGTTGGAGTGGTGCTCCATGTGCGTGATCAGGATCTCGTCGCCTTCTTTCAGGCGCGGGCGGAGGTAGGCCTGCGCGACGAGATTGACGGCCTCGGTCGTGCCGCGCGTGAAGACCACTTCTCTGACTGAATGCGCATTGAGCAGTCGACGCACGGAATCTCGCGCGAGCTCGAATTGTTCGGAGGCCTCAACGGAAAGCTGGTGGACGCCGCGGTGGACATTGGCGTTGTAGCGGCGATAGAAGTCGTCCATCGCTTCGATGACCTTCAGCGGTCGCTGAGCGGTGGCTGCGTTGTCGAAGTAAACCAGGGGCTTGCCATGCACCTCACGCGAGAGCACGGGGAATTGCTCGCGCAGGGCGAACACGTCCAGTTGGTCCTTTACCTTCGATTCAACCGTTTCCATCATCATCTCGCAAAAACCTTGAAACCAATGAAGACACCGAAAAAACCAGCATAGATGCTATTCAAGGATTCGGTGTACTTCGGTGTCTTCGGTGGTTCCAATTTGTCTATCCACCGTACTAAAGCACTTCCTTCAATTCGCTCAACAGCCACTCGCGCACGGCCTCGTCGCTGTGCCCTTCCAACGGCTCAGCGGCGAAGCCGTACTTGAGGAGGGTGTTGGCATCCTCGGTCGGCAGGCCGCGCGAGCGCAGGTAGAACAGGGCGTCGTCGTCGAGCTGGCCGATGGTGGCGCCGTGGCTGGCGGTGACATCCTCGGAATAGATTTCCAGTTCCGGCTTGGCGTTGATGCGGGCCATCTCGCCGAGCAATAGGCTGGCGGTGTTCAGGTCGGAATGACTGTCGTCCGAATCCTCATGGATGTGGATGCGACCATTGAACACGCCCACGCCCGTGCCGTCGGCAAGCAGGCGGAAGGCTTCGCGGCTGTTGGTGTGGCCGGTGCAGTGATCGATCGAGGTGTGATAGTCGACGTGCTGCTTGGAATCGAGCACCACGGTGCCGTCGATTTCGCCAAGCGCGCCGGCGTCCTTCAGGAACACGTTGAGATCCTGCCGGCCGAGCCGCGCACCGGTATCCAGCACGAAGCTGCGGTACTCGGCGTCGCGAACCACGGCCACACCCGTGCGCGACACGCGCACGGTGTCGCCGCCGGAACGGCGCATGACGTGGTTCAGGGCCGCGCCCTGCCCCACCCGGATGTCGTTGACGGCATTGACCATGCCCTCACCGCCGCCGGCGTGCAGCTCGACCAGCGTAGCGCGCGCATTGTCGGCCAGCTCGATGAACAATCTGGGGTGCACCGCCGCGGCGAAATCGTCGGCCGTCGTGGTGGCCAGCACCAACGGCTTGTCGAGCTCGCCTTCGATACGTAGCTTCCAGGCCTGGGCAAAGCGGGCCAGGTTGAGCCAGGCGAAGGCGTCCTCGCGTCCACCATATTCGAGGCCTTCGAAGTCCTTGCGCGTGGCCGCTTCCAGCTTCACGCCCGCGGGCAATTCGGCCGCATCGGCGTTGAGGATGCCGTTGTCGAAGTGCAGCACATACGCATCGAAGGGCAACTCGGGCGCGGCCGAACTCGAAGCAGCCTCGGTCTGAAACTCGCGCTTTTCGAGCAGGCGGATGGGCGTGTACTTCCAGGCCTCGGTCTTGAGATCGGGAAAGCCGTGCTGCATCAGCGCGCGCTGTGCGGCCTGGCGCAGGTCGCTGAAGTCGTCGGCTGCCAGCGCCGATTCGGGGGCCAGTCTTTCGGCAAGTTCGCTCATGGCTCAGGCCTCGGCCGCTTCGGCCTGCAGGTAGGAATAACCTTCCTTCTCGAGGCGCTCGGCCAGCTCCTTGCCGCCGGACTCGATGATGCGGCCGCCCGACAGCACATGGACGTAATCAGGCGTGAGATGCTCGAGCAGGCGCTGGTAATGGGTGATCACCATGAAGCTGCGCTCGGCGTCACGCAGGCGGTTGATGCCTTCGGCCACCAGCTTGAGCGCATCGATGTCCAGGCCGGAATCGGTCTCGTCGAGAACGGCGAGCTTCGGCTGCAGAATCGCCATCTGGACGATCTCGTTGCGCTTCTTCTCGCCGCCGGAAAAGCCTTCGTTGACGGCGCGCTTGAGCAGCGTGTCGTCCATCTTGAGTTGCTTGAGCGACTCGCGCACGGTCTTGAGGAAGGTCATCGAGTCGACTTCTTCCTCGCCTCTAGCCTTCTTCTGGGCGTTGAGCGCCGAACGCAGGAAGTAGGCGTTGTTCACGCCCGGAATCTCGACCGGGTACTGGAAGGCCAGGAACAGGCCGGCGGCGGCGCGCTCCTCGGGCTCCATGTCGTCGAGGTCCTTGCCCTCGAACTCGATCGAGCCTTCGGTGATTTCATAGCCTTCGCGGCCGGCCAGCACGTAGCCGAGCGTCGACTTGCCGGATCCGTTGGGGCCCATGATGGCGTGCAGTTCACCCGACCCGATCTCGAGGTCCAGGCCCTTGAGGATTTCCTTGCCGTCGATACTGACGTGGAGGTTTTTGATCTTGAGCATAAG
>JAZBPT010000036.1:0-5449 GCA_036351755.1 Wenzhouxiangella sp. | reverse complement strand
GGCCTCCATGTTGGTGCGCAGCAACAGGGGATTGCCGTCGGTCTTGGTCGCCCTCAGGCGCGCAACCCACTTGGCCGGCTCCCAGTACTGCACCTGGGAGTCCCACAGCCCCGTCGTCACGAGCATGGCCGGGTAGTCCTGGGCCGCCACGTTGTCGTAAGGCGAATAAGAGAGCATGTAGCGGTAGTACTCGGGATCGTTCGGATTGCCCCACTCGTCGTATTCGTTCGTGGTCAGCGGAATCGACTCGTCGAGCATGGTCGTGACGATATCGACGAAGGGCACATGAGCGGCGATTCCTCGATAGCGATCCGGCGCGCGGTTGGCGATCGCGCCCATCAGCAAGCCACCGGCACTGCCGCCGACCGCGAAGACGCGATCGCCGTCGACCAGGTCGGCCTCGACTAGATGATCGGTTACATCGACAAAATCATTGAAGGTGTTGATCTTGTTGAGCATTCGGCCATCGTCGTACCAGTGCCGCCCCATGACCTGGCCGCCGCGTACATGGGCGATGGCAAACACGAAGCCGCGATCCACCAGGCTCAGCCGATTCGCCGAGAAGGACGGATCGATCGTGAAACCGTAGGAACCGTAGGCGTACTGGTAGAGCGGTGCCGTGCCGTCGAGCGGCGTGTCCCGGTGGTGAAGGATCGACACGGGAACCCGCGTGCCGTCCCGGGCCGTCGCCCACTCGCGACGGGTGCGGTAGTCGGCGGGCTCGTAACCGCCGGGCACCGCTTCGCGCTTGAGCAGTTTCCTCTCCCCACTGGCCACGTCGAGTTCCCAGGTACTCGTCGGCGTGGTCAGCGAGGAATACACGAAACGCAGGGTGCCCGCGGACTGCTCGAGATTCTTGCCGAGCACGACCGTATAGGCCGGCTCGTCGAACTCGAGCAGCCTGGATTCCCCGCTCTCCCAGTCCAGTAGCCGGATCTGGCGCAGGCCGTCCGAGCGCTCGCTCACGGCGAGAAAGTCGTTCATCGCGTCGAAGCCGTGGATGAACACGTCCTGCCGATGCGCGACCACGGTGGCCCAGCGCTCGCGATCGGCGTGGCCGTCGAGGGGGGCGGCCATGATGCGGAAATTGGGCGCATCGTGATTGGTGCGGATCAGCCAGCGCTCGCCCAGGTGGTCGGCCTGGTACTCGTGGTCACGCTCTCGCGCCAGGAAGACGCGCAAGGGCCGGTCGACGGCGTCCGCCTCGACGATGCGCATTTCGCTGCTGACCGTCGAGCGCAGGTAGACGGTGTTGTAGGCGTTGGAGGTGGTCCGCCCGACACTGGTGTAAAACGCGGTGTCGTCTTCCTGGTGAACGATCTCGCCGGGCTGCCCGCTGCCGACTCGATAACGGCGCACCCGCCAGGAACGCAGGGTCTCGGGTTCGTTTTCGACGTAGTAGAGCACCCCGTCGTCGGCCGACCAGGACACGCTCGAAATGCCGGTGAGCCCCGTATCGACGTCCTCGCCCGTGACGAGGTCCTTGATGTGCAGGCGGTACTGGCGACGGCCCACGGTATCCTCCAGCCAGGCCAGGTACCGGCCGCTCATGCTGACGTCGCGGTCGCCCACGCTGTAGAAATCGTGTCCTTCGGCCAGCCGGTTGACGTCGAGAAGGATTTCCTCTTCGGCGTCCATGGAACCCCGGCGGCGGGCGTGGATCGGATACTCCCTGCCGGCCTCGAAGCGCGTGTAATACCAGTAACCCCGATCCAGGTACGGCACGCTGCTGTCGTCTTCGACGATGCGCGAACGCATCTCCCCGAAGAGCTTCTCGCGCAAGGTCGACAAGTCCGCCACCATGGCCTCGGTGTAGTCGTTCTCGGCCTCGAGATACGCGAGCATGTCTGGATCCTCGCGATCATCGTCGCGCAGCCAGAACCAGGGGTCCGATCGATTGCCGGCGGGCGCGCTGACCACATGATCCCGCCGTTCGGCCATCGGCGGTTCCGGCAGCCTTTCGTCAATCGCTTCTGCTCTGTTTTCGGACATCGTTCCGGGATCCTCTCCTTGTTCGACGGCTTGTTCGCGGTCACAGGCCGACAGACCGAAGAGCAACAGCGTGCCGGCCGCAAGCCCGGCCAGTGGCGATGAATTGTTCATGCAGGTTTCCGTGATGGGTCGACTGCGCGGAGATCGCGCAAGCGGCGATGGTACACCAGCTCCGTCAGCGACAGGCCCCTGGCGCCAGCGCCGTGAAGAAGCGCCCCTCGCGATGCCCGCCCCTTGCCGGGTTCAATGCGAAGGCCGCTCGAACAAGGCTTCGAGCGCCCGGGCATGAAAGGCATCGGGGTCGCTGCCGTCGAACAGGCCGAGACGCCTGGCGCGATCGAAGAATCCGCGGGCCGGCAGCCCGCGACTGGCGCGGCTGGTTGCCAGTGCGGCGCGCAGGGGCCGCCCGGCCTCGGCGTCGCGCTTGAGCAGGATCTCCAGGAGCCGGGTCGTCTTGTGGATTCGCTTCGGGCCCGGCATGGCCAGCGCATCGGCCACCTCGAGGTAAGTCATCGTACGCCGCTGGACGCGCGCCCGATCCAGCAGGGCCGCCAGCCGTTCGAGATAGCGCTCGCGCTCTTCGATGCTCAGGTTGCCGGACACGCCGAGACCGCCAGCGGGCTCACGCCACGTCGGTATCGATTCCGCAGTTGTTCTTCTCGAACACCCGGTCGGCGCGGTAGCTGGACCGCACCAGCGGGCCGGAAACGACTTCCAGGAACCCCTTTTCGAGGCCGATTTCGCGCAGTTCCCGGAACTCCTCGGGCGTAACGAAGCGATCGACGGGCAGATGGTTGACGGTCGGACGAAGGTACTGGCCAAAGGTGACGATGTCGACGCCGATGGCACGCAGGTCGTCCATGGTCTCGAGAACTTCCTCGGTCGTCTCCCCCAGGCCCAGCATCAGGCTGGTCTTGGTCAGCACCTTCGGGTTGTGCTTCTTGGCGTGCTCGAGGACTTTCAGCGTCTGGTCGTAACCGGCACGCGGATCGCGCACGGGGTGCGTCAGCCGGCGAACCGTCTCGACATTCTGCGCGAAGACTTCCAGGCCGGAATCGACGACCGTCTCGATGTCGTGCAGACGGCCCTGGAAATCGGGCGTCAGCGCCTCGACGGCGGTCTGCGGATTGACCTTCTTGATCTCCCGGATGCAGTCGGCATAGTGGCCGGCCCCGCCGTCGTCGAGATCATCTCGGTCGACCGAGGTCAACACCACGTACTTGAGGTCCATGATTCGAACCGATTCGGCCGAATTGGCCGGTTCTTCCGCATCCAGC
This sequence comes from Wenzhouxiangella sp., assembly GCA_036351755.1. Taxonomy (GTDB): domain Bacteria; phylum Pseudomonadota; class Gammaproteobacteria; order Xanthomonadales; family Wenzhouxiangellaceae; genus Wenzhouxiangella. Next base: position 2,180 of record JAZBPT010000036.1, on the reverse strand, counting down.
CAGCCGCGCGGGTTGCCGGTGTCGACCGAACAGAATCGGCAGGCGCGGGTGCACACGTCGCCCATCAGCATGATGGTGGCCACGCCGTTGGACCAGCACTCGCCGATGTTGGGGCATTTCGATTCCTGGCAGACCGTGGCGAGCCTGTGCTCGTTGACGTTGCGCCGCACTTCTTCGTACTTGCCGCCCTGCGGCAGGCGCGCCCGCAGCCAGGTCGGCTTGCGGCCGATGGGCGCCGGCTCGGCGCCCGCTCGCGCCTTGATTCCGTCGCGAATGGCGGTGAAGCCCTGCGGCTTGCGCATCTTCTCGCCGCTCTTGACGGCGATCGGGATCTGTCTGGATTCGGTCACGCTGGACGGACTCCTGCTGTTCCGGTTTTCCGAAACGCGCATTATCCCACCGATGGCGAGGTCTTGCCATGAAATGCCGCGATTCCCGGCGGACCGGCGTGTCCTCGCATCGGCCGCAGCCATTCGGGCAGCGATGCTCCCTGCCGCCGCGCCGCGCCGGCCTCGCGGGTCGCCTGCAGGGCGGTCAGCAGCGGACAATCGGCGTCGGCCGGAACGTGGGTGGCGACAGCCGGCCACCCCCAGCGGCGCTTGAGTCTCGCGGAGAGTTCATCGATACACAGTGTCGTCATGAGCGGGCCTCCTTTGCCGGCGCGAGCGGCCGCAAGCGCACCACGAGGCGCTCGGGACCGCCCGCGACCGGCGCGTCGAACGGATAGCAGGTAATCAGGGTCATGGCCTGTCCGACCCCGTCGAGATCGATGCCGGTGGTGCGCGAATCGACGACCCGGATTGCCTCGACGCGCCACCAGCGCCGCCGGCCGTCTGCTTCGACCAGCTCGAAACGGTCGCCGAGCTCCACGGACCGCAGGAAGGAAAAATGCGTGTCGCGATGGGCGGCGAGCACGTGATGCCCGCCCTCGCCCACCGCCATGCCCGGCCCCCAGGCCATCACCGGCGTGTCCAGGCCCTCGAGCACCAGGTGATCGACGGCCAGGCGCGGCATGCGCAGGCGTGCGACCGGGTGGCTGACCGCTCCCGGCCAGGGCTCGACGTCGCTGTCCCCGTCGAGCGTCTCCTGCCAGGCCCGCTCGAGCAGGAACTGCCCGAGCCCGGCCTTCGCCTGGATCCAGGCGGCAGCGCCGATCTGCCAGACGGCCACCAGGAGCAGGCCGGTGACGAGGAAGCGGCGCATCAGGACGCACCTCCGTCACGATTGATGCGGCGCTGGAAGAGCAGCAACCCGACCAGGAGCAGGGCCAGCGCGCCGCGCAGCGCCGCCGGCACGCTGCCCGCGTCGGTCGCCGGCATGGCCCGGAGGCTGCCCGAGCGCCCCTGCGCCGGACTGGTATCGAGCTTGAAGCGCTGCATGGCCGCCGCCCGGCTGCGCGCCGGCGTCTTGTCGACGGCCACCAGGCTTGTCTGCGAGCTGACCAGAGAGTACTTGAGCGCCGTGTCCAGTATTTCGGATTCGACCAGGGCTTCTTCGCCGGGCGCGACGATCCGATTCTCCAGCGCCTCGATGCGGGAACGACCCCACTGCCCGGCCACGCCCGGCGCCGGCTGGAAATCCTCGAGCGGCAGCACGCGCTCGAAGTACCGGCCGTTGCTCGTGCCGCGCACGATCAGGTCGCCGCTGAGCTTGTCCGCCCGCGCGATGATGCTCAAGGGCTGGCCGACATACAGGTCGGGCAGCGTTTCCGGGTACAGCTCCACCGGCCTCGGCCAGATCATTTCCAGGTCGTGGATGACGGGACTTTCGAGCTGGAGCACCAGTTCGCTCATGCGTTCAGCGATTCGAGAGGTCTCGGCGATCGCCGTGTAGCTGCCCCGCCCGGCGTTCGCCATGCGGCGCAGGAAGCTGCCGTTGACGCCGTGGCCGATGCCGACGGTGAACAAGCGGCTATCGCCCAGTTCGAGCTCGGTGCGCTCCAGCAGCTCCTGCTCGTTGCCGACCATGCCGTCGGTGATGAAGACCACCTGGCGGAGGAAGCCGCCGGACGGCGGCGCCCCCAGCGCAAGCGCGAGCGGCGGGCCCATGTCGGTGCCGCCGCCGGCGGCCAGCGAGTCGACCCACTGCGCGGCCTCGACGAGCCGGTCTTCGTCGAAATCGCGGGCCTGCGGATAGAGCGAGCGAGCCTGGTGGTTGAACTCGATGACGTTGAACCGATC
>JAZBPT010000035.1:0-4547 GCA_036351755.1 Wenzhouxiangella sp. | reverse complement strand
GCCAGGCGGCCGTTCTCGTCGACCACCGGCGCGGAGATCAGGTGGTAGTGGTTGAACAGGTAGGCGACGTTGGATGATTCCTCGGTCACGTCGACCGTCCGGAAACTGGGCTCCGTGATGTCGATCAGCGGCACCTGGCGACGCGAGGAGAGCAGCCGGCCGAGGGTGACGTAGGCGACCGGCTTCATCGCCGGCGACACCAGGATGACGTGGTAGAACTGGTCGGGCAGGTCGTCTTCGTCTTCACCGCGGATGAAGTCGATGGCCTGGCCCACGCTCCAGTCCTCGGGCACGGCGACCAGCTCGCGCTGCATCAGTCGGCCGGCCGAATACTCCGGGTAGGACAGGGCGCCCTCGACGCCGATGCGGTCCTTGATCTCGAGCGCCTCGAGCAGGCGCGACTGCTGCTCTTCCTCGAGGTCCTCGACCAGCTCGACGACGTCGTCGGAGTCGAGGTCGCGGATGGCCTCGGCCACGACTTCCGGCGGCAGCACCTCCAGCAGCGGTTCGCGCACCGATTCGTTGAGTTCTGACAGCACTTCGCCGCCGATGCCTTCGCCCCAGAGTTCGACCAGGGCCACGCGTTCGGGCTGGCTGATCTGCTCGATCAGGTCGGCGACGTCGGCGGCGTGCAGCGGCTCGAGCAGCTCGTTGAGCTGGTTGGCGTCCTGGGCCTCGACGGCCTCGATGACCGACTGGATGTGTTCCTGCTCGAGGCCGTCGCCGATCTCTTCCTTCTCAGGCGGTGTCTCTTGCTGCACTGATCTGCTCCTCGTTGGATCGTGTGGCGGCCGGAGGCGGGCTCCGATCGACGCTGTTGGGCCACTGCCCCGAATTATTGCAGGTCTGCGTTGCATGCACGACGACGAAAGCCGCCGAAAGGCGTCGGACGGGTAGACTGTGGCCATGGCCGACACCCGCCTCGTCGTCGATTACCCGCCCCTGAAGCGCCACCGCGAGGAACTGCGCGAACAGCGCCGGCTTCGTAGCCGGCGCCTGGTGGTGGCCGTTCCCGCCGCCGTGCTGATCGTGGCGGCGGCTGCCGCCTGGAGTGCGCCGCTGGCGGTGATGCTCGCCGGCGTGGCCGCCATCGTCGTGTTCTTCCTGGCGCTGCCGGGGTCGAGCTCCGTCGATCCCGGCCATCTTGCCGGCGTCGAAGGCGAGGCCGCCGTGCTCGAGCGCCTCAAGAACCTGCCCGACGACTACCTCATCCTCAACCGCGTGCGATTGCCCGACGAGACGCTGACCAACGGCCAGCGCGAGCTGGACTTTATCGTCGCCGGCCCCACAGGACTTTGGGTCGTGGAGGTCAAGAACACGCCCGGCCACCTGCAGGTCATGCCGGGACGCAAGCACTGGCCGTTGGCGCGGCGGGCCGGCTGCGGCAGCCGGCCCAACTGGAACGCCATGGCCAACCCCGTGTCCCAGGCACGCGCCCAGGTCGAGGCGCTGGAGCGCTGGCTGCTCATCAACGGCATCGAGGCGCGGGCGCGCGGCGTCATCGTCATGGCCCACCCGGAAGTCGCCATCACCGATGCCCGCGCCGCCGAGATGCCCGTGCTGGTTCGCGACCAGCTGGTCGAGCACCTCCAGGCCGAATCCCGTCGCGCCCTGGCGCCGGCCGCGATGCAGCGCCTCGGCGACCTGCGGCCGGCCTGAGCGACAGCCTTGACTCGGTCTTTCCGCGCCGCCATGCAGACTGTGTGCATTCTTTCAAACGGAGACTGATTCATGGCGGAGACGCTGAGCTCAGCACTCAAGATCCTGATCATCGTGACCTCCTCGGGCCAGATGGGCGAGGGCGGTGAGCCCACCGGTGTATGGCTCGAGGAACTGGCCGTGCCCTACCTGCACCTGCGCGACGCCGGCTTCGACGTTACCGTCGTGTCGGTCGAGGGCGGCAAGTTGCCGGTCGATCCCCGCAGCATTGCCGAGCGTGGCGACAACCCCGAGCCGGTCGAGCGATTCCTCGACGACGAATACGGCCAGCGGATCCTCGAGAACAGCCGGGCGCTTTCGAGCGTGAATCCGTCCGAATTCGATGCGGTGTTCTTCCCCGGCGGCCACGGCACGATGTGGGATTTCCCGGCCGACGACATCGGGCAGATCGTTGCCGACTTCATCGCCGCCGACAAGCCGGTCGCGGCCGTCTGCCACGGCCCGGCGGCGCTGGTTTCGGCGAAGGGCGCCGACGGCAAGCCCATCGTCGACGGCCTGGAAGTCAGTGCCTTCACCAACAGCGAGGAAGAGGCCGTGGGCCTGCAGGACGCCGTGCCGTTCTCGCTGACCGACCGCCTGCGCGAGCTGGGTGCACAAGTGAAGACCGCCCCGGACTTCGAGCCCTACGCCGTGCGCGACGGCCTGCTGATCACCGGCCAGAATCCGCAGTCCTCCGAGAAAGTGGCCGAGCTGCTGGCCGCGGCCCTGAAGGACTGACAGGCAAGGATTGTCATCGGCCCGCCCCGGCCGGCCGGGGCGGGCGATGACGGCGCTGCGTTAGACTCGGTCGCTCCAGTACCACGACCGGAGCCGTCTTCAATGCACGCCCCCCGTTTGCTCACCCTGATCCTGGGCCTGCTGCCCGTTGTTGCCGTTGCCGACCAGCGGCTGCAGTCCGCCGACCTGTTCGACCTGCAATACGCCAGCGAGGTGCGCATCTCGCCCGACGGCGAACGCATCGCCTACGTCCGCTCGATCCACGACATCATGTGCGACTGCGTGCGATCCAACCTCTGGATCGTCGACGCCGACGGAGACAATCACCAGCCGCTGCGCTCCGGGCGGGACAGCTACAGTTCGCCGCGCTGGTCGCCCGACGGCGAGCGCCTGGCTTACGTTGCCAAGGACGAAGCTGGCAAGACCCAGCTTTTCGTGCGCTGGATGACCTCCGGCCAGACGGCCATGGTGAGCAACCTGGTCGAGTCGCCTTCCTCGATGGCCTGGTCGCCGGACGGTGAATCGATCGCCTTCACCATGCACGTGCCGGCCGAGAAGCCCTCGCTGGCCAAGCCGCCCGAAAAGCCCGAGGGCGCCGACTGGGCCGATCCGCCGGTGGTGATCGACAGCGTCGTCTACCGCTTCGACGGGCGCGGCTATCTCGAGCCGGGCTTCGAGCACGTCTTCGTCGTCTCCGCCCGGGGCGGCGCCGCGCGCCAGCTGACCTCGGGCAACTTCAACCACGGCGGTCCGCTGGCCTGGATGCCCGACGGCTCGGGCATCGTCTTCGCCACCAACCGCGACGACGACTGGCAGTACGAGCTCAATGAACGCGACCTGTTTCGCGTGCATGTCGAGGACGGCGGCATCGAGCAGCTCACCGACCTGCCGGGTATCGAAGCCGCCCCGGCCGTCTCGCCCGACGGCGAGACCATCGCCTTCGAGCGCGACGACCACCAGGGCCGGCAGTACACCATCAACGCGCTGGGCCTGATCGACGCCGACGGCGGCAACCTGCGCATCCTCGGCGGAGACCTGGACCGCTCCATCGAGGGCCCGACCTGGGCGGCGAACGGCAGGTCGCTGTACTTTCACTACACCGACCGCGGCTGGCGCAAGGTCGGGCGCATCGACCTCGACGGCGAAATCGACGCGGTCGTCGACGGCGTCAACGGCACCAGCGTCGGCCGCCCCTATCGCAGCGGCGACTACTCGGTGGCCGACGACGGCACCGTTGCCTACACCCTGGGCACGGAGAAGACGCCGGCCGACGTGTGGGTCCGGCCGCGCCGGGGTGACCACCGACGCCTGACCGACCTCAACCGCAACCTGCTCGACCAGCGCGCGATGGGCGAGGTGCACGAGATCGTCTACGATTCGTCGGTCGACGGCACGGAAATCCAGGGCTGGTACCTGACCCCGCCGGACTTCGACCCCGAAAAGAAATATCCCCTGATCCTGGAAATCCACGGCGGCCCGCACCTGGCCTACGGGCCGCACTTCTCCGCCGAGATGCAGCGCATGGCCGCCGAGGGCTATGTCGTCTTCTACGACAACCACCGCGGGTCGTCGGGATACGGCCGCGATTTCGGCATGCTGCTCGAATACAAGTACGCCTCGGAAGAGGACTTCGGTGATCACATGTCGGGCGTGGACGCCATGATCGAGAAGGGCTTCATCGATCCCGAACGCTTGTTCGTCACGGGCGGGTCGGCCGGTGGCATCGCCGCGGCCTACGCCATCGGGCTGACGGATCGCTTCAAGGCCGCGGCCGTGGCCAAGCCGGTCATCAACTGGATCTCCAAGACGCTCACCGGCGACTACTATCCCAGCCAGATCGAGCGCCAGTTCCCCGGCCTGCCCTGGGAGAACTTCGAGCACTACTGGCAGCGCTCGCCCCTGTCGCTGGTCGGCAACGTCACCACGCCCACGCTGCTGATCACCGGCGAGGAAGATTTCCGCACGCCCATGTCGGAAACCGAGCAGTACTACCAGGCGCTCAAACTGGCCCGGGTTGAGACCGTCATGGTCCGCCTGCCCGGCACCTCCCACGGCATCGCCAGCCGCCCGTCGCGCCTGATCGCCAAGATCGACAACATCCTGGCCTGGTT
>JAZBPT010000034.1:0-2679 GCA_036351755.1 Wenzhouxiangella sp. | reverse complement strand
CCGCCGGAAGTCCAGCCGAGCTCGGTCGCCGAGCAGTCGCGATCGCAGATCCGATTCGGGCCGACCGGCCTCTACCTCGCGGTGGAGGACCAGCCCGACAGCGTCTGGCGCCGCCTGGGCTTCACGCTCAACCGCGGCGGCATGCAGGTCGAAGAGGTCGACGAAGGCCAGCGCCGCTACATGTTCCGCTTCTCGCACGAACCGATCGAGCCCGACACGGGCATCCTGGATCGCATCACCTTCTGGAGTTCGCCCGAAGCGATCGATTACAGCGGCAACTACGTCGCCCGGGTAGCCGCGCAGGCCGACAACGGGGTCACTCGCGTGGAGTTGCTCGAAAGCGACGGGAGCGTGGTGGAACTCGATCGTGCCGAGTTCGTGCTCGCTCGCTTGCGCGAACGGCTCGGTTGAACCGAGTGGACGAAGCGGGCGCGCTGCCGCCCGCCCCGGACCGGACAAGCCCCCTTAGCGTTCCAGGTGCTTGATTTTGCCCGGCACGTCTTCCCATTCCTTGGCGTCGTCGGGCGCCGGTTTCATCTCGGTGATCACCGGCCATTCCCTCGACAGCTCCTCGTTGAGTTCCAGGAATTGGCGCTGGTCGGCCGGCAGGTCGTCTTCCGGATAGATTGCCTGGACCGGGCATTCAGGTTCGCACAGGGTGCAGTCGATGCATTCTTCCGGATCGATCACCAGGAAGTTCGGGCCTTCGTGGAAACAGTCCACGGGGCAGACTTCAACGCAGTCGGTGTACTTGCACTTGATGCAATTCTCGGTAACGACGAAGGTCATGTCGGTGGTTCCGGGTTCGTTGCCAGAGGGAGACGGGTCTCGCCGCAACCCTGACGGGACGGCGGCGGGACAGGTGATAGACTGTATTTTACCAGTTGCGTCACCGGTGGATGCCGGCAAGCGCACTTCATAACAAGATTTCAGAATACGGAAACCTGGCCATTGTCTGAAAAGGCAAGCATCATCCCCGAGAAGCGGCACGGCATTCGGCCCGACCGCGTCAGCGCCAATGCCCGCAAGGTCGTCGAGCGGCTCCAGGAAGCTGGCTACCTGGCCTACATCGTGGGCGGCAGCATCCGCGACCTGGTCCTGGGCTACGACCCCAAGGACTTCGACGTCGCTACCGACGCCACGCCCGAGCAGGTCAACGAGGTGTTCCGCAGCGCCCGCCTGATCGGCCGGCGCTTCCGGCTCGCCCACGTTCGCTTTGGTCGCGAGATCATCGAGGTCGCCACCTTCCGGGGAACCGGCGAGGGCGGCGACGACGAGCATCGCGAGGTCGAGCAGGGCCGGCTGGTGCGCGACAACGTCTGGGGCAGCGAGGAAGAGGACGCTCGTCGACGCGACTTCACGATCAACGCGCTGATGTACGACCCGGAGACCGCGACCATCCGAGATTACGTCGACGGCTACGACGACCTCGTCAAGCGCCGCCTGCGGCTGATCGGCGACCCGGTCACGCGCTACCGCGAGGATCCGGTTCGGCTTCTTCGCGCCGTGCGCTTCAAGGTCAAGCTCGACCTGGAACTCGACCCGCCCACCGCCGGCCCGATTCCGGAAATGGCCGACCTCCTCTACGACATTCCGCCGCCGCGGCTGTTCGAAGAGATTCTCAAGCTGCTCATGGGCGGCAAGGCCTGGGAGACCTACCGGGCACTGGTTCGTTTCGATCTCTGGGAACCTCTGTTCCCGAAGCTGTTCGACGATCCCGGCAATCCGCCCATCCTGGTCGAGCAGGCGCTGAAGAACACCGACCAGCGCGTCGCCGAGGGCAAGCCAGTCACGCCGGCCTTCCTGTTCGCCGCTTTCCTCTGGCGACGGGTGGAGCAGCGTGCCGAGGAACTCGTCGCCGAAGGGCTGCCTCCGGTCGAAGCCCTGGCGGCCGCCGGCGAGGAAGCGATCGTCGCGCAGGCCGAGCGCGTGGCCATCCATCGGCGCTTTTCCAGCATGGCCAAGGATATCTGGTGCCTGCAGCCGCGTTTCGAGAAGCGTCGCGGCAAGCGGGCCCAGCGTCTGGCGAGCGAGCGCCGCTTCCGGGCGGCCTACGACTTCCTGTTGCTGCGTGCCATGGAGAACCCGGATCTGCAGGACCTGGCCGACTGGTGGACCACCTTCCAGGAGGTCGACGGCGAAGATCGGCATGAAATGACGCGCGCCGCGCCCGGCAAGGGCAAGGCAAAGCGGCGCCGCCCGAGGCGCCGCAAGAAGGCGACCTCTTGATCGAAGCCTGGATCGGTCTCGGGGCCAACCTCGGCGACCGGGCCGCCACCCTGGATGCGGCCCTGGCGAGGCTCGACCGGCTCGACGCCAGCGTCTTGCTGGCGGTGTCGCGCTACTACTTCACCCCGCCCTGGGGCGATACCGACCAACCCGAATTTCTCAATGCCGTGGCCCTTTTGCGCACGGATCTTCCCGCTGAAGACCTGCTCGATTCATTGCAGGGCATCGAGTCGACGCTCGGGCGGGAGCGCACCGGGCGGCGTTGGGGGCCGCGTACGATCGACCTGGATTTGCTGCTCTACGGCGACGAGCGCATCGAGACGCCGCGACTGGCGGTTCCCCACCCGCGGATCCGCGAGCGAGCGTTCGTGCTGGTGCCTCTGGTCGAGTTCTCGCCGGAGCTGACCATCCCCGGACAGGGCCGCGCGGATGCATTGCTCGCGCAACTGG
>JAZBPT010000033.1:0-3521 GCA_036351755.1 Wenzhouxiangella sp. | reverse complement strand
GAGGACATCCGCTACGCGCTGGCCTATGCCCTGTTCAAGACCGGCCGCTACGAGCAGGCCGAGTCCCACCTGAGCCTGCTGACGCGCAACGACCTGTTCCGCAAGGCCAACGAGCTCCGGCGGGCCATGGAGCAGTGCCGCGACGAGCCGTGGCTCTGCACCTGAACCGCAACATGTTTCCGAGGTATCCGATGACGACGCTGTCCGCCCGGCGGTTTCCGGCCGTCCTTCTCGCAACGCTCCTGTTCGTATTCGGCGCGGTGCCCGCCGCGGCCCAGGACGAAGGCCCGGCCGACATCAGCGTGCTCGTCTTCGAGCAGGGCCGGCCCGTGCCCGGGCTTCGCGTGGAAATCGGTGATGCCTCGGGCACGACCGATGCCGACGGCGCCTGGCGCGGCAACGTCGAGCCGGGCCGTACGCGACTGGCCGTCTACGAACATGCACTGGCCCTGGCGGCGCTGCCCGTTGAGCTTCACGAAGGGGAAGTCGCGCAGTACATCATCACGCTCACCGGGCCCGATCGAAAGGCCCTGGTCAGTATCGAGAGTTCGCACGAAGGTGCCCGGCAGCCGATGCCCCGGGCGGCGGGCGACGCTCCCGTGGGAGAGCAGGGCAGCGGCGTGCTCGTCGGGCGGGTCGTGTCGACCGAGGACGGTTCGCCGGTCACCGGCGCCCGGGTCTTCGTCAGCGGCACGCCTGTTGAAGCGCGCACCGACGAAGACGGTCGCTTCCGGGTGGAAGTGCCGACCGGCCGGTACGCCGTCTCCGTACTGCACAGCGAGTTCGCCACGCGCACCGTCGACGACGTGCCCATCCAGCAAGACAGCCAGACCGAACGGAACTTCGAGCTGCCGCCCGCCGGGCTGGAGCTGGCCGAATACGTGGTCGTCGAACCCTACATCCAGGGCAGCGTGACTTCGGTGATCGCCGAGCAGCGCGACACCGCCGGTGTGGCCAACATCATCGGCACCGAGCAGTTCTCCCGCGCCGGCGACGGCGACGCCGGCAGTGCGCTGGCCCGCGTGACCGGGCTGACCCTGGTCGGCGGCGAGTTCATCTACGTGCGCGGGCTGGGCGAGCGCTATTCGAGTACCCTGCTCAACGGCGCCAACGTGCCCAGCCCGGATCCGACGCGAAAGGTCGTGCCCCTGGACCTGTTTCCCACCGGCGTGATCGAGTCCATTCGCGTGCAGAAGAGCTACTCGCCCGAGATGCCGGGCGACTTCGGCGGCGGCGTGGTCGAGATCCGCACCCGGGGCATTCCGGAAGAAGACTTCCTCGAAATGAGTCTCTCCGTCGGCGGGCGTCAGGGCACGACCTTCAAGGACGGCCTGACCTACGAGGGCGGCGACCGCGACTTCCTGGGCATGGACGACGGCACGCGCGAACTGCCCGGCCCGATCGCCGAGGTGATCGCCGATGGCGGCACGATCACCGAGCAGAACATCGTCAACCCCGATGGCCTGACGCCCGAAGAGATCGAGGCGCTCGGCGAGTCCTTTCCGGTCATCTACGATGTGGATCGCCGCAAGGTCGGCCCCGATCTGGGGCTCTCGATCGAAGGCGGCAAGCTGTTCGAATTCAGCGACGACTGGACCGCCGGCGTCACGACGGCCGTGATGTGGTCGGATTCCTACCAGGCGCGCACGGAGCAGCGCCAGAGCTTCATTCCGCTGGGCGACGGCAGCCTGCGGCCCAACGACGACTACGAGATCGAGCGCTCCACCCGCGACATCGAGCTCAGCGGTTTCCTGACCGCGGGGCTCCAGTACACCGAGAACCACCGCATCAACCTGACCTCGATGCTGCTGCGGCAGACGCAGGACGAAACCTTCATCCAGGAGGGTTACAACCTGGACGAAGACGGCATCGTGCGCTTCACCGAGATGGAGTGGGAAGAACGCGAACTGCTCTCCCACCAGCTCCGCGGCGAGCACACCTTCGGCTTCCTGGGGGACACGCTCCTGGAATGGGACTACGCCGATTCGCGCGCGCGCCGCGACGTGCCCGACCAGCGCCGTTACCGATACGATCCCGACAGCGAGTCGGACTTCATCTTCTCGCGGCGCTCCGACAACATCGTGCGGCGGTTCTCCTACCTGGTCGACGACGCCACCGACTTCGGTCTCGACCTGAAGGTGCCGTTCGGGACGGGCTGGTTCAGCGGCAACGTCAGCGTCGGCGGTCGTCGCCTGGACAAGTCGCGCGATTCGAGCATTCGCCGCTTCCAGTTCGACGGCGTCAACCGGATTCCCTTCGACGTGCGCCGCAACCTGAACCCGGAAGAATTCTTCAACCCCGAGTTCATCGGCCCGGACGGTATCGAGATCAAGGACTCCACGCGCGAGACCGACAACTACACCGCGCAACTCGAAGTCGACGCGCGCTATGCCAACCTCGACATGACCTTCTTCGAGCGGCTGCGTCTGACCGCCGGCATGCGCGTGGAGGACTGGTCCCAGAACGTCACCACCTTCCAGCTGCTCAATCCGCAGGCCACTCCCGTGGTCGCGGACCTGTCCGCCGAAGACCGCCTGCCGGCCTTCTCCGCGACCTGGTATCTGACGGAAAACCAGCAGATCCGGGCCAGCTACGCCGAGACCATCGTGCGGCCCGACTTCAAGGAGCTCTCGCCTGCGCCGTTCACCGACCCGGTCCTCAACCGCGAGGTTATCGGCAACGCCGAGCTGGTGCCGTCGGACATCGAGCACATGGACCTGCGCTGGGAGTACTACCCCGAGCCTTCCGAGCTCATCTCGGTCGGACTGTTCTACAAGTCGATCGTCAATCCCATCGAGGTGACCGTCGAAGCCGGTGTGGAACAAAGGCTCACCTACGCCAATGCCGACGAGGCCGAAAACTACGGCGTGGAGCTCGAGTGGCGCAAGAGCCTCGGCTTCTTCGGCGACTTTCTGGGTATCGAATCGGTCTGGGACCGGCTCTACGTGGCCGGCAACTACTCCTGGATCGAATCGGAGATCTTCATCGAGGATCTCGGCATCCTGACCAACGAAACCCGCCCGCTTCAGGGGCAGTCGCCCTACGTGGCCAACCTGCAGATCGGCTACGACGACGAGGAACGCGACTTTTCCGCGACGATGCTGTTCAACATGGTCGGCGAGCGCATCGTCGAGGTCGGCGTGCTCGGCGCGCCCGACAAGAAGGAACAACCCACGCCGGATCTCGACCTGGTCTTCCAGTGGCGCATGTTCGATCTGTTCGACTTCAAGGCGGAGTTCGGCAACCTGCTCGATTCCGAGTTCGAAGTGCGCCAGGGCGAGGAAATCACCCAGCGCTACAAGCGCGGCCGGGAATTCAGCCTGGGTGTGAGCTGGTCGTACTGATCGACTTGCACATCGCTGTCAAGAATCGGTCACTTTCGAGTCACGGGACTGACATTGATCCCCCATACGCTGAGCGAGATGACGATAGATCGTCTTCATCGTCCTTCACTTGCGAACGGAAAGCAGAGGAAAGAAGCATGCTCAAGCACATGAAGCGCAACTTGCTGGCGGTTGCGG
>JAZBPT010000032.1:0-13192 GCA_036351755.1 Wenzhouxiangella sp. | reverse complement strand
GACCTCGCTGTCGCCGATGTCCATGCGCCAGCGCGTGTACTCCGAGGGCCGGGCCGGATCCCAGGCCAGCACGCCGCCCTTGCTGTCGCCAATCAGCAGTCGTCCGTCCGCTTCGGCGTACAGGCTCGAGATCCAGGCCGTGCCGCCGTCCAGGCCGATCGGAGGGGAAACCACGGAGACTTCATCGGGGCGCACGCGCAGCAGCTCGCCGCTGTCGGTGGCCAGCCAGGCCGTGCCGTCCGGCGCCTGCGTCATTGCGTTGCACTCCGGCGAGCCGGGCAGGTCCGGTTGCCGTTTGGGGCCGTCGCTGAAGACCAGGGCGCAATCGCGGTCGGCGGCCAGCCAGTCGGACTCGCCGAAGCGGGCCAGGCCGATCAGGCCGTCGCGGGCGAGCAGATTAGTGACGCGCTGCCCGGCCAGGTCGACGCGATCGACGCCGGCGGCCGTGGCGATCAGGGCCGACTGCCCCGAAGGCGAGACCGCCACGTCGACCACCCGCAGATGGGACAGGCCCTGCTCGGTGGCGAAGCGCCAGCGCTCAAGGGTTTCCAGGTCGATGACCTCGATGCCGGCGTCGTTGCTGCCCAGCCACATGCGCTCGTCGCCGTCGACGGCCAGGGCGTCGATGGTGGAGCTGATCAGAGCGTCCGGGTTGTCGGGCCGGTGCGTCAGCACGTCGAAGCGATGGCCGTCGAAGCGGTGCAGGCCCTCCTGCGTGCCGAACCAGAGGAAGCCGTTGCCGTCCTCGGCGATGCTGATCACGCTCGATTGCGACAGGCCGGCATCCAGGCCGTAGGACTCCACCGCGAGCGTGCGTTCCGAGGCAACCCCGCTGTCATCGTCGGCTGCAAAAGCGCTGCCGGAAACGACCCAAAGCGCTGCGAGGAGCAATCGTCCGGCCATCATGGCGGGCAGGCCCCGGTCGGGACAGGGGCGTGAGGCGGGTCTTTCGCGATCCAAGCTCAATTCCGGCCTGCGCGGTTGCATGCGCTTCAGTTTACATGCCGGCGATCTCGATCAGCCACGCCTGCTCGCCCTCGGGCCGGGGCGGAAGCTGGATCGCCTGTTCCGGCGTGGCGTGGAATTCGGCCAGGTAGGCGGCCAGCGCGAACTGCTCGGTGCCGGGCAGCGCGAAGTCGACGTCGATGCCCGGGTAGTCGAGCCCGACGAGGTGACGTAGCTGCGGGTCTTTGATTTGCCGGAAGGGATAGCCGTCGCCGCAATGCGTGATCTTGTCGGCCGGCTGGCCCGAATCGTGCAGGCACTGGGCCAGGAAATGCAGCGTGACGATGCGCAGGCGCTGGTTCGGGTCGCCCACCCACTCGCCGTCGCTCACCAGTGTCGTAGTGCTGCCGTCCGGCGCCACGACGGCCAGTTCGCGCACCCGTTCGCCGTTGCTGTCGGCGCCCTGGTTGATGTCGCCCTGGCCGGGTTCGATCGGGTGCCTGGCCGGCCGGGAGGCGTCGTATTGCATGCGCAGGCCGGTGAATTGCGGAAAGTACCCGGGCGTGGCGCCGGGCTCGATGCCGGAGACGGCGTACTCCATGATGTCGAGCAACTCGCCGGCGGTGACGGTGACTGCCACCAAACGGCCGTTGAAGGCCAGCGCGGCCTCGACGTCCAACTGCGAGATCGCGTTGGCTGGCCGGAAACGGTTGGCCGAGGGCGGCCTGAGCTGCACGCCGCGGGAATCGCGACTGCCCGGCGGCACGATCGCCTCGCCGATCGGGGCGCGAATGCCGCCGCCGTTGCGCACGGCGACGACCGCTTCGGGCTCCTGCATGCGCGCCAGCCAGAGGCTGGCCTGGGCCCAGAGCCGGCCCAGGTTGGTTTCGCGCGTTCGCAGCATGACCCGGCGCCCGTCCAGGAACCGGTCGGTGTAGCCGAGGACGTTCGATTCCTTGTCTTCGAGAATGCGCCAGAAGGTGTCCCGGATGGCGACCACCTCGGGCATGGGCACGGCCGAGCGCGCCTCGACCAGCGAGGCCAGGCTGGCCCACACGCCGGCGCTGTCTTCGTCGAGGCCTTCGAGATTGATGACGCCCTCACCGTCGAACTGCAGCAGCAAGCGCCCCAGGTAGCGGTAATCGCCGCCGGTGTTGACCAGCAGCACCGGTTCGTCCAGCGGCGAGCGATAGACCAGGGGATAGCCGTCCACGGCCACGTCGCCCGGGTGCAGCGGGCGCGCGGAATCGGCCAGGATAGTGTTGGAGCCCCCACCGATGATGACGTCCACGTTCTCCAGTCGTTGAGCCAGCGCCCGTTCGACGTGCAGTTGCTGCATGTGTGCGGCCAGGATGACGACATTGATTCCCCGGTTTGTGAGCGAATCAACTTCGTGCTGGATCACCTCGGCGAGCGCGTCCAGGTCGTCCGGGTCCGCGGGCCGGATGCCGATCTCGCCGGTGGTCGTGATCTGGTCCAGGCTGGGCGTCGAGGCGCCGACCACGCCGATCCGGCGCCCGTCGACTTCCAGGATCACCGAGCCGGTCAGGCGACCGCTCACCTCGCCGGCCGGCAGTCCGTCGGGGCTGACCAGCTCGGCCAGGAAAGGATCGCTGCCGAAATCCAGGTTGCTTGCCACCCAGGGATAGCGCGCCCCCGGCCAGCCGTCCCCGTCGGGCCGGATGATGCCGGCGAACTCCTCCGGGCCGCCGTCGAGGTCGTGGTTGCCCACGGCGCTGACATCCACGCCCAGGGCGTTGGTGAACGCGATCTCACCACGGCCCACGCCGGGTGAGCCCACGATCGGCGCCATCTCGGGGTCGTTGCTGGCCTGGTAGAGCGGGCCGGGAATGTAGTTGTCGCCCGAACTGATGAGCACCGTGTTGTCCGGCATTTCGGCACGGAACGAAGCCGTCAGGGCCGAGAACTCCGCCACGTGATCCAGCGCCCGCGTCCCGCCGCCGTCGACGTCGGAGAAGTGCAACAGCTGAAGCGCCAGCCCCTCACGGCGATCGACGGGGGGCTCGGGCGTGATCTGCTTCTGGATGCAGGCCAGCACAAGGACGGACAGTGCCAGCGTGATCAGGACCCGTATGGGTGCGCGAGCGGCAGACGGCATGCAGACCTCTTCGAAGAACGATTTAAACAGGCCATTTTTCGCCAGCAGACGGCAGACTGCAAGAGAAGATTATCTATGGAGGCAGCAGCGGATTTCAGACATCTGTGATAGCCGTTAATGTGATGCAGATCACAAAAAATTGATTTAGTGAGATGGGTAGCGCTATATTCGGGATGCGGGATCGGATTTGGGGCCCGGTATGAGACTGAGCCATCCGGTCCATCGAGGGAGACACATCATGAATATCCGGAAGAACCTGCTTGTCGCGGCGCTGGCCGCGGCGGTCTGCATGCCCGTTGCGGCCGACGATCACGAGGGCGAAAAGGATCCCATGCTCTTCATCATGGAGCTCACCGTCCAGCACGGCCACGGAAAGGCCTTTCGCGACGCGATGACCGCCTACATGGGCTGCTACGAGGAGAACGGGGGAGAGAATGGCTGGTCGACCTGGGCACCGGTCGACGGGGCTGCCAACGATATGTGGGTCGTTTCGAGTATCGACATGTGGTCCGAGCTGGACAAACAGGACGCGGCCGAGGAGACCTGCTGGTCGGAGCATTCTACGGAATTGACTTCGCACGTCTCGAACGCCAATCGTCGGATCTACCGGCGAATGGGCGACTGGAGCGGCGATGCCGAAGGCTACAGCGTGGTGAAGCTGCACAACTTTCGGGTCGACGACGGCGAAGCTTTCCGGGAAGTCGTGGGCGAAATCGTCGGCATGATGAAAGACGCCGAGACGGAGCACATGGGCACCTGGTACGGCTCGGTGAGCCAGCAGCGCTGGGCGGCCGATTACTTCGTGGTGGAGCATTTCGACAACTTCGCCGCGATGGACGCGGACCGCGACGGGCCGAACGACGTCATGACCGCGGCCTTGGGCGAGGAGGGCGCGTCTGAAATGTGGGATCGTTTCGACGACGCACTGGCCGACATGGAGCCATACTGGAACAATATTCTCCGGCGCGTCGATTCCCTGAGTTACTCGCCCGACGAAGAATAGAACGGGAAGGGGAAAGGCGCATCGTGACGCGCCACTTGCGGAGACAAACGGCCCGGCCCTGCCCGGGCCGTTTCTTTTTCGAGTGGACCATTCGCCGGCTTCAGGCTGCAACACTATACTGACCCGCTTCACGCCCCGCGAAATCGAGCCCGATTGATCCCATGCGTTTCCTGTTGGTGCCCACCCTGACCAGCGTCGCTCTGCTTGCTTTCGCCGCCAATTCGGTGCTGACACGCGCCGCCTTGGCCGGCACGTCCATTGACCCGGTCACCTTCAGCGCGGTTCGGGTGGCGTCCGGCGCGTTGGTGCTATGGTTCATCGTCCGGATCCGCGCGTCGGCGGTCGAGGGTCGCGGAAGCTGGCTGTCGGCGCTAGCCCTGTTCGGCTACGCCATCGCCTTTTCCCTGGCCTACCGGTCGCTGACAGCGGCGACCGGTGCCCTGCTCCTGTTCGGCGCGGTCCAGGTCACGATGATCGGATGGGGCGTCTTTCGGGGCGAGCGCCTGGCGCTTTTCCAGTGGCTGGGTGTGTTGCTGGCGCTTGCGGGACTGGTCTGGCTGTTGCTTCCAGGTCTCGCTGCGCCGCCCCCGGGCGCGGCGGCGCTGATGCTGTCAGCCGGGGTTGCCTGGGGCGTCTACACCTTGCGTGCGAAGGGTGTAGATGACCCCACGGGCGTCACGGCTGAGAATTTCGCCCGCGCGGCGCTTCCGGCCGTGGGCCTCGCGTTAATTTTCGCCACGCGCTTGACCTGGGACTGGCTCGGGCTTTCTCTGGCAATCGCTTCGGGTGCACTTGCCTCCGGGCTGGGCTATGCAGTCTGGTATGCGGCACTGAAGCACATCTCCACACCGACGGCGGCAGTGTCCCAGCTGACGGTGCCGGTCATCACCGCACTCGCCGGTGTGCTCCTGCTAGCCGAACCGCTGAGCTGGCCTACGATCGCCGGTGGAGCCTGCATCATCGGCGGCGTCGCGCTTGTGACCCGGGCGCGTGGCCGTCGGACAGCGCGTTGACGCCATGCACCCGTGTGCTGCGTCACCCTGCCTGGATAATCACAACAGCTAAAGAGGGACATCATGACCGACAAGACCGAAGCCCGGGAGCAGCGGGCAGATCGCCGCGCGCCGAGCGGCTTTTCCGACAGCGATCCGGTGGTTCTGGTACTGACTATCGGATTCATCCTGCTGTTCGTCGGCGCTTCAGTCGTTAATAGCGAGTGGGTGGCCGAGATCATCGGGGGCGGCTTTGCCTGGACAGCGAAGTATCTGGGTTCGTTCTTCCAGTTGCTCTTGTTGTCGACCTTCCTGGTCGCGCTCGGTACGGCGGCGAGCCGAGTCGGTGCTGCCCGAATCGGCGGGCTCGACCGCCCCGAGATCAGTCGCTTTCGCTGGCTTTCGATGATCATGTGCACCTTGCTGGCCGGCGGCGGCGTGTTCTTTGCCGCGGGTGAGCCGGTCTATCATTTTGTGGTTACCCCGCCGGCGTTCGATACCGAAGCCGCAACGGCAGAAGCCGTGGCCCCGGCGCTGGCGCAATCGTTCACGCACTGGGGCTTTCTGGCCTGGGCCGTGCTCGGATCGCTGACGGCGCTGGTGCTCACACGCGCCCACTACGACCAGGGTAAGCCGCTTCAGCCGCGAACCCTGCTGTTTCCGGTGTTCGGCGAGCGGGTTATCCAGGGGCCGCTGGGGGGCGTGATCGATTCAGCCTGTGTCATTGCCGTGGTCGCAGGTACGGTCGGGCCGATTGGTTTTCTGTCCACGCAGATGAGCTTCGGCATGCACGAGCTGTTCGGCATTGCCGACAACTACGGCACGCAGCTGGCCGTGCTGGCGGTGCTCGCGGCCGTGTACATGACCTCGGCCATGACGGGGCTGCACAAGGGCATCCAGTTGCTCAGTCGATTCAACGTCATCCTGGCGCTGATCATCGCAGGGGCCATTTTCGTTTTCGGTCCGACGCTGTTCCTTGCCAATGCCTGGACCCAGGCGATGGGCGAATACGCAACATCGTTCTTCTCGATGGCGACGATGACCTCGCAAACCGCGCCCGAGTGGTGGATGAAGTGGTGGACGGTCTTCTTCTTCGCCTGGTTCATCGGCTATACGCCCTTGATGGCCGTATTCGTGGCGCGCATTTCGCGGGGGCGGACCGTTCGCGAGATGATTCTGGCGGTTGCCGTGATGGCGCCGATCGCGACGACGATCTGGTTCACGCTGCTCGGCGGCTCGGGCATTTTCTATCAGATGGAAGGCGCCTTTGATCTGACCGAGCCGCTCAACAATTTCCAGTTCGACGTCGCGACGCTCACGGTGGCCCAGGCCCTGCCGGGCGGCACCTTTATGGCCGCGGCGATTCTTGTTCTGACGACGATATTCGTCGCCACCACCGGCGATTCGATGAGTTACTCGATCGCCATGGTCGGCGCCGGCCACGATCAGCCGCATCCCTGGATCCGTGTCTTCTGGGGCGGTGCCATGGCCCTGATGGCCGCGATCCTGCTCTACATGGGCTCCGGCAACATCAGCGTGTTGCAGCAGTTCATCGTGCTGACCGCCATTCCGGTGTCGGTGATCATCCTGCCTTCGCTGTGGACGGGGCCGAGATCGGCGCTGGCGATGGCCAGGGAGCAGGGCGTGGTCTGACGTCGTGGGCCGGTCTTCGGCTTGCGGGCCGATGGCGAACCCATTGTCGACAATGCGCAGGTTCCGGGCGGGCTGGCTTACAATCTCCGGCTTCGCCCGGGACAACCGGGGCTCCGACAGGCTGCGAGGACAGGACGATCCCGGTACGTCGCTCTTACAACCTGCTCAAGCGCGGCGTGCGCTCGCACAGCTCGCGGGCGACCTTTTTCAGATTCGCGGTGGTCGGCAGCACGATTGCGCTGATCGACGCCGGCCTGCTCTACCTGCTCAAGGATCTGCCGGGCTTCAATGCCTACATCGCCCGGATATTTTCCTACACCGCGGCGATGGCGGCGGGCTACGTGCTCAATCGCTATTTCACCTTTCACCACATCGAGTCCGGGCGGGTCTTGCTCGATGAACTGGTGCGCTTCTTCAGCGTGCATGCGCTGGGCGGCGTGCTGAACTTCGGTGTGTTTTCCCTGGTCGTGTTCCTGGGCGAGCGCGCCGACCTCACGCCTTTCTGGGATGCCGTCATGCCCTTGCTCGGCGTGTGGCTCGGCGGCGTGGTGGGCATGGGCTTCAACTTCCTGGTTTCCAGGAAGGTGGTGTTCGACGGCGGAGGGTAGCCCGCTCGGTCGAGGCTGGGGTCGTTCGGCGCGCAGGGCTTGGGCGTTCAGCCCATCGGCGCGTTCGAGTAGTAGTGCCAGACAAAGATGGCCGCGGCGCCGCGATAGGGGCGCCAGGGCCTGGCCACGGCGTCGGTCTTCTTGCGGTCGGGGCGCTGGCGCATGTTCTTGATGCGGTGAACGCCGGCCTGAATGGCGAGATCGTCGGCGGGCCACACGTCGGGACGACCCAGCGAGAAGAGCAGGAACATCTCCGCGCTCCAGCGCCCGAAGCCCTTCAGGCGGGTGATCTGGGTCATGACTTCTTCGTCGGGCAACTCGACAAGGGCCGCCGGTACCAGCGAGCCCTCCAGCACAGCCTCTGATAGCCCCCTCGCATAGCCGATCTTCTGCCTGGATAGCCCCAGGGCCCGCAATTCCTCATCGCTAATCGCCAGCAATCGCTCCGGCCGGAAGTCGCTTTCGAGCGCGGCCTCGACCCGCCCGAAGATGGTTGCGGCCGCCTTCACCGACAGCTGCTGCCCCACGATGATCCGCAGGAAGTGCTCGTAGCTGGGCTCCCCCATTCGGCGCTCTTCCGGATAGCCGACTCGCTCGAGGGCGGCGGCTAGGTGCTTGTCTCGCTCGGCGAGCTCGTCGAGCGCGCTTCTAAGATGGTCGGCTGTCAGCTGAAATTCCATGTCGGGGTTTGGGTCTCGTGGATCTTCAGTGTTCCCGGCGTCTTCTGGCCAGGGCGCCGCTCGCCAGCAGCGACTCGATGTCGAGCGAACCCTCGAATATCTTCGGGTCGTCGACTCGCCTTTCAAACCCGGCCCAGCCATTGCGGCCCGAATCCTTGGCTTCGTAGAGCGCCGCATCGGCGATCTTGAACGACAGGTCGAAGGCCGCCTGCGGGTTATCGGTGGCCAGGTCGACCGGGGCGACGCCCATCGAGCAGGTGATCGAGAGACTTCGGCAGGCGGCTTCGAACTCGGTGGCGCGAACACGGTCGGCGAGGGCACGACAGCGATCGGCGGCCTCGGTCATGCCCACTGCGGGAATCAGCCACAGGAACTCCTCGCCGCCCCAGCGAGCCAGCACGTCGTCCGGGCCGGCCAATTCGCGCAGGGTTTCGGCAAAGCGGGCCAGCACGCGATCGCCGACCGGGTGGCCGAAGGTGTCGTTGATGCCCTTGAAGCGGTCGAGGTCGATCAGCACCAGCAGGGCCGGCGAATCGACCAGGGCGTCGGGCAGTTCGGACTCCAGCAACTGACGCACAAAGCGGCGGTTGCCCAGGCCCGTCAGTTCGTCCTCGATGCTGTGTCGCTGCAGCTGGATGTGGCTTTCCTCCAGCGCCCTGTGCTGTTGATCGATTTCCGCGTTCTTTTCGGCCAGCAGCCGATGGGCCCGGGTTCGCAGCTGCAGCAAGCGCAGCAGCAGGAGCAGGATCAGGGCGAGCGCGACGACGCCCGTCATCAACAGGGTTCGCAGGTGTTGCTGCCGAGTCTGTGCGGCTTCGATCGAGGCCAGGCGCGTTTCGCTGGCCAGGCGTTCGCGCTCGGATTCGGCCAGCTCGCGCTCCTTGCGCTCCAGGTCGAAGGCGCCCTGCAGTTCGGCGACGCGTGCCTGCGCTTCGGCCGAGGCAATTTCCTCGCTCAGCTCGCGATACTCGCGCATCATCGCCAGGGCTTCGGGGTAGCGCCCGAGTTGCTCGAGGTTCTCGACCAGTACCGGATAGAGTTCGAGGCGCTTGGGTTTGATGTCGGCTTGGCGATAGGCGGCCATGGATTCCTGCAGCGCGGCATCGGCCTCCTCGCGTCGGCCTAGCCGGATCAGGGTCTCGCCCACGTTCTTGAGGGTGATCGCCATCGAGCCGGTGTCGCCCTCGGCGCGGTCGATTTCCACCGCGCGGCGGAAATGGGCCAGGGCTTCATCGATGCGTCCCTGTTCCCTGACGGCGTAGCCGAGGTTGCTCACGACCGAGGAATTGGGCCGGCCCTGTGCCTCGCCGATCGCCATGGCGGTCTCCAGTGCCTCGGTGGCTTCTTCCAGCTTTTCCTGTTCGATCAGCGCGGCCGCGAGGTTGGAATACAGGCCGGTGATCTGCGGGTCCTGCGGGTCGGTCTTGTCGAGCGCCAAGCGCGTGAACTCGACGGCCTGGTCCCAGTCCTCCAGGTAGATGGACAGCCCCCCGATGTTGCGCAGCAGGTTGGCCGAGGGCCCGCCGTCGGTCTGCTCGAACAGACGGAAGGACGCCAGCATCGTACTCAGTGCTTCATCGAGCTTGCCCTGCTGGGCGAGCGCAACGCCCAGGGAGTTCTTGAGGTCCGCCTGGACGGCGGTGTCGTCGGCCCGGTGTTCGGCCGCGGCCTGGCGGAAGAGCGATTCGGCGATATCGAAGCGGCCGCGCCAGAGATTCAGGTTGCCGTGGGCGCGATGCAACTTCGAGCGCAGCTCGCCGGCGGGCAGGGTCTGCGCCAACTCCCGGTAGGCGGGGCCGGCCTGGTCCTCGATATCCAGCCTGGAGGCCGCGTGAGCGGCGGCAATGGTCTCGATCAGCGCCCGCGCGCGCAGCTCGGCCGGCTGGGCAGCGTCACCGAACAGGTCGGCGGCACGTGGATAGGCGGCCTCGAAGTCGCTGTCGAGCGAATCGACCAGGGATCCGAGCGTGGCGGCATGCTCGTCTGCGGCCGCATCTGGTCTGGACTGTCCTGATTGCGGCGCGGCTGCGACGGTCTGAGCCAGGAAAAGCAAGAGAGCGGTGACGACAGGAAAGAAGTTCATGGCTGCTGGCTCTGGTAGTTTCGCGACCGGCCGGCCGCCACTCGCCCGGGGGAATGCGGCGTCATTCGATGCGCAAGATCCTGAGTCTACCCGAACCGGCTATTGTCGACTCCTCGGGTTCCATTGCATTATTGCCACTGACTATGAGCCCCATCTGTTCTTTGCATTGGGTGGGCGTCGCCGGTCCTGTATATTAGTCGACACTAAATTAAATGGCGGCGGTCACGGAAGCGTGCCGCCGCTGGTGAAACTGAAACCGGAGAATCGAAGATGGCGAACGAAGGCAAGTGCCCCGTGATGCACGGCGGCAACACCGCCGCCGGCAATTCCAACATGGACTGGTGGCCCAAGACCCTGAACCTGGACATCCTGCACCAGCACGACACCAAGACGGATCCGCTGGGCCAGGACTTCGACTATCGCAAGGAGCTCGAGAAGCTCGATGTCGATGCCCTGAAGAAAGACCTGACCGATCTCATGACCGACTCCCAGGACTGGTGGCCGGCCGACTGGGGTCACTACGGCGGCCTGATGATCCGCATGGCCTGGCACGCGGCCGGCACCTACCGCGTGGCTGACGGCCGCGGCGGCGGCAACACCGGCAACCAGCGCTTCGCGCCGATCAACAGCTGGCCCGACAACGCCAACCTCGACAAGGCCCGGCGCCTGTTGTGGCCGATCAAGAAGAAGTACGGCAACAAGATTTCCTGGGCCGACCTGATCATCCTGGCCGGCAACGTGGCCTACGAGTCCATGGGCTTCAAGACCTTCGGCTTCTCCTTCGGCCGCGAAGACATCTGGCATCCGGAGACCGACACCTACTGGGGTTCGGAGAAGGAATGGCTGGCGCCGAGCGACAACCCCGCAAGTCGTTATTCCGGCGACCGCGAATCGCTCGAGAACCCGCTGGCTGCCGTCATGATGGGCCTGATCTATGTCAACCCGGAGGGCGTCGACGGCAACCCCGATCCGCTCAAGACGGCCAAGGACATGCGCGTGACCTTCGAGCGCATGGCGATGAACGACGAGGAGACCGTGGCCCTGACCGCCGGCGGCCACACCGTGGGCAAGTGTCACGGTAACGGGGACGCGGCCAATCTCGGCCCAGAACCGGAAGCCGCGGGCCTGGAAGAACAGGGTCTGGGCTGGAACAATCACGTCAGCCGCGGCATCGGGCGTGACACCGTCACCAGCGGTATCGAAGGCGCCTGGACCACGCATCCCACAAAGTGGGACAACGGCTACTTCGCCCTGCTGCTCAACCACGAGTGGGAACTCAAGAAGAGTCCCGCCGGCGCTTGGCAGTACGAGCCGGTCGATATCGCCGAAGAAGACATGCCCGTCGATGCCGAGGATCCCTCGATCCGGGTCATGCCGATCATGACCGACGCCGACATGGCGCTGAAGGTCGACCCCGAGTACCGCAAGATTTCCGAGAAGCTGTACAACAACCCGGAGTACTTCGACGAGGTCTTTGCCCGCGCCTGGTTCAAGCTCACCCACCGTGACCTGGGCCCGAAGTCGCGCTACATCGGCCCGGAGGTCCCCGACGAGGACCTGATCTGGCAGGATCCGGTGCCTGCCGGAAACTCCGAATACGACGTCGATGCCGTCAAGGCGAAGATCGCCGATTCAGGCCTGTCGATCGGCGACATGGTTGCCACAGCCTGGGACAGCGCGCGGACCTTCCGCGGCTCGGACTACCGCGGCGGTGCCAACGGCGCGCGTATTCGACTGGCGCCGCAGAAGGACTGGGAAGGCAACGAACCAGCGCGCCTGGGCCGGGTGCTGTCGGTGTACGAGAAGATCGCCGCCGACACCGGTGCAAGCGTGGCCGACGTGATCGTGCTCGGCGGCAGCGTGGGCATCGAGCAGGCCGCAAAGGCGGCCGGTCACGACGTCACGGTGCCGTTCGCCCCGGGCCGCGGTGATGCCACCGACGAGCAGACCGACGCTGACTCCTTCCAGTACCTCGAGCCCCTGGCCGATGGCTACCGCAACTGGCAGAAGAAGGACTACGTCGTCACCCTCGAGGAGATGATGCTCGACCACACGCAGCTGCTGGGTCTGACGGCACCGGAAATGACGGTGCTCGTCGGCGGCATGCGCATGCTCGGCACCAATCACGGCGGCACAAAGCATGGCGTGTTCACCGACCGGGAAGGGCAGTTGACCAACGATTTCTTCGTCAACCTGACCGATATGTCGAACCGCTGGGTGCCCAAGGGTGACAACCTCTATGAACTGCGTGATCGCAAGACAGACGAGGTCAAGTGGACGGCAAGCCGTGCCGACCTGGTGTTCGGTTCGAACTCGATCCTGCGTTCCTATGCCGAGCTCTATGCCCAGGACGACAACCAGGAGAAGTTCGTCAAGGACTTCATCGCCGCCTGGACGAAGGTGATGAACGCCGATCGGTTCGATCTGACCTGATTGCCCCCTGGGAAGTAGACGTTCCACCCGCAACCCCGGCGCCGGCAATGGCGCCGGGGTTTTTTTATGTCAGCCAGAGACGAAACGCCGCAACCATCACGCGCCTGCCGCTTCGTGGCTGCTCTTATGCATGCTCGGGTGGCTTGATCAGGCCCGCACGATCGAAGCCGATCTTGTCCAGGATCGACACCAGGCTTGAGCGCCACACGTCGCAGAATCGCTCTGTCATGAGTGCGACGGATATACTGCATGCAGGGGGCGATTCTGGGCGGCGTTCCCTAACGACCCATTCGGGAACGCCCGGGCACTTTTGGCGACCCCCGCTGTCCGGGAGGGGACGCACCGCAACCCGGCAAAGCTGGACTCATGGAAAAACTGCTCCAACCGCTGTTCGAGTTGCCCGCGCTGACGGTCTATATCCTCATCGGGCTGCTGTGCTGGACCGAGGCGGCCTTTTTCCTGGGTTTCGTGACGCCGGGGGAGCTGGCCGTGGTCACCGGCGGGATCCTCGCCTCGCGCGGGCAGATCGAGCTGGATGTTCTGCTCGGCGTCGTGCTGGCCGCGACGGTGGCCGGTAACGCCACCGGTTTCTACCTGG
Source organism: Wenzhouxiangella sp. (assembly GCA_036351755.1). Classification (GTDB taxonomy): domain Bacteria; phylum Pseudomonadota; class Gammaproteobacteria; order Xanthomonadales; family Wenzhouxiangellaceae; genus Wenzhouxiangella. The sequence goes on along the minus strand of JAZBPT010000032.1, from coordinate 78 downwards.
GCCGGCGCTTCGGCGGACGCATGCTGGGCTGGGAGCCGCTGCAGCGCCTGTTCGGTCACTCCATCCGCCGGACCCAGG
>JAZBPT010000031.1:0-3606 GCA_036351755.1 Wenzhouxiangella sp. | reverse complement strand
TTGCCCAGCGCCGGGACGGAAAGTGACAGCAGGAAGCCGGCAAGCGCCAGGCAGGACATGATGAAGCGTTGCATGTAGAAGCGCCTCCCGGGCGTCTCAGTCGCGAAAATTCTTGAACTGCAGCGGCAGTCCGAGCTCGGACTCGCGCAGCAGGGCCATGACGGCCTGCAGATCGTCGCGTTTCTTGCCGGTGACGCGAACCTGGTCGCCCTGGATGGCGGCCTGCACCTTGATCTTCGACTGCTTGACCAGCTTGACCATCTTCCTGGCCATCTCGGTATCGATTCCCTCGCGGATCGTCACGTTGCGCCGTGCGGTCTTCGCGCCGATTTCGGGCTCGTCGGCCTCGACGCCGTCGAGGTCGATGCCCCGCTTGGAGAGCTTCGCGTAGAGGATGTCGAGCATCTGCCCGAGCTGGAACTCGGATTCGGTCTCGAGCGCGATCCGATTCCCGTCGAGCTCGAAGCTCGAGTCCGTGCCCTTGAAATCGAAGCGCGTCGTCACTTCCCGGTTGGCCTGGTCGACGGCATTGGCCAGCTCGTGGTGGTCCACCTCGGAGACGATATCGAAAGAAGGCATGTCGCTTTCCCGTGCAAAAAACCCATCATACGATCATTCTTCCGGCAACTGCATGCACGCGACCGGCGGCAAGGCCCGCGGTCGGGCGGCTATACTGCCGTGCCGGGAACAAAAGACCCCAACCCAATCCAGAGGGCCCGACATGAAACTGCGATCCGTATTGCTGGCATTGCTGCTGGCCGTCGTACTGGCGACGGTCGGCTGTGAACGCCCCGCCACCACCGACTCCGGCCAAAGCGGCGATTTCTCGGCCTGGGACGCCGGGCTGGCCGACCGCGCCCGACTGGTCGAGCAATTGCCCGAGAACACCATTGCGTATGCGCGACTGCCCAGCCTGTGGGGACTGGCCGGCGCGCCCAAGGCCAGCGCCCTGGCCAAGGGACTCGATACCCAGGCCAATCGCGACGCGATCACGACGCTGCAGACCCGGCTGCCCGAAGTGCTGGCCGAGGACATGGGCCAGCTCGCCCCCATCCTCACGCTGCTGCTCGAGACCCTGCGCTCGCCGCTGGAATTCGCGCTGGTGGGCGACGGCCCGCAGCCGCTGGAAGCCGACCTGATCATCGAGGGGCGCTTCGACTTCGAAACGGTTGCCGAGCTCGACGCCGCGATGGCCGAGCTGACCGGCCAGGCCGGCCTGCTGCAACTGATCGAGCCGGCCGAGGGCGAGGGACCCGGGCAGATCCTGGCGACGATGTTCCCGATCTTCTACGACTTCGATCCGGACACCCGGCGAGCCCGGTTCCTGACCGGGATGGGTGCCACCGCCGAGGGCCTGGCGGCGTCTTACGAGTGGCAGCCGGCGAGCGAGAACCCCGCCCGCGGATTCGAGGAGCGGATCGACGCCTCGGGCCACGGCTTCTTCATGTGGGCGGACATGGCGCGCCTGGGCCCGATCATGCGCCAGGGGCTAGATGACGAGCAGCTCGCGCAGTTCGAGGCGATGGGCGTGTTCGCCACCCGCCAACTGGCCATGGGCTACGGCAGCAGCGGCGGCAAGGCTCACCTGGCCGTGATCGCCGAGGGCCGCGAGGGCCGCGTCTGGGATCTCTCCCTGCCGGCATCCGGGCCGGTCGACTTCCGCAGCAGCGGCGAACCCGACTTCGTCTTCGGCGCCGTGCTGCCGGGCAACGACTGGCTTCGGCAGGCGCTGAGCTCGCTGGGCGAGGACGCCGATATGGAGCTGGCCGAGATCAGCGGCCAGCTGGAAGCGGAGATCGGCATCGACCTGACCACCGTGGTCGACACCTTCGCGGGCCGCATGATGCTGGTCGACGACGACAACGGCACCTACCTCGTGCACGAGGGCGGCGGCGACGAACGCTGGACGCAGTTCTGGGACGCCCTGTCGCGGCGATTCGAGATCGAGCAATCCAGCAAGACCTTCGGCGATACCCGGATCCACCACCTGGTCGTTCCGGGCATCGACATCTCCGACGAAATGGACGCGCTGCCCGAGTCCAATCCCGGCCTGGCCTTCATCATGGCCCGGTCGATGAAGGCGGGCACTCACCTGTTCTGGATGCGCGAGGGCGACCGCATTCTGATCGCAGCGGTACCGCAGGTGCTCATGGCCCGCCTGGATCATCCCGGCGATGTCGAGGTGGGGGAATGGCTCGGCAATGCCGGCGTCGAAACGGACCGGGCCGCGCTCTTCGGCGCCCTGCGCGCCGATGACGCGCCGCGGCGCAACTACTACGCCTACATCGGCTCGCTGCCGGGGATCGCCGACATGCTGGGCACGGAAATCGACGTCATGGCCTTTCCCACGGCGCGCGAACTCGACCTACCCGACGCCGGCACGATCGGCTTCGCGGTGGACTACGCCGAAGGTCAACTGGGCCTTGATCTGGCCTTCGAAAACAATCCCGGCGACCTGTTCTATGCCGGCGGCGGCAGCCTGGGCGGCATTGCCGTGATCGGGGTGCTGGCCGCCGTGGCCGTTCCCGCCTACCAGGACTACGTAAAGCGCTCCCGACTGGCCACGGCGCTGGCCGCGACATCCGAGTTCCGGAACCGGGTCGCCGCTCACGTGGCCGAGCATGGCGGCCTGCCCGACAGCGAAGCCGCGGCCGAATGGGTCGGCGGCATCGTTCTCGGCCCCGAACTCGTCAATGCCTTCTGGCAGTCCGAGCCGCCGGGCCTGCGCCTGATCCTGGCCGGTGGAGAGGGCCTGGCGGAGAACACCAAGCTGATGCTCAGCCCGACGATCGAGAACGGCGTCCTTACGGAATGGACCTGCAGCAGCGACGACATCGAGGCCGACCAGCTTCCGGTCAGTTGCCGATGAGCGACTGGGTCTTCGGGTACGGCTCGCTGATCTACAAGGTGGATTTTCCCTACCTCGAGCGCGAGCCGGCCGAGATCGAGGGCTGGACCCGCCGCTTCTGGCAGGGTTCGCACGACCACCGCGGCACGCCCGAGGCGCCCGGCCGCGTGGTCACCCTGGTGCCGGAGGCCGGTCGCGCCTGCCGCGGCATGGCCTACCGGGTGGAGCACGAGGTCTTCGAGCACCTCGACCATCGCGAGAAGAACGGTTACGAACGTCACCGCGTGGCGATCCGTCTGCTCGAGCGCGGCGAGACGGTCAAGGGCACGCTTTACGTCGCGGGCCGGGACAACCCGGCCTTCCTCGGTCCGGCCGACGAAGCGGACATGGCCGAACACATCCTGGCCGCCCGCGGCCCCAGCGGGGACAACCTGGAGTACCTGCTCCGGCTCGCCGAGGCCCTGCGCGAACTCGGCGAGAACGATGACCACGTCTTCGAACTCGAGCGAAGGGCCAGGGCTGGCACCCGCTAGCGCGCCGGGCGATCACGGGCGGCATCCCGGGCCGGGCTGCGCGGACGCACCGGGCGCGTTCTGCTAGGGTGGGCTTGCCGACAAGAACATCCCGTATCCAAGGAGAAAGCGCATGACCATCCACCTCGAAGCCGTTCCCGTCCTGTCCCTCGTCGCCGGCATCGCCATCCTGATCGCGCCCAAGCTGCTCAACCTGATCGTGGCGATCTACCTGATCGTGATCGG
>JAZBPT010000030.1:0-5908 GCA_036351755.1 Wenzhouxiangella sp. | reverse complement strand
GTTCTTCGCCATCGTCGACCCGCTGATGCTGCGCGACATGACGTTTCCCGAACTCGAACTGAGCCGAATGGCCGGCTACACCATCGGCTTCTTCCTGTTCTGGGCGGCCACGGCCGCCTCCAGTCTCTTCACCTGGCTGCTGCTTCGGCCGGCCAGTCGCTTCAACCGCAGGATGCAGCAATGAGCAACGGCGTCAGCACGGAATCCATTCCGCTTTACGTCAAGCAGCCCAAGGTCTACCCGCGCGAGGTCAAGGGGCGTTTCGCCCGCCTGCGCGTGATTGCCGCCTGGTCGCTGCTGGGCCTCTACTACGTGTTGCCCTGGATCAGCATCAACGGCCAGCAGATCGTGCTCTTCGACCTGGTCAACCGGCAGTTCCACATCCTGGGCATCACGCTGTGGCCGCAGGATTTGATCATCCTGTCGTTGTTGCTGGCGATGGCCGCCCTGACGCTGTTCTTCTTCACCGCCCTGGCCGGCCGACTCTGGTGCGGCTACGCCTGTCCGCAAACGGTCTGGACGGAGGTATTCCTGTGGATGGAGCGGGTCACCGAGGGTCGTCGCAACAAGCGCATGAAACTCGACCAGGGGCCCTGGAACCGGGAGAAGATCGCCCGCAAGTCGGCCAAGCAGTTCCTCTGGATCACGTTCGCGCTGTGGACCGGTTTCACTTTCGTCGGCTTCTTCGTGCCGATTCGCGATCTCGGCCTGAGACTGTTCGAGTTCAACCTGGGCGGCTGGGAAACCTTCTGGCTGTTCTTCTACGCATTCGCCACCTACGGCAACGCCGGCTACCTGCGCGAGCAGGTCTGCAAGTACATGTGCCCCTACGCGCGCTTCCAGTCGGCCATGTTCGACGACGACTCGCTGGTCATTTCCTACGACGTCAACCGCGGTGAACCGCGCGGGCCACGCAAGAAGAGCGCCGACCGGGCCGAACTGGGCCTGGGCGACTGCATCGACTGCCTGGGCTGCGTGCAGGTCTGCCCGACCGGCATCGACATCCGCGACGGCCTGCAGATCGAGTGTATCGCCTGCGCGGCCTGTATCGACGTGTGCGACGACGTCATGGATCGCATGGGCTATCCCCGCGGCCTGATTCGTTACACCACCGAAAACGCCATGGCCGGCAAGCCCACCCGAATCTTCAGGCCGCGCATCTTCATCTACCTGGCTGCCCTGCTTGCCCTGGCCACGCTCGTCGGGCTCGTCCTGACCGGTCGCGACCCGTTACTCGTCGACGTGCTGCGCGATCGCACCGCGCTCCACCGCGTGACCGAGCAAACGCTCGAGAACCCCTACACGCTCAAGCTGTCCAATCGAACCGATCGCGACCTGACGGTGAGCATCGGCGTGGCAAGCGAGGCGCTGTCGGGGTTGCGAATCATCGAGCCGACCGACGCGGTGATCATCGCGCCTTCGGAGGTGGCCAACCAGCCCCTGACGATCGGCATGCCGATCGACCAGGCTCGCGTGGGCATGCACGAGATCACGATCACCGCCACCGATGCGGCGGGTAATGTACTCAACGAAACCGAAACGCGGTTCTTCATCCCGGCGCGCGCCCTGGAGTGATTCAATGGATGTGGAAATGAACGAAGCAGCAGCACGGCCCTGGTACCGCGAATTCTGGGTCTGGTTCTTTCTCGGAATTCTCGGCATGGGCGTGGCCTCCGGCACCAGCGTGCTGGTCATCGGCATCAAAAACGCGCCGCAGATGGTCACCGGTGACTACCAGCCGCTCGGCAAGGTCCTGGTGGACACGCGTGAACGCGCGGACCGCGCGGCCGAACTCGGCCTGAGCGCGGCGCTCTCCGTGAGCGATGATCTGGCCGAACTCGTTCTGGGCGCAAACCGGCTCGACGAACTGCCCGACCAGTTGCTGCTGCGCTTCCAGCATCCCACCGACGCGGGTCGTGACGTTTCCGCTGTGGCGCGCCGCATCGATGCCGACCGCTGGCAGGTCCAGATGGGCAGCATCCAGCCGCCCGAGCGTTCCCGCGTGATCCTCAGCGATCTGCAGCAGACCTGGTGGCTGGCCGGTCGCTTTTCCGGCGAAGTGGCCGGCCAGATCGGGCTCGACCCGGAAAGACTGTGAGCCACACGTCGACGGCGTGCTGGCACTGCGGCGAGCCGGTGCCCCACGGCGTCGATCTGCAGGCCACCATCGGTGGCCAGCAAAGGCCGATGTGCTGTCACGGCTGCCAGGCCGTGGCCACCCTGATCGACCAGGCCGGACTCGATCGCTACTACGATTTTCGCGACGCCCTCCCCGAGCGCCCGGAAGCGGCCGCCAGCCCGGAAGACTACGGCGCCTGGGATCGAGAAGCCATCCTCCGCCACTACGCGCGGACCGACTGCGACGGCCTGGCGCAGATCACCCTGGTGCTCGAGAATGTCCACTGCGCCGCCTGTTCCTGGCTGATCAAGCGATTCGTCGGCGAACTCGACGGCGTGGCCGAAATCCAGGTGGACATCGGCGACGGTCGCGCGCGGCTCCATTTCGACCCGGCCACGACACCGCTGAGTACGATCGCCACACGCCTGGCCGCACTGGGTTACCGGCCCCACCTGGACTCGCCCCTGGCCGGCGAGCAACGCGACCGGACCGAGCGCAGGCGCCTGCTCAAGGCCATCCTGGTGGCCGGCCTGGGCATGGTCCAGGTCATGAGCTACGCCCTGGCCGGCTACATCGGCGCCTTCCAGGACATCGATCCGACCAGCGAACGCTTCTTCCAGCTCATCAGCATGCTGGTCGCCGTGCCGGTGGCCCTGTATTCCGGTCGGATCTTCTACGAGTCGGCCTGGCGCACGCTCAGGCAGCGGCGCATGGGCATGGATGTGCCGGTCGCCGCCGCCATGCTGCTGGCCCTGACGGCCAGTATCGTCACGACCCTGCTCGACGCCGGCGAAGCCTACTTCGATTCGGTGGTGATGTTCATTTTCTTCCTGCTGCTGGGCCGCTACGCCGTGCTGGTGACTCGCCAGCGCGCCGGCTCGATCCACTCGGCGCTGGCGCGCTCGCTGCCGGCGGCCGCCCGTCGCCTCGCCCCGGACGGCACGCCCGAACCCGTCGCGCTGGTCGAGCTCGAGGCCGGCGACCGCGTGCAGGTCACGGCCGGCGAGACCGTGCCGGCCGACGGCCGCATCGTCGACGGCCGCGCCATGGTCGACGAATCACTACTTTCGGGCGAGTCCAGCCCGCGTCGTCGCGGGCGCGGGGAATCGGTCCTGGCCGGGTCGATGGTGCGCGACGGCCAGCTCGTCGTCGAAGTTGCCGAAGTGGGTCAGTCCACCGTGCTCGCCGGCATCGTGCAACTGCTCGAACAGGCCCAGGGCCACAAGCCGCGCCTGGCACAGATCGCCGACCGCATCGCCGGCTGGTTCGTCGCCTTCGTCCTGACCGGCGCGGCACTCACGGCCCTGGCCTGGTCGCAGATCGACCCCGGGCACATGTTGCCGGTGGTCATCGCCGTGCTGGTCGTTTCCTGTCCCTGCGCCCTGGCACTGGGAACGCCCGTGGCGCTGGCCTCGGCCGCACGCGGCTTCGCCAGGCTGGGCATTCTCACCACCGGCAGCGACGTGCTCGAAAAGCTGCCGCGAATTACCCACGTGGTGCTCGACAAGACCGGCACGCTCACGCAGCCGGAAATGAGCGTGACCGACGTCCGCATCGAGGATCCCGAACTGAGCCGCGACGAGGCGCTCCGTCTGGCGGCTCGGCTGGAACGCGTCAGCCGCCACCCGGTGGCCACCGCCTTCGAGGATTTCGACGACGGCAGACCAGTCGAGGACGCCGAGGCGGTGATGGCCGCCGGCGTGCAAGGCGCCATCAGCGACCGCCGCCTGGCCCTGGGCAAACCGGCCTGGATCGCCGAAAAGTTCGGCCACGAACTCGCGCCGCCCGGCGAGGGCCAGTGGATCGTCCTGGCCGAAGAAGCCCGGGTGCTGGCCTGGCTGCGCATCGACAGCCCGCTGCGCCAGGGCGCGGGAGAGTTGGTCGCGCAACTCCGGGCGCGCGGCATCGAGATCCTGCTCGCCTCCGGCGACCGAACCGAAAACGTGGCCCGGATGGCCGATCGGCTCGGCATCGAGCACTTCGAGGGCGACCTCCAGCCGGCCGACAAACTCGAGCTGGTGCGACGCCTGCAGGCCGACGGCGCCCTGGTCGCGATGGTCGGCGACGGCATCAACGACGCCCCCGTATTGGCCGGCGCCGACGTGTCCCTGGCCCTGGCCGAGGGTGCCGACATCGCGCGCACGCAGGCCGACCTGGTCGTCACCGGTCGGGGATTGGGCCGCGTCAGCCGCGCCTTCGAACTGGCCCCGCGGGTCGTCGGCGTGGTCCGCCAGAACCTGGCCTGGGCCTTCGCCTACAACCTGCTGGCCCTGCCCCTGGCCGCGACCGGCTTCATCCCGCCCTGGGCCGCGGCAATCGGAATGTCGGTCTCGAGCCTCCTGGTCGTCGCCAACGGCCGCCGCGCCGGCCGGCTCCCCACTCGGAGCGCAACACAGCAGGAAAACGAGCCGGCACCAAGCCCGTCAAAGCCCGTGGCGGAGACTTGAGCACGGCATCCTGAAACCTGAAACCCCAAATCATTGCGTTCTCACCACCCGCCCGTTAGCGTCGAGACATGAACATCATCTACGTCCTCATCCCCCTGTCGATCCTGCTGATGCTCCTGGCCATCGGCGCCTTCTTCTGGGCGATCCGCAACGACCAGTTCGACGACCTCGACACGCCCGCGCTGGACATCCTCGACGACGAGCCGAGACAAGGAAAACGAGAAACCACCGAAGACACCGAACTCACCGAAGAGGAACGATCTTGAAATTTGGCTCCTTCGGTGTATTCGGTGTCTTCGGTGGCTCCCAAGTTTTTGAAGCCTGATGAACGTTGAAACCGCCCTGCTTACCGGCTTGCTGGCCGGGCTGTTCGGGTCGACGCACTGCCTGGGCATGTGCGGCGGGATCGTCGGCTTGCTGCATGCGCAGATTCCCTCGGGCCGCGGTGGGCTGGCCATCGGCTTTCACCTGGGGCGCATATCGAGCTATCTCGCCATCGGCCTGCTCGCCACCGGCCTGGGCATGCTGCCGGCCGCGGCGGTACCCGACGCCGCCCCCCAGGTCATGCGCTGGGCCCTGGGCGGCATCATCGTGCTCATGGCGGTCTACATCGCCCTGCCCGGCCGCTTCCGGGATCTCACCGGGCAACTCGCCGCACCGCTGACGAGGCGCATGATGCCGGTCTTCTCGAAGTTCCTGCCGGTCAGATCCCTGGACAACGCCATCGGCCTGGGCCTGCTGTGGGGCCTGCTGCCCTGCGGCCTGCTCTACACGGTGGTCGCCACCGCCGTCATGCTCGCCGACCCGCTGGCGACCACCGCCATGATCCTGGCCTTCGGCGCGGGTACGGTGCCGCTATTGCTGGGCGGTGGCCTGCTGATGCTGAAATTCCGCTCGGCGATCAATCGCCCCGGCCTGCGCTGGCTCGCCGCCGCCCTCCTCGCCGCCACCGGCCTCCTGATCGCCGCCGGCCCCTGGCTGTCGCACGCCATCGACCATCCCTGGATGCAGTTCCTCGTCGAATGCGTGAGTTAGGGGCTCTGGAATCGAGCCTCACGCAGAGCCGCTACGACTCCGGGTACAAGTGCTGCCACCACTCGGGTTCGTCCTTGAGCCAGCGGTCGTACCAGGCCAGGATGGAGTCCCACCAGACGTAGCGCTGTTCGCGGTCGAGGATCCAGTGATCCTGGCCGGGGAACTCGACCATCTCGACTTCGCGGCCGAGCAGCTTGAGCGCGGTGAACATGTTGTCGCTCTCGCCGACCGGCACGTTGGTGTCGGCCTCGCCGTGGAGCAGCAGCATGGGCGTGGTGACCTGGTCGGCGTTGTAGACCGGGCTGTG
>JAZBPT010000029.1:0-12563 GCA_036351755.1 Wenzhouxiangella sp. | reverse complement strand
TCGTCGAGCTGGGGCGAGGACACGCCGACGTCGAGCAGCAGGCCGTCGACCCGGCCGGTCAGCCCGAGTTCGTCGATGATCGCGCCGATCTCGGCGAAATTGCCGCGGCGAATCGTCACCCGCCCGTCCTCGGCGTATTTCGAGCGGGCATCGGCAATCGCCTGTGGATCACGGTCCGTTACCACCAGTCGCCCTTCCTCGCCGAGGCGGGCCAGCATCGCCGCGCTGTGCCCTCCCCGACCGTATGTGCCATCGACGTAAACGCCATCGGCACGAATCCTCAACGCATCCAGCGCCGGCCGCTGCAGCACCGGTACATGTTCGTGGTCCCTCGCCATGACCTAAAGGACCAGTTGCGCCATTTCTGCCGACGCCTGCTCCTGGATCTCTCGTTCCTCGGCGGCGCGGCGTTGATTGAGGATGTCCTCGTTCCAGATTTCGAAGCGCTGGCCCATGCCCATGAAGACCACGCGCTTGTCCAGGCCGGCCACCTGCCTGAGCGTGACCGGCAAGAGAATTCGGGAATTGGAGTCGAGCTCGAGCTGGGTCGCGGAACCCACCAGCCGGCGCTGCAGGCTGCGGTGGCTGGGGTTGAAAGTCGACAGCCCCATTACTTCGTCACGGATCCTCTCCCACTCGGGGTGCGGATAAAGCCAGAGGCAGCCGGCATCGAATGCCGAGTAGGTGAGTACCAGCCGGTTCTCGCAGTCCGCCTCCAGATCCTCGCGATAACGCGTCGGGACCGCCATGCGGCCCTTGGCGTCGAGATTGATGGCGGTTTCACCAAAAAACACGGCTCAGCACTCACTTCCACTCAGGAACCACTTATTCCCACAATTTCCCACTTCGCGCCACCATAGCCCTCGGACCGCGGAGTGTCAAGCAGTTTCAGGGGGTTGGGAGCGAGCTGGGTGGCTGGGTGGCTGGTTGGCTGGCCGGTTCGACAGCCGAGAGGAATTGTGGGCGGCACTGCCGCGAAAGCTCTGGTGTTTGCGCAGCGACAAGTCCCAAAAACCCGTGCGTGGCGAGGCCGCCCCACAAATCAATTGGAACCGAACTAGCCAACTAGCCAACTAGCCAACTAGCCAACTAGCCAACTAGCCAACTAGCCAACCAGCGAACCACCAGAACGACGGCAACGGGCGAGCCGACCCCGCCCCACTGTGGCAGAAGGCGTCAGCCCACGATCCGGTAACAAGGTTCGTACGGCTTGCCACCGGGCAGCTTCATGCGGTGCTGGGCGACGAAGCGCTTGAGCAGGTCGTCGAGCGCGGCCAGGATGGCGGGCTCGCCCTTGATCTCGAAGGGCCCGCGTTCGCGGATGGCGCGCAGGCCGTTGGGCTTGACGTTGCCGGTGACGATGCCGGAGAACAGGCGGCGCAGGTTGGCGGCCAGTTCGTGCACCGGCAATTCGGGCGAGATATCCAGGCTCGCCATGCTCTCGTGGGTGACTTCGAACGGCTCCTGGAAGCCGACGTCGGTGGTGAGCTTCCAGTTGAAATAGAAGGCATCGTTGGTGTCCACGCGCCACTGGCGGACCTTCTGCATGCCTTCGGCCATGTGGCGGGCCACGGCGACCGGGTTGTCGATGATGATGCGGTAGCGCTCGCGGGCGGACTCGCCCAGGGTCAGGCCGACAAAGCGATCGATTTCCTCGAAGTAGTCGCGCGCCGACTCCGGCCCGGTGAACACCAGCGGGAACGGCATGTCGGCATTGTCGGGATTGAGCAGCACGCCGAGCAGGTAGAGGATTTCCTCGGCCGTGCCCACGCCGCCGGGGAAGACGAGAATGCCGTGCCCCAGCCGCACGAAGCCTTCGAGGCGCTTCTCGATGTCGGGCATGATCACCAGGTCGTTGACGATCGGGTTGGGCGACTCGGCGGCGATGATGCCGGGCTCGGAAATGCCGACGTAGCGACCGGGCAGCGTGCGCTGCTTGGCGTGGGCGATGGTCGCGCCCTTCATCGGCCCTTTCATGGCGCCGGGCCCGCAGCCGGTGCAGATATCCATGCCGCGCAACCCCAGCTGGTAGCCGGTTTCCTTGGTGTAGTCGTACTCCTCGCTGCTGATCGAATGCCCGCCCCAGCACACGACCATGCGCGGATCGACATCCGTGTCCAGAAGCTTGGCGTTGCGCAGGATCTCGAAGACGGTGTTGGTGATCCCCTCCGAACTGTCGAGATCGAAATACGGACTGGGATGAATCTCGGTGTGGAAGTAGACGATGTCGCGCACGACGGCCGAAAGCAGTTCACGGATGCCGCGGATCATCTCGCCGTCGACGAAGGCGCAGCCCGGCGCGTTCTCCAGGTCGATGCGCATACCGCGGGTGACCTGGTGCACCTCGATGCGGAAATCCTTGTAGGTCTCGAGCATCTTCTCGGCGTCGTCGCCCTGCTCGCCCGAGGTCAGAACCGCGAGCGCCACCTGGCGAAGCAAGCCGCCCACCTCTTCGGTGGCGTCCGACAGGCGCGCGACTTCCGCGCGCGAGAGCACCTTGAGGCTTCGCGCCGGGTAGACGCTGGTCGAAACCGTGTCCCGGAGCTCTTCGTTCTTGTGCGCTGCGAATTCGTTCATCTTTTCTCTAGGCTTGTGCAAACCGTTCATTATGGCGGCCCGAAACGGAAACGGCCAGCACGAGGGCTGGCCGTTTCCTTCGAGACCCCGGCCGCAGCCGGGTTCTCTTCCTGATTACGCCGGCTGATCAGAAATCATAGCGCAGGGTCAGGCGGATTTCGTAAACCGAACGCTGGCGATCGGTAAACGCGGTGGGATCACCGTCGAACTCGTTGTAGCGGTACAGGCAGTCGCTGGAGGCCTGGCAGACCTGACGCGGCTGGTCGCCGGTCAGCGCCGTGGCGCCGTCGATGCCGTTGGCGGCCACGTCGGCAGCCGAAACCAGGTCGGCGTCCATGACGGCGGCCTGACCGAAGAACGGTCCATTGGTGTAGCGGCCCCAGTCGTCGTTGAGCAGGTTCAGGAAGTTCTCGATATCGAGAATGACCTTGAACCGATTCTCGCCGACGAAGCGATCCAGGCCCGGAATGCTCGGGATTTCCTGCTGGAAGCGCAGATCCCAGATGTTGTTCCAGTCGTTGGAGGTCGACGAGTACGGCTCGTGAATCTGACCGGTGGGAATGCCGTTGTTGCGGACGTATTCGGCGAACTCGTCCATGTTGAAGCCCGAGCCGTAGACCACGCGCGGATCGCCGTTGAGGTCCGGGATGTAGAGCGGGATATTGTCGTAGGGCGCTTCACCCAGACCGGCACGACCGAACAGAGTATTGTCAGGATCGACGTCGTAGGACGTGCTGAACACGTCGCCCTTGAACACGCGACCGAACAGGTCGACGCGGGTCGCGTAGCTACCGAAGAAGGCACGCTCATAGCCCAGGTTCAGCTTGAACGAGTGCTCGATGTTCCAGGGCGACAGACGCGGCGTCGGATCGTTCTTGTCGACGGCGAAGATCGAACGCCAGTTCGAGATACCTCGCGAGGAGGTGCCCTCGGAGACGATCTCGGTGTCCTGGTAGGCGTAGCTGAAGTTGAAGTTCACGCCGCTGTCGAAGTACTTGGCCAGGCTGAGCGACAGCACACTGCTGTTCGAGCCGCTGCTGTTGGTCAGTCGGGTCAGGTTGGGAATACCCAGGTCTTCGAGGTCGGCGTAGATCGGACGACCGTCCGGGGCAGTGCCCAGCGGCAGCGCGGCTTCGTTGGTGTGGGCCACGTTTTCCCAGATGAAGCCGTCGCGGGCCTCGGTGTAGAGATACTGGGCGGTGAAGCGATAGTCGTCACCCAGGTCCAGGCCGCCGATCTGGAAGTCGAAGGCCTGCTCGAAGCGCAGCGAGGCCTTCCAGTCGGACGGCGTGTCGAAGTCTTCACCGATATAGTCGATCGGCGTCGCCGTTCCGGTGGCCACCTGGTCGAGCAGCTCCTGCGGCACCTGTGTAATGTCGACATTCTGGACGTCGGCGGCGAAGGCGCCGAAGGTCGCCTGCTGGAAGGCGTTGGAGGTCCAGACCTTGGGATCGCCGCCGGCGAACAGGCCGAAGCCGCCGCTGATGCTGGCGCGATTCCACGGGCGCCAGAAGAAGCCGATGCGCGGCATGATCAGGTCGTTGCCGTCGATGTTGTTGCTGGTATCGACGCCGTACTCGTCGTAGACGGCCTGGCTGAATTCGGGGGCGTCGCTCTGGTCAAAGCGCTCGTAGCGCAGGCCGTAGCTCAGCTCGAAGTCCGGCGTGATCGACCAGGTGTCTTGAACAAACAGGGCCCAGTGGTCGTAGCCCCACTGCGAGGCGCCCTGCTGGGCGTTGTTGGACGACACGTTGCTATAGAACACGTCGGCGGTGCCGTTGACCAGGTCTTCGTAGCTGTCGAACTGGAAGTCGCCGTTCGAGAACGGGATGAAGGCGTTGAACAGGTCGTACTGCTGGTACTCGGTACCGAAGGTGATCAGGTGATCGCCCATGAAATACTCGCCGGAGGCGAAGACCTGCAGGCGCTCGTCATCGAAGGCATTGGCATGACGGAAGTTGTCGCAACCGGCGATGAAGTCTCCGCCTTCGGTCAACAGGCCCTCCAGCGGGCTGCCGGCGATGCCGTCGAGGTCGAAGAAGTCCAGCGAGATCTGGCCGTACTGCGAACCCGCGCGGCAGTTCTGACCGCGCACCTTTTCGGTGTAGTTGACGCGCAGGTTGGTCGAGAAGTTGTAGGTCCAGTCCGAGAAGAGCTCGGCGGTGGTCGCTTCGATCGACAGCGGAATGTCGTACCAGGCTGATTCAAGCGCCGTCGAGTCGACGCTGACGTCGTTCTCTTCGGACTTCTGGTAGGTCAACGACAGGCGGTGATCGTTGTTGATGTTCCAGTCGAGCTTGGCCAGCGTGCGTTCCGAAGTCTGCGGCACGTTGACGACCTGCGGGCGTCCGCCCGGATCGAAGCCGTAGTTGCTCTGGATGATCTGGCGGATCGCGTCGAAGAACTGCGGATCCACGCCGTTGAACTGGTCGGAGTTCGAGAAATCGGCCGGTGAGGCATTCTCGTACTCGTCATAGGAGACGAAGAAGAACAGCTTGTCCTTGACGATGGGGCCACCGAGAGTGAAGCCGTATTCCTTCTCTTCGAAATCGCCCGGATCGTACTCTCCGCCGTCGTAGTCGTTGCCGATCATGGAATCGTCCTGATAGGCGTAGTACAGCGAGCCGTCGAACTCGTTCGTGCCCGACTTGGTCACGACGTTGACGAGGCCGCCGGTGAAGCCGCTGGAGGTCACGGAGTAGTCGGAGGCGACCAGCGTGGCCGACTCGATGGCGTCGAGGTTGATCGGCGAGCGCGTCGTGGCGTAGGTGCCGTCGGACAGGCCGAAGTCGTCCTGCTGCAGAGAGCCGTCGATGGCAAAGGCGTTGAAGCGCGGGTTGACGCCGGCCACCGACATGATGCCGACTTCTTCGGTCTGAACCAGCGGATCGCGCGCCATGGTGGCGATCACGTCGCGGTCGGCCGCCGGCTGGTTCTGGATGTCGCGAGCGCTGAAGGTCGAGCCCACGCCGTTGTTGAGCTCGGTCGCCGCGGAGATGGCGGTGCCGGTCACCTGGATCGTGCCCAGATCCCGATCGGCCTCGCCCAGGGAGAACACCAGCGGATCCTGCGAACCCGGCTCCAGGAAGATATCGCCTTCCTGGGCGGCTTCGTAGCCTTCGGCCGTCACGGTGATCTGGTAGGGACCGCCGACGCGAAGACCGCCGCGGAAGAAACCGCCGGTCTCGCCGGTGACCGCTTCGGAGACGGTGCCCGAGGGCACGTGGAGAATCTGGACATTGGCGCCCGATACGGCGCTGCCGTCCTCGGCGATGACGCGACCGCGAAGATCGGCGGACGTGGCCTGGGCGTTGGCATCGGTCGCCGGCAGGCTGACCAGCGCCAGCATGCCGAGCACCATGAACGCCGACCAGACGCGCGAAAGACGCGAAAAGTCTACAAGTTTCATGCAACTACTCCGTTGGGTGACATATATACAAGGAACCGATATACCAAGGAACCGAACCACATTCGGGCAATGGCCCGCAGCTCGTTGCCTTGACGAGTGCGTGGCATTCTAGAAACCCTCGGTGACAGCGGGATTACAACATTTTAACTTTTGCGCAACACCGCGACAACTGTATATCCGCGTCAATTCAATCCCGGACAGGATCTCGACTCTGGGTATCACGACCATCCCCTCGGCTTTCGGCCTGATATCGAGCCCGCCTCCCTCAAGGCGGGACGTCTACAGGCGTTCCGCCGCCGACTATACGCCGAAATCTCGCCGGTTTCGAGAGCCAGGCCGACCGGGCCGCGATTTTTGCCTCCGAGTCTTGCCTCCCCGACCGGGTTCGACTAGAATGGCCGGCTTCGTCGGGGTGTAGCTCAGCCTGGTAGAGCACTGTCTTCGGGAGGCAGTGGTCGGAGGTTCAAATCCTCTCACCCCGACCAGCTGAATCCCGCAAGAACGCCGGCCTCCGTGCCGGCGTTTTTCGTTGCTGATCAGAGAGATACACCCCAAAATCTCGCGACCCCGGCACCCTACCCGGCGGACCGGGATCGCCCTTCCTGGAAAGCCAGATCGATCCTGTGCCCAAGCTGTGCCCAAATTGTGCCCGGTTTGCGCCAGCAGGCGGTCGAGTTCGACACCTGCCCGACCGTGCCCGGCAGGCCACTCCGGCAATTCAGCGTGGTACGGCGCGACAGGAACAACCGGTGACATCCCGGCTCATAATCATGGCCATGCGGCGACAACATCGATCATCTGAGCTGTACCCGTTGGCGGATGCCAAGCGGAGATCAAGACGAGGCCGGATCAGGCCTGCCGCCGGCCGAAATCGACTCGATGATCCTGCAATCCGTTATCACGCCCCCCTCACAGCAATCGCTCAGACGTTCAAGCTCCGTTTCAAGGGCCTGCAGATCGCTCAAGCGCGTCCGGACCCGCACGAGCTGCTCCTCGACTTTCGCATCCACGGCCGCGCAGGACGCCTCTTTCCGGTCTGCCAGATCGAGCAACTCCCGGATGTCATCCAGACTGAATCCGAGCGCGCGACTTCGCCTGATGAAGAGAAGCCGATCTCGCTCCTTGCTGGTGTACAGCCGATACCCTGATGCCGACCGGCCTGCCGAAGGCAGCAGTCCCAGGCGGTCGTAGTAGCGGATGGTGACCGCCTTCGCGCCCGTGGCCTTGGCCAGTTGGCCCACAGTGAAATGTCTGTCGCTGACCATCGTCATCACGCTTCGCTTGACCTTATAGTCGCTACAACCTTCATTATACGCGACACGAAACGTTCAAAAGGTGCCGAGAGGTGGACAGTTGTTGCGAGAACAAGGCCGGTGAACTGGGGGCACTGCGCGCCCGGCAGGGCCGCGTGCTCTACGTCGTGCTCGCGATCAATGCCGCCATGTTCCTGGTCGAGTTCATCAGCGGCTGGCTGGCGCGGTCGACCGCGCTGCTGGGTGATTCCCTGGACATGTTCGGCGATGCCTCCGTCTATGCGCTGACGCTCTACGCGTTGCACCGCAGCGAGCGCATGCGAGCCGGTGCCGCACTCGCCAAGGGCGCGCTCATGCTTCTCTTCGGGCTGGTCGTGATCGGGGAGGCCGTTCGCAAGAGCGTACTCGGCGTCCTGCCGGATCCCGGCTTGATGGGTGTCATTGGGGGCGTCGCCCTGGCCGCCAACACCGTTTGCTTCCTGTTGCTCTACCGCCACCGAGACGACGACCTGAACATGCGCTCCACCTGGTTGTGCTCGCGCAATGATCTCGTTGCCAATACCAGCGTGCTCGGCGCCGCAGTGGGGGTGAGCATGACCGGATCCCTGTGGCCCGACGTAGCCGTGGGGGTCGCCATTGCGGCGCTGTTCCTTCACTCCGCCTGGCAAGTGCTCACCGACGCGTGGCGTCAATGGCGCGCTCATGGTCCTGCCGGTCTCGAAGTCGCAGACCGAGTCGGGAACGAGTCGAAGCACTGCGGCAACAGCGGCGCGCAAAACGCCAACAAAGGGAGCGAACACCATGCATGACGACCTGAAGACCGCCTACCGAGAGGAGCTGGACGCTTGGCGGGGCGCTCGACACCGGCTCACACGCCGGTCAACCGAAGTCATTCTGGCCGCCGTATTCGTATTCGGGGTAGTCCCGACGGCAGGAGCCGAGAATGCCCTGACCCTACCCGAAGCGCTCGAACGAACGCTCGAACACAACCCGGAAATGCGCGTTTTCGAATGGCGCGAGGGCGTGCTGACCGGAGTACGGCGCGCGGCCGGGCTTGCGCCCGGCTTCGAACTCGGCGTGGAGGCGGAGAATCTCGTCGGCACGGGTGACTTCGCCGGTGCCGACGAGCTGGAGCTGGCCGTTTCGCTGTCCTCGGTCATCGAACTCGGCGACAAGCGGCACAATCGCACGAGGGTGGTCGACTCGCGGCTGGCGCAGCTCGACGCCGAGGAGCAGGCACGGGCGCTGGACCTGCTTGGCGAGGCCACGCAGCGCTTCATCAGCGCGCTGGCGCTGCAGGAAAAGCTCGCCATCGCAAGCGACGCCGTAGCGCTCGCCGAGACCAACCTCGAGCTGGTGGGCGAGCGCGTCGATCGGGGTGCCGCTCCGGCCGCCGAGCGCCTGCGGGCCGAGGCGGCCCTGGCCCGGGCCCGGCTGGAGGTGGCCGCCATCCAGGCCGAACACACCGGTCTCCTGGCCGGAATCTCGGCGCTCTGGGGCGAGCCCCGGCCGGCCTTCGAGCGCGTCGCCGGCGACTTGTATCGAAGCGCCCCGATCGGTGATTTCGACTCGCTCGATCGGCGCATCGAATCCACGCCGGCCGTCGAGCGATTCGCCAGCGAGGCGCGCCTTCGCGATGCCGAACTGGCCCTGACGCAGAGCCGATCGAGCGCCGACATCC
This sequence comes from Wenzhouxiangella sp., assembly GCA_036351755.1. Lineage (GTDB taxonomy): Bacteria > Pseudomonadota > Gammaproteobacteria > Xanthomonadales > Wenzhouxiangellaceae > Wenzhouxiangella. The sequence goes on along the minus strand of JAZBPT010000029.1, from coordinate 3,643 downwards.
GCTGGCGCATCGGTACGCGATATCACCGCGGACTCGACGACACCGCCCTGACCGCCGGCGTTTCGATCCCGCTATTCGCCGACTCGCGCAATCGCGGCCAATTGGCCTCGGCCCGCGCAGCCCGGGAGATGGTCGACGCGGAAAAGCGCTCGGCCCTGGCCCGCCTGCGCGCCCGTGTTCACAGCGCCTGGCAGGCGCATGCCCAGGCGAGGGAGGCGGTCGCAACCCTGAAGTCGGACGTCATTCCGGCCCTGACCAAGGCGCTGGAACAAACGCGAAAGGCCTACGAGCTCGGCCGCTACAGCTATCTGGACTGGATCTCTGCCCAACGCGAACTGCTCGAGGCCCGGCGGGCCCTGGCCGACGCAGCGGCCGAGGCGCTGCTCAACCAGGCGCTCATCGAACAACTCACTGCCCAGTCCCTGGCCGACGGCCGGGACATGGCCCGACCCTGAACGATTCGGACTCCGACATCATGAACAACCGTTTCCCTTGCATTCTGGCGGCGGCCGTCCTCGCGCTGCCCCTGGCCGTCTTCGCCCAGGACGAATCCCACGACGAGCAAGATGCCCACGAAACGCACGAGGGCGAAGCCGCCCACGTACGTATCAGGCCCGAAATGGCCGAGGCCTCGGGAATCTCAGTGCGCCCGGCCGGCGCCGCCACGATCGAGCGTCGACTTGGCGTATTCGGCGAACTCGTCGCATCGCCCGATCGGCGAGCGCAGGTGCGCGCTCGCTTCCCCGGCCTGATCGTGGCCGTCGACGTCGACGTCGGCGATCGCGTCGAGCGCGGGCAGACCCTGGCCACGGTCGAGTCGAACGAAAGCCTGCAGGGCTACCCGCTGCCCTCGCCGATCGACGGCGTGGTGCAGCACCGCCACGCCAATGCCGGCGAAGTGGCCGGCGACGAGTCACTGTTCGTCATCGTCGACAGCCGGCTGCTGTGGGCCGAACTAAAGGTCTTTCCCGCCCGGCGCGGGGAGGTGGCCACGGAACAGCCGGTGCACATCGAAAGCGGCACGCGAACGACCGAGTCCACCATCGAGCACGTACTGGCGGCCCGCAACGGCGAACCCTTCGCAATCGCGCGGGCGCGCGTCGACAACGCCGACAAGGCGTGGCTGCCGGGCGACCGGGTCGCCGCCCGCATCCTGGTCGAGCGCGTCGAGGTACCGCTGGCCGTCGACAATCGCGCGCTTCAGCAGATGGACGGCCGCACCGTGGTCTTCGTCCAGCACGGCGACCGCTTCGAGCCCCGGCCGGTCGAACTCGGGCGCCGTGACGACCGCCGCTCGGAAGTGCTCTCGGGCCTCTCGCCCGGCGCGTCCTATGTGGTGGAGAACAGCTACCTGATCAAGGCCGACCTCGAGAAGTCCGGCGCGGGTCACCACCACTGAGGAGACGGTCATGATCGATTCCATCGTGCGTTTCTCGATCGAGCGACGCGTCCTCGTCCTCTGCCTGGTGCTGGGCGTCGTCGGACTGGGCGTCTGGAGCTATAAGCACCTGCCCATCGATGCGGTGCCCGACATCACCAACGTCCAGGTCCAGATCAACACCGAGGCGCCCGGCTACTCGCCGCTGGAGGCCGAGCAGCGGATCACCTTCCCGGTCGAAACCGCGCTCTATGGCCTGCCCAACCTCGCCTACACGCGCTCGCTCTCGCGCTACGGCCTGTCGCAAGTCACCGTGGTCTTCGAGGAAGGCACCGACATCTACTTCGCGCGCAACCTCATCGACGAGCGCCTGAGCGGCGTCAAGGGCGTGTTGCCGGAGGGCCTGGAGCCTGTGATGGGCCCCATCGCCACCGGGCTCGGCGAGATCTTCATGTACACCGTCGAGACCGAACCGGGCGCGACCCGGCCGGACGGCTCGCCTTGGGATGCCATGGCGTTGCGGGAGGTGCAGGACTGGATCATCCGGCCACAGCTTGCCCAGGTGCCCGGCGTGGTCGAGGTCAACACCATCGGCGGTTTCGACAAGCAGTACCACGTGACCCCGGATCCGGAACGCCTGCTGCGTCACGGCGTCACGCTCGATCAAGTGGTCACCGCTCTGGAGCGCAACAACAGCAATCGCGGCGCCGGCTTCATCGAGCGCAATGGCCAGCGTCTGTTGGTCCGCTCGCCCGGCCAGCTCAAGACCCTCGGCGACATCGGGCAGGTGGTGGTGGCCCGCCACGGCAGCGTGCCGATTCGCGTCACCGATGTGGCCGACGTGGCGATCGGACGGGAACTGCGAACCGGCGCGGCCACGCGTGACGGCAAGGAAACCGTGCTGGGCAACGTGATGATGCTCAAGGGCGAGAACTCCCGCGTTGTCGCAAGCGACGTTGCCGAGCGGCTCGAATCGGTCAAGCCCTCGCTGCCGGACGGGATCAGGGTCGAAGCGGTCTATGACCGAACCAGCCTGGTCGACAAAACCATCGCCACGGTGCGCACCAACCTGCTCGAAGGCGCCCTGCTGGTCGTCGTGGTGCTATTCCTGCTGCTTGGCAATGTCCGCGCCGCCCTGATCACCGCCGCGGTCATTCCGCTGGCAATGCTGGCAACTCTGACGGGCATGGTGCAGGCCGGTGTGTCGGCCAACCTGATGAGTCTGGGTGCGCTCGACTTCGGATTGATCGTCGACGGCGCGGTGATCATCGTCGAGAACTGCGTGCGGCGCCTGGGCCATGCGCAACGAGATGTCGGCGCGACCCTGCCGCTTCGCGAACGCCTGCAGGTAGTCTACGAGGCCACGACCGAAGTGATCCGGCCGAGCCTGTTCGGCGTGGCCATCATCACGCTGGTCTACATCCCGATCTTCACCCTGACCGGGGTCGAGGGCAAGATGTTCCATCCCATGGCGGCCACCGTGGTCATGGCCCTGATCTCGGCCATGGTGTTCTGCCTGACCCTTGTCCCGGCGGCCGTGGCCTTGTTCATGCGCGGGCCCGTGAAGGAACGGGAGAATCCCCTCCTCCGCGGCCTGAAATCGATTTATCGTCCCGTGCTCGAGTGGGCCCTGCGCTGGCGCGCGGTGGTGCTCGCCGCGGCGGTCGGCCTGGTACTGGGCTCGGTGTGGCTGGCCTCCGGCATGGGCCGGGAGTTCATCCCCCAGCTCGACGAGGGCGACATCGCGCTGCATTCCCTGCGCATCCCCGGCACCGGCCTGGAGCAGGCCATCGAGATGCAGAAGCAGATCGAAGCGCGACTCAAGGCCTTTCCCGAGGTCGACAAGGTGTTCGCGCGCAGCGGTACGCCCGAGGTCGCCACCGACCCCATGCCGCCGGGAGTAGCCGACAATTTCGTCATTCTCAAACCGCGAGCCCAATGGCCCGATCCGGACAAGCCCAAGGCCGAACTGATCGCCGAACTGGAGACGGCGGTCACCCAGTTGCCGGGCAACAACTACGAGTTCACGCAGCCCATCGAGATGCGATTTAATGCACTCATTTCCGGTGTGCGGGCCGACCTGGCAGTCAAGGTGTTCGGCGACGACCTCGACCAGCTGCTGGCGACGGCCAACGACATCCTGGCCGAAGTGCGACAGATCGAAGGCGCCGCCGACGCCCGGGTCGAGCAGGTCAGCGGCCTGCCCATGCTGGCCGTGGTGCCCGAGCGCGAAGCACTCTCGCGCTATGGCCTGAACGTCGAGGA
>JAZBPT010000028.1:0-11484 GCA_036351755.1 Wenzhouxiangella sp. | reverse complement strand
GTCCTTGAACCAGTGATCCAGGTCGGCATCGTCCTTCGAGATGCCGCGCGGCCACACGCGATCGACCAGCACGCGCGTGCCCCCGCCCGCCAGGTCGTCGTCATAAATGCGCTGAATTCGGATTCGATCGGTCATGGCTGACTTCCGTCTTCCGTCCGGTTTCAGTGATTCTCGCCCAACACGCGCACGCCGATTCTCTTGCCGGCCAGCCTTTCGAGCAGTTCGGCCTGGTGCCCGGCATCGCGCGTTTCGAGTTCGAGGGTGATTTCGGTAAACCCCACCGGAACATGCACCTCGCCCCGGCGGTGGCGGACCTCGCGGACATTCATGCCCAGCGCGGCCACTTCGTCGATCAATCCGGCCAGGCTGCCCGGCCGGTCCGGCAGCGTCACCGCGACGCTCAGCAAGCGTCCGCTCGCATTGAGGCCATAGTCGATGGAGCGGCCCACCAGGGCCATGTCGATATTGCCGCCGGAGATCACGCAGGCCACCCGCTCGTCTTCGGCAAGTTCGACCCGTCCTTCCAGAAGCGCCGCGAGGGCGACCGCGCCGCCGCCTTCGGCGATGGTGCGGGTGCTCTCCAGCAGGGTCACGATGGCGCTGGCGATGGCGTTGTCGTCGACGGTCACGATCTCGTCGGCGTATTCGGCAATGACCTGGCGGGTGAGCTTGCCGGGCGCCTTGACGCTGATGCCGTCGGCGATCGTGCGCGCCTGGGGGTCGGTGGCCTCGAAGCGGCCGTCTTCGAGAAAATGCCGCCAGGGCGCAACTGATTCGGCCTGCACGCCGATCAGGCGAATGTCGGGGCGTTGGAGCTTGAGCGCGAGCGCGATGCCAGAAAGCAGGCCGCCGCCGCCCAGGGGCACGACGCAGGTCGTCATCTCGGGCTGATCCTCGAGCATTTCCAGGCCGCAGCTTGCCTGTCCGGCGATGATGTCCCAGTCGTCGTAGGGCGATATGAAAACCAGTCCCTCGCGCTTGCCCAGCTCGCGGGCGCGTTCGGTGGCTTCCTCCAGGCCGGTGCCGACCTGCTCGATGCGCGCGCCCAGCGACCGGCATGCGGCGACCTTGGTCATCGGTGCGGTCTCGGGCATGACCACTGTGGCGGGCAGGCCGAAGCGCCGGGCGGCGTGCGCCACGGCCTGGGCGTGATTTCCGGCCGAGGCGGCCACCACCCCGGCGGGCTTCTTGCCGGCCGCATCGAGATTCGCGAGTCTGTTGCTGGCGCCGCGGATCTTGAACGAACCGGTCAGTTGCAGGTTTTCGTGCTTGAGAAACAATGACGCGCCGATACGCCCGGCCAGTCGCTCGCTGGCGTTCATCGGCGTAAGCACGATCTGCTCGCGGATGCGCTCGCGGGCAGCCTGCAGGTCGGACAGTTCGAGTTCGATGGCCATTGCTGCCATTCTGGCATCAATCCGGCACATCCTGCCGCTCGAGGCGGTCCAGCAAGTCCAGCGCTCGACTCTGCAGGGCCCGGTAGCCCGCCTCCCACTGACCGTCTCGCGGGCTGGTGCGTGCCAAACGCAGGATCAGTTCGCGCATCTGGCCATTGTCGGCCTGCAGCTGCTCGTAGTCGTCGGCATGGACCAGCTCGACAGCGCGATCCTGGCAGATGCCCAGGCAGGGCTGCGGCGCTTCGATGCGGCCACAGCCGACGCACTCCCAGGCCTTGAAGCGGGGATCCGGCGGTCGGTGCATGTTGCTCACTCCCGGGGCGCTGACGAGCCACTGCCCCATTAAAGTATGTAATATGCATATTATGACAGACACCTGCAAAACCAGGCGCCCGAGGGCGGCCGCCGCTGCCGGGCGGGTGATCACCGAAAGCTGGTTCTTTCCCCTGGCCGCATGCTACGGGGCGCTCGCCCTGCCGCTGTTCGCCGCCGGATGGACTGGAATCATGCCGGCACCGCCGGGGCTACGCACACCGGCCGGGCATGCCCACGAACTGCTGTTCGGCTACGCGCTGGCGGTGGTCTGCGGATTTCTGGTCAACCGCATCGAGTGGCCGAGGCTTGCGCTCCTGCTGGCCCTTTGGCTGACCGCCCGCCTGGCTTTCCTGTTCCTGCCCGAGAGTCCACTGGCGGCGGCGAGCAATATCGGCTTTGCCGCCGTGCTGGCGGCCACAGCTGCGCCGCGATTCATGAAGGCGGCCAAGAAGTGGCGCAACCGCCTGACCGGCCCGTTGATTCTCGCGCTTTGCGCCTGCGCCGCCGGATTTCACCTGATCCTGGCGCGCGGCGGCGGCTTCCTGCTTTACCTGGTACTGGGCGAGGCGGTGCTGCTGTTTGCCTTGCTGATGCTGTTCTTCGGCGGCCGCCTGATCGCTCCGGCGGCGGCCGGGGCCATCGAGCGTCGCGGCGGAAGCCTGGAAGCACGTGTGCAGCCGCGCATCGAGGGGGCGATCCTGGTGGCGATGATCGCCGCGGCACTCACCGGGCCGGTTCCCGCCCTGGCCCTCGTGCACGGTCCGCTGCTGATTGTCGTCGGCGCGCTGGCGATCATCCGCCTGCTGCGCTGGCGTCTTTGGCGGTGTGCGAATCGGGCGGACCTGGTCTGCCTGGGCGTCGGCTACGCCTGGCTGGGCGCCGGGCTGATCCTTCTGGGCGCGAGCCGCGGGCTCGACCCGGGGCCGGCGCCTGCGGCCGCGACGCACGCCATCACCATCGGTGCCCTGGGCACGTTGACGACCACCATCATGCTGCGCACCCGGTTGCTTCGACTGAGGATCGAGCCGGCGGCTCGGGCTCGCTGGCTGGTCGCGGCGACGGCCTTGATGTCCATGTCCGCGCTGGCCAGGCTGTTCGGCTCCGGCAGCCCCGCCTGGTTGCTGCTGGCTGCGGCCTGCTGGAGCGCCGCCCTGCTGGCGACCTTCATCCTGCTGTCGATCGAGCGCGGCCCGGCTCAGCCCTCGGCGAAAGCGAACAGCAGGTCGGCGTAGAACTTCTCGACCTCGGCGAGCCCGGCGGCCTGAACGCCTTTGGCCGGGTGGATGAGCATGAACTCATCGGGTGCGTGCGCGCCGGCACCGTGACCCAGCCCGCCGAACACGAACGGCAGGTCGAGGCGGTCGGTGAACTGGTAAAAGGGCGCGCTGCCCGCCAGCCAGGGCGACACCGCGGGCGGGTATCCGTATCGGTTGAACACCGAGATGGCGGTGCGGACCAGCTCGGATTCCACGGAGGTGGTTGCCGCGGGATAGCCGCGACCTTCGATCTGGACGATCTCCAGGTCGGCGTAGCCGTGGCGGTCCAGGTGGTCGCGAATCATGCGCCAGACCTGCTCCGGTTCGCGTCCGGGCGGCAAGCGGGAGTCGATCTTGGCGGTGGCGACCTGCGGCAGGATCGTCTTGCCGCCCTCGCCCGTGTAACCCGACCAGATGCCGTTGACGTTGAGGGTGGGCTCGAACAGGTAGCGCAGCACGAGATCGCGCGCTTCCAGGCCATCGACCCAGCGGTCGACGCCGAGCGATTCCTTGAGACCGGCGAAAGCGCCGTGTTCGACCAGGCCGTTGATCAGCCGCTCTTCCTCCGGCGTCGGTCCGCGCAAGCCCTCGTACCAGCCGTCGATGTGTACGGTGTTGCCGTCGGCGGAGGTCATCGAAGCGATGGCGTTGACCAGCCTCAGCGCCGGGGCGTCGACGATGGCCTTGTAGGAGCCGTGGATCTCGTGATCGCGGGGGCCGCCCCACTCGCCGCCGGCCGAGCGCAGTTCGAAGTAGACGATGCCCTTGACGCCCAGTGCGAGCGCCACCGAGCCGCCGCTTCCCTGCAGGTTCATCGGGAAGTAGGCGCCGTCGGCCTCGCGCAGGCGATCCAGGTACGGGGCCAGCACCTGGTCGAAATGGGTCGAGCCCAGCTCCTCCTCGCCCTCGGCCACGACGTAGAGATTGACGGGCAGTGCCCCTTCGGTGGCGATGATGGCCTCGAGCGCATTGAGGAAGGCCCGCTCGGGGCCTTTCTGGTTGGTCGCGCCCCGCGCCATCAGTACCGTGCCCAGATCGGTTTCGACCAGTTCACCGGCGAAGGGATCGTCGATCTGCCAGTTGTCTTCGACCGGCTGGACGTCGTACATCATGTAGACGACCAGGGTCTTTTCCGCGCCGGCGTCGTAGTGGCCGAACACGCCCGGATGCCCGTCGGTTTCGACGATGTCGACCTCGCCGAAGCCCAGCTTTCTCAGATCGCCGGCGAGCAGCCGGGCCATCTCGTCGATGCCGTTGTCCTGCGCGCTGATCGAAGGTTGGCGCACCCAGCGCTGCAGTTCGGCAATGTGCTGCTCGATATCGGCATCGATGCGGTCATGGACGGCCTCGCGCGCGCCCGTGTAGGCAGGCACCTGCGCGGCATCGAATGCCTCCCGGGTATCGAAGTCATGGACGAGGCGCCCGCTTTCGCGGACATCTTCGGCCGTGACGGGCGCTGCGCACAGCGCCATCGCGAGCAGGATCGGGCTCAGTAGGAGTCGGGTCACCAGCGGCTTTCCTCGATCGATTGATTTAAGGCGGGCGTTCACCCGGATCGAAGGCCAGTGTACCCCGCGCTTCGCAAATGAGACCGAGCCTCTGGCGACCCGCGGTTCGTGTCAGTCCGCCCAGTCGGGGTGCTCGAAATGTTCAGGATAGGCCTGCAGCACGCGGTGCAGCCGGTGCAGGCCCCGGTGCGGTTCGTCTGACTCGCGCAGCATTCGCGCGGCGTCGAGCGAGGCGGCCAGCAGCTTGTGCAGCTCGGCGTCGGCTTCGGCAGGCAGCCGGCAATTGGCGAACATGAAGTTCACCTTTTGCTCGATGGTATCGGCCAGTTGGACCGCCTCGCCGGCGCCGAAGGCATCGTTGCCGTAGGCTTCGTGGGCCGGTTCGAAGGCGGCCTTCAGTTCGCTCATGCCCTGTCGGAGCGACTCGTCGCTGCGCCATTTGCCCGTCTCGGGGCGCTGCAGTTCGAGCTCGCCGCTGGCGTGCATCTTTTCGTGCCCGTGTTCGTGTTGGCCCTGCTGGGCATAAGCCAGGCTGCCCGCGCCCAGCGTCAGCATGAAGACCAGCAGTAGGATTGATCGGTGTTTCATGGCAAGCGTTGCTCCTTGGATGTCAGTCGGCCAGTTCGCGCCGCACCAGGGCGGCGAGGTGTCGGCAGTAGCGGTCAAGGTAGTTCAGGCCTTCCTCGTGTCCGCTCAGCCAGGGGTTCATCAGGGTGTGGCGAAGCAGAAAGACGCTATCGGCCTGCTCGCCGGAATCGTCGGGTTCTTCCACAAAGGTCGTCGGATCGAGATCGAGTTCATCCATCAGGCGCGCGGCGGCCTTCGCGCCCAGCTTGTCGCGATGCACCAGGGTGCGCGAGCCGAAGAACTCGCGCGTGTGGATGTCGATTTCCTCTCCCACGCCCAGGTGCGCGTACAACCGACGTCCGAATGCGTTCATGTTCGCCAGGGATCGGTTGCCGGCCGGATTGATCGCCAGGCAAACCAGGTTGGTGTCGGGCTCGAAGGGCAGGACGACCCGGGCGATGCCGTCGAGCTCGTCGCGCAACTGGTCGACGTGCTCGAAGAAATACTCGCAGTTGCGGATCGTTTCGCTGATCAGGCGACCCATGTTTTCGGAGTCCAGCGGCAGCACCCGGTGGCTCAGCCAGGCGCCGGCTGCGGCCGCACCGGGCTTGGATCCTTCGAGGATGTACTGCCCCAGGTTGCGGAAGCGGCGCTCGTACTCCGAGTCGGCGGTGGCTTCGGCCTCGTCGAAGACGTAGGCGGCCTTCTGGCTGATGAAGTCGGTCATGCCGCGGTTGCGCGCCACGTAGGCGCCGCAGCCGAAAGGCACGTAGCCCAGCTTGTGCGGATCGACCGTCAGTGAGTCGACATGGCGCAGTGCAGCGAAAGCTTTGTAGACCGGCGCCGAGGGGAAGAAGTGGAATTCGCGCTGCATGTCCTCGTGACCGAGCAGCGTGCCGTCGGGCCGGTGGAACATGCTGGCCAGGTAGCCGCCCCAGGCGGCGTCGACGTGGACGGCGAACTCCAGGCCGGCCTTGCGCCAGCGCTGCCGGGCGGCCACGATTTCGTGGATCGGATCGATCGATCCGAATTCGGTCGTGCCGAGGATGCCGATGACCGCCAGCACCGGCCGGCCCTGCTCGTGGAGCCGGGCGAGCTTGCGCTCGAGCGCGTCGGCGTCCAGGCGCATGCGCTCGTTGACGGCCACGGCCTCGAGCTGTGCACTGCCCAGGCCCAGGAGCTTGAGCGCTTTTTCCCAGGAGTAGTGCGCGGTATCGGCGACCAGGACGCACGGCGTGCCCAGCTCAGGGTGGCGGCCATGGAACTCGGCCATGCCCAGGGTCTCGACCCGCTCGGCCTCGATCGCTTTGGCCAGGCGGCGTGCCGCGCGTCGGTCGAGCTTGCGTTCGACCTCGGCCAGCAGGGCGCGCCGCAGCCGGATGACGGTGTCGATCGGCAGGTTGAACAGGGCCTGGTCGGAAGCCTGCAGGAAATCCTTCGGACCGTAGGCGATCTCCCCGGGCTCGAAGCCGGCTTCGCGCATGGCCCTGGCGGCCGCCAGGGGCCAGTAGCGCACCGCGCGGAAGTACCACAGGGCCTCGTCGTTGGCGATGGTGCCGCCCGACGTGGCGTGGCCCCAGGCGCAGGGCTCGCGTTTCGGATCCGTGTTGAGCCCGAACATGGTCGCCAGCTGCCGCCCGAGGTCGAGCTCCAGCGGCAGGGTCACCGGCGACGCCTCGTCGGTCACGTGGTTGGGGTTGTAGAGTGTCGTGACCAGCTGGGCGATCAGCCCGGGCAGCAGCAGATCGGAGGCCATGTGCCCGATGTAGCGCGGGTTAAAGAATGGCGCGGAGTTCTTCAGCCGTGCGGTCAGGCCGTGCAACTCGGTCTTCATGCGGCCGACGAAGCGACGGTACTCGGGCCCCGTCTCGGCCAGCACCGGAATCTGCGGGCGATCCTCGGGATGGATGTTCCGTCGCCAGTAGACATGGTCGCGCAGCAACTCCACGAGCACCTTCTCCAGCAGCTCGTTGTTCTCGGCGTAGGAGCCGAGAAACAGGGGGCTGAGCCAGTCCACCAGTTGCTCTTCGTCGTACCTGCTCATGTTCATCGAGATCCGGTTTGTTGATTCCGGTCAAATAGTGGTATCCGGAATACTGTTTTACTAACTATACGCCAATTCGGCCCCGCGACGCGGCCGGAACGAGGATGTTGCCATGAATGACCGTCGAGAACCGACCATCGAGGAACTGCGCCGATTTCCGCTGCTGAGCGGCCTGGACGAGCCCGGACTGGCACGAGCGCTGTCCAGGGCCCGCGCGGTGTCCGTCGAGCGCGGCGAAACACTGTTCCGCCACGGCGACCCCGCGCGGCGGATCTGGCTGTGCCGGAAGGGCCAGCTCAAGCTGTACCGCCTTTCCGATGCCGGGCAGGAGAAGATCATCGCGATCATCAACCCGGGACGCAGTTTCGCCGAGGCGACGCTGTTCATGCCCAGGCGCGTCTACCCGGTCCATTGCGTGGCCCTGAAGCCGAGCGAACTGGTCGGAATCGACGCCGACGACCTGGTCGATTCGCTTCGGGACGACCCCGACGCCTGCTTCCGGCTGCTGGGCACCCTGTCGATGCGCATGCACGAGAAGATCGACCAGATCGAGTCACTGGCGCTGCAGAACGCGCACCTGCGCGTGGCGCACTACCTGCTCGACGAATTCCGAAAGCGAGGGGAGCCCGAGACGTTTCGCCTGGAGGCCAGCAAGAAACACATCGCCGGACTCCTGGCCGTACAGCCCGAAACCCTTTCGCGAAGCCTGACCGCACTCAAGCGCGCGGGCGCGCTGGACATGGACGCCCGCTTCATCACCGTCCTGGACGCCGATCGGCTCGAACGCGCCGCGCGCGGCGACCTGGCCGCCTGAGGGCGCCCGCCTTCCCGGCCGACGGGCCTCAGGCAGGGGCCAGGCGGCCGGAATGCGTCCCCGCCGCGCGCGAGTGGCTGACGCGATAGTCCGCAGCGATCACCGCGCCCAGCACCAGCACCGCGGTTCCCTGGTGGAGCGTCCCGAGCACCACCGGCACGTAGAGCATCAGCGTCGCGATGCCGAGCGCGACCTGCAGGGTGACGATCGCGAAGAGCAGGTGGAAGGCAACTCGCGCGCCGCGATCGAGGGGATGAGCGCGCTGGCGGATCCAGGCGGCGATCACCACCGCCAGCGTGGAGAGCGCCAGCACGCGGTGCATGAACTGGACCGTGGCGGTGTTCTCGAAGAAATTGCGCCACAGCGGTTCCAGCCCCAGGATGCCTTCGGGAATCAGGCGCCCGGCCATGAACGGGAAATCGTTGTACACGAAACCGGCGCGCAGGCCGGCGACGAAGGCGCCCACGAAGACGGTCAGCCCCGTCATCATCAGCAGAACGATGGTCCATCGCCGCATCGGATGCGGCCGGTGCTCGGCCGGCATGAGCAGGCCCAGCGCCAGCCGGAACATGAACGAGAAGATGATCAGCGCCAGGCTCAGGTGAGCGGCCAGGCGATAGGGGCTGACTCTCGGGATGTCGATCAGGCCGCTCTGGACCATGTACCAGCCCATCCAGCCCTGCAGGGCGCCAAGCCCCAGCAGCCCCACCAGTGGCCAGCGAAGCCTGCGCGGAATCCAGCCGCGCCACCAGAACCAGGCCAGCGGCAGCGCGAAAACGAGGCCGAGCGAGCGCGCCAGCAGCCGGTGGCCGAACTCGAACCAGTAGATCACCTTGAACTCGTCGAGCGACATGCCGCGGTTGACCTTCTGGTATTCCGGGCTCTGACGATAGGCATTGAACTCCCGCATCCAGGTTTCCTCGCTGGTCGGCGGAATGATGCCGGTCACCGGCTCCCACTCGACCATCGACAGGCCCGATCCCGTCAGGCGGGTCGCGCCGCCGAGCATGACCAGGGAAAAGAGGACCAGGCAGCACAGGAGCAGCCAGATGCCGACGCGGCGCTGGTGGTGTTTCTCGATCAGGTTCATTCCAGGTGCCTTGCAGGGAAGTCTTCTTTGAATCGAATCCGGCCGCCAAGTATAGGTCGGACGGCGTCCACGTGGCGCAGCGGCTCACCGCCGCGAAGCGCGGTGGCGCCACGAACGCGCCAAAAGAGATATAATCGACGCATCTTTTGGCGTTTATTCAGCCTTGATTCAGCGCAGACGGATCGACCGGCCCTAGAATAGGCGTACGCACAACCCAGACCCACAGGAGAGTCGAAATGCGTGTTCTTTTGACTGCAGTCATTCTCGCCGCCGGCGCCGCCGCGGCCCAGCCGTCCCTGGCCGCCGACGCCGCCGCCGGCGAAACCAAGTTCAAGCAGCTGTGTGCAACCTGCCACGGCCCGACCGGTCATGGCGACGGGCCGGCATCCGCCGCGCTCAATCCGCAGCCGCGCGATCTCAGTTCCAGCGAATGGCAGAACTCCGTCGACGACGAGCACATCCGCACCGTCATCAAGGACGGCGGCCCCGCGGTCGGCCTGTCGCCGATGATGGCCGCATTCGGTCATTCGCTCAACGACGAAGACCTCGACAACCTCGTCGCCTACATCCGCAGCCTGGACGACTGATCCGGCTCGCTCCGTTGCCGGGATTCGGCCTCGAATCCCGGCGGATTGCCGATCGCAACACCAGGACGCGCCGCGCAATGAACGCTCCACCGACCATCGCCCATCCGCTCGACTTCCTGGCACGGCGCATGCCGCCGCCCGGGGTCGTGGCCCTGCCCGTCCGGCTCTGCCCACCTCCAGTCCAGCGGCGCCTGCTCGAGCGTACGCTCAATCACTTGCTGGCCGAACTGCTCGCCGAGGGGGAATTCGATTTCCTGGCCGGCCGACGACTGGCGATCGAGGTCGAGGACATGAGGCTTCGCTGGGTGGTCACCGCCGGCGAGGGGCGTTTGCAGGCCGTTTCCGACCGTGAACCGGCCGAGGCCACCATCCGTGGCCGGGCCGTCGAGTTCCTGCTCCTGCTCGCACGGCTCGAGGATCCCGACACGCTCTTCTTCCAGCGCCGCCTGGAAGTGACGGGCGACACGGCAATCGGACTGACCACGCGCAACCTGCTCGACCGCCTGCCGCTCGAAGCCCTGCCGCTTCCGCTGCGCATTGCACTCAACCGCGCCGGACGGTTCGCCCGGCGCGTGCGCCGACAGCACGCGCCCGCGACCTGAAGCGCCCGCTCAGGCGGCCGCTTCGGTCAGGCGCCCGGTGCGGTAGTCTTCGATCGCCTGCTCGATCTCCTCGCGCGTATTCATCACGAAAGGACCGTACTGCGCCACCGGCTCGCCGATCGGCTTGCCGGCCAGAATCAGGAGCGATGCCCCCGACTGCCCGGCGCGGATGCGCACGGCGTCGCCGTCACCCAGCACGCCGGCGGCGCGATGCGGCAAGGCCTCACCACCGATTTCCGCCTCGCCCTCGTAGGCATAGACGAAGGCGGCGTGACCGGCCGGCAAAGGCAGCTCGATTTCGCCGGTCGGGGACAGGCGCAGGTCGAAAAAGCGCGGATCGGTGGACATCCCGCCAGCCCGGTCGTTGACCGGACCCGCCGCGCTCTGCCCGTCGACCGTGAGCGAGCCGGCGATCACGCGCAGGCGACCCGCCGCCAGATCGATCTCCGGAATTGCATCGGCGGGGATATCGCGATAGGCGGCCGGCTTCATCTTCTCCGCCGCCGGCAGGTTGATCCAGAGCTGGAACCCGCGCATGCCCCCTTCCGACTGCTGCGGCATTTCCGAGTGGATCACGCCGCGGCCGGCCGTCATCCACTGCACCCCGCCGGGCCCGAGGTCACCGGTATTGCCGAGGTGGTCCTTGTGCTGCATGCGGCCTTCGAGCATGTAGGTGACCGTCTCGAAACCGCGATGGGGGTGCGGCGGAAACCCGGCAAGATAGTCGTCCGGATTGTCCGAGTAGAACTCGTCGAGCATCAGGAAGGGGTCCAGCCGGACAGAGTCGTGCGCCTGCTGCCCCAGGCTGCGGCGCAGCTTGACGCCGGCGCCGTCCGACGTCGGACGGGATTCGATGATGCCTTCGAGCTTGCGTAGCGTCGTCATGGTCCGTCTCCTCGGCGACCGCTCAGGCCGCCAGTCTCTCGATGGCTTCGACCGCCTGGGCGCGCGCCTGTTCGGCCTGCTCCTCGCCCAGGGCCAGGCCCTCGGCGTAGGTGAAGCGAATGTCGCGGATGCCGAGCATGCCGAAGAACATGCGAATCAGCGGCGTCTGGGTGTCCATCTCGGTGCCGGCATATTGCCCGCCACGAGCGGCGAAGACGTAGAGCGGCTTGTCGCCGACAAGCCCTTCCGGGCCGTTCTCCGTGTAGCGGAACGTCACGCCGGCGCGGGCGACGTGGTCCATCCAGGCCTTCAGCGTGGACGGCACCGAGAAGTTGTACATCGGCAAGCCCAGGACGACTTCGTCGGCCGACTTCAGTTCGGCGATGAGCGAATCCGACACGGCCACCGCCGCGTGCTGC